>NZ_JBLMKT010000068.1:0-81032 GCF_047779955.1 Streptomyces lothianensis | reverse complement strand
GGTGCCGGGCTCGCCCGGCGGCGCGGGCGTGCCCGCACCGGCGCCGCGGGCGGCACGCGGCGGGGCGGCCTTGCTGGTCGCGGCGTTGGCGATGTCCTCGGCGCCCGCGCCCGCCCCCGAACCGGCACCGGACGAGTCGGCCGAGGCCTGCGAGCCGCCGGGCGGCTGCGGAGCAGGACGGTTCGGGTGGGCGTACGACGGGGGCGGCGGCGTGCTGCCGCCGGGGGCGGCGGGGGCGGCCGGCTCCCGGCCGCCGAGGGACGGGTCGCCGCCGAGGACCGGCGAGACCGCGGTCGGCGGCAGCTGGCTGCCGCCCGACATCAGCGCGGTCTTCGCCTCGGGCGAAGCCGCCGGCGGCGTGCTGTCGGAATCGTCGTCCGAACCGGACAGCGGCGGGGCGAACATCGTCGCGGGCTGGTCGTCCCCGGCGCTGATGTCCGTACCGGCCCACGGCGTCGCGCTCTCGGGCGCGGCGGGCGAACCGGCCGGGGCGCCACCGGCGCTCGGCCAGGCGGTCCCGCCGGCCGCCGTGCCCGGGGCGGCGTCCTGCGCGCCCCGACCGGCGTCCTGCGCGCCGTCCGCGGACGGCGCCGCGTCCGCCACCGGGAAAGCAGACGCCCCACCCGAAGCAGACGCCTCACCCGAAGCAGACGCCTCACCCGAAGCAGACGCGCTCCCCGAAGCGGACTCGCCCCCCGAAGACGAAGACGAAGCCCCCTCCCGCCGGTCCGGCACCCCCATCCGGTCCGCCGCCTCCTGCAGCCACTCCGGCGGAGTCAGCAGGAACGACGTCTGGTTGAGGTCCACCCGCTCCGGCTTCGCGGGCTCCGCCGCGGCCGGGGGCGTGTCGACCGTGCCGTACTCCTCCTCGTACCGCCGGATCACCTCGCCGACCGGCAGCCCGGGCCACAGGCTCGCCTCGCCGCTGTCGCGTGCGATGACGAGCCGCTGGCGGCCGCCGTCGGAGCGCGGACCGTCCTCGCGGTCCTCCGCCCAGACGACGAAACCGAGCTCGAACTCCCGCACCCGCACCTCACGGTGCTGGTAGCCGGGCACATCGCCGTTGATCCACTCTTCCGCGCGCTCCTGCGCCTGCGCGAAGGTCACCATCGGAAGGTCACTCCCCCACCGGAACGGCGCGCGCGAAGCCGCCGTCCACCATCAGGTTGGCCACGGTCTCCAGCTCGGGCGGGTTCCCCGCGAGCCGGGTCAGGAACGCGTCGAAGTCCTCACCGCACGGCAGCAGCAGCCGCTCCACGCGCTCGGCGGGCGACCAGCCGGCCGTCTCACCGCTGTCCCGCGCATCGTCGTACGCGCAGAACCAGACCGAACCGGCCCGCTCGCCCTTCACCTTCACGGCGAGGATGCCGCCCTGCACGAACGCCACCCCCAGGTAGTCCTTCGTGAGGTGATCGCGCAGACACTTGTTGACGTACACGAGGTCATTGACCGCCGCCTCTTCACGGACCGTGAAGAACGGCTGGTCGATCAGGAGGCCCAGCTCGGCATCGAGCGCCGCGCCCACCGGCGCGCAGCCGCCGGCCGCCTTCAGGAACGCGCGGTACGCGCCCGGCAGCCGGTAGCCCAGATCCTCCTCCACACCGAGCAGCTGCTGCTCGGTCACCGCCACCGCGGCCTTCGGCAGACCGAAGTGCGCCGGGCGGGGCTCCTGCAGCGGGCGGGTGCCACGCTTGCCCTGGTCGACGGGCGCCGTCGCCAGACCGCCGTGGTGCCGCAGCAGCGCCTTGACCTCGGCGGGGACCAGTTCCAGACGGCGGGTGCCCGGCACGTGGTGCCAGGTCCAGCCGTGCGGGGTCGCGACCGCCGGGATCGTGTCCCACAGGTCATGGCCCTGCGCGGACATCGCCGCGTTCGCAGATACGTAGTCCGTGAGGCGCAGCTCGTCGACCCCGAAACCCTCCGGCGGATCGGCGATCTCCGTCGCCGCGCGCGCGTACGCGGAGAAGTCCGGGTAGCCGCGGTCGTCGATCCGCACACCCCGCGGATGGCGGCCCGCACGGACCGGATCCGGGAAATGCACGGTCTGACCGGCGTAGGCAGCGTTCGGCGGCACGGCCTGCGCATAGCCCGAAGCCCTGGGCGGCGCGCCCTCCCCGAGCCGACCTGTCGTCATGGCGGTTGCCCCCTGCGGCGCTGTTCGAACGACCCATGCGTATGGCTTGTCGCGCCCAAGCCTATGCGCTGACGCAACACCGGTCACCGGGCGTGGGGGGTGTCCACAGGTCATGCCGCCCGACGCCCCTCGGCCCGCATGACCAGCTGTCACGCCACCGTGACAGTCAGCCGCGCCCACCGGTGGCGCACAGCAGTACGAAAGGGAATGAAACCCTCCCGGCTTCCACATCTCCCACGCAATTTGGCAGGCTGTCAGGGGGTGTCCAGATCCTCCGGACACCCCTGGAACGCGCTCGGGGGAGCGCGTGCACATCAACGGGGGCGCGGCCACGGCCGCAGCACGGGGAGGGATGCATCAGCATGCACACCACACAGGAGCGCAGCACGGCCGCAGCACCGGGAGATCCACGCCTCAGCTGGTCCGGCGAGGACGAGACCGCCCCGCCCGTCCTGCTTCACCGCCGCGACGGCATCCTCCCCAACGTCGCCGCTGCCCTGTACGTACGCGGCGAAACCTTCACCGCCACCGCCGGCCGCAGCGAACTGCCGCCCACCCTGCACCCGCTCGTCCAGGACTTCCTCGACACCCTCACCAGCGGACAGCGCGAACGCTTCACCGGCCGCTGCGCCGAAGCCGCCCTCATCTCCCGCCACCTCATCTCCTACGAGGCAACCCGCTCCAAACGCGCCCAGCGCAAACCCCTCACCGCGAGTGAAGCGCGCAAAGCACTCAAACACGCCAAACTCACCACCCGCCGGATCCGCGAGGACGGCGACCCGCTGCACGGCACCTTCGCCCCGCCCTGCCGCTCCTGCACCGCCCTCATCGACCACCTCGGCGTACGCATCGTCGAACCCGAAACGCACCGAGCACCGCACCACGCACCGACGGGGAACGCCGACTGATGCCCACGGACCGCACCTCAACCACCCGGTTCCCCGTCACCACCGACGCCACCCTCCGCGCCGCCGGCTGGCAGCCAGGACGCTGGGACATCAAGCGCGCCGAATACTGGGCCGACGTCCTGCGCTCGCACGTGTCACCCGCCGGACACCGGCACACCGTGTCCCCCGCGGCCGTCGAGGCCTGGGCGGAATTCGGCGGCCTGCACCTCACCCCGCCGGGAAAAGGCCGCCAGATCACACCCGCCACCGTCCACTTCGACCCGCTGCACGGCCTCCACATGGCCCGCACCCTCGGCGACCTCGGCCGCGCCCTCGGCACCGAACTCAGCCCCCTCGGCTCCGACTCCTCGGGCCAGGGCATCCTCGCCCTCGACACCCAGGGCCGCGTCTACAGCCTCGACCACTCCGGGGACTGGTACCTGGGCCACGACCTGGACGCCGCCCTGACCATGCTGACCTCGGGAGCGGCACCCGTACGCCTGACTCCGCCCTGAGCACCGCCGCCACGTGCCGGGGGCACGCGGACGCCGGGATTCACCGCCCGAGGGCACGAGACCCCGCCATCAGGAGCCGCGGCCGAGCCCGCGAACCCGGTCCGGACGACGACAGCGGTGACTTCAAGCCGATCACCTCTCGTCAGGCCGAGGCCGCGTGGCCCGGAATCATCGCGTCAAGCCGCAGCCACGTCGCCCGGGAACACCGCGTCAAGCCGCAGCCACGTCGCCCGGAATCACCGCCGAGACGCGGAACCCCCCACGGTCGGTCGGGCCCGCCACGAACACTCCCCCGAGCGCCGTCACCCGCTCCCGCATCCCCACAAGCCCGTTCCCGCCACTCGGCAACCGCGCCCCGTCGACCGCACCCTCCGGAGAAGGGCCGTTCTCCACCTGCATCGCCACCTCACCCGGCCGATGCGCGAGCCGCACCCAGGTCTTCGCACCCGGCGCGTGCTTGTGCACATTGGTGAGGCCCTCCTGAATCACGCGGTACGCCGTCTGCTCGACCTCGCCGCCATACGCGGCCGGCTCACCGTCCACGGACAGATCCACCGCCATCCCCGCGGCCCGCGACTGATCCACCAGCGTGTCCACCTCCGCCAGACACGGCCCCTGCTCGGTCTCCGCACGAACCGCGGCCGCCGCGGCCGCCGCCCCGACCGCGGCCAGCGGCGGTGCATCCGCGGGATCCGGAGCCGGCTCCGGAACGGGCTCGGCCGCGGGCTCGTGGGCACGCAGGACGCCCAGCATCTCCCGTAGTTCCGTCAGCGCCTGGCGCCCCATGTCCCCGACCAGCGCGGCGTTCCTGACCGCCTTCTCGGGATCCTTCCGCGCCACCGCCTGCAGCGCAGCCGCATGCACCACCATGAGACTCACCCGGTGCGCGACCACATCGTGCATCTCCCGCGCGATCCGCGTCCGCTCCTCACCCCGCGCCCACTCGGCCCGCTCCTCGGCCCGCTCCGCAAGAAGCTGCAGTTCCCGCTCAAGGGAATCCGCCCGCTCCCGCAGCGACTCCATCAGCCGCCGCCGCGCCCCCACATACAGGCCGAGCAGCACCGAAGGGCCGGTCAAGCCCAGCGACATCAACACCGCCACGAACGGCACGAACCAACCACCGAAGTGCAGCTGGTCCTGGTCCTGCACCATCCGCACCCACAGCACTGCCAGCGTGCCGAGCAGCAGCATCCCGGCGAGAACACCCGTGATCCGCCGGGGCACATCCGACGCGGCCAACGAATACAACCCGATCACCGTGAGCAGCAGACCCATGCTCGCCGGCGCCACGGCGATCGAAACGAGCACCACAACGATCGGCCACCGCCGCCGCAGCACGAGCACCGAACCGACCACCAACCCGACCAGCACACCGACGCCGACCGGCAGACCACCCCGCTCGGCGAAGGCATACCCCTCCACCGCACACTCGGCCGCGGACACCGCCGCAAGCCCTACATCGAACACGGCACTGCGCCGTCTCTCCCACCACCACGGCCCCCCGGCCGCCTCGTGGCGCGCTTCCCCCGTCACGGTCATACCGTCCAGCCTACGGGCGCGGGCCGCTCCCCATCCGGCGAGTTTCGGGTAACCAGCCGAACACAGCCCCGGGCGTGCTCCCAGGCGTACGGCCCCCGCGCGGACCACGCCCATCTGCGCCACGGACCTCGCAGGACGGACTTCCTGGTCGTTCTGGTGGGACTGGACATGACCCAACCGCACGCGCCTAAGTGAACGACTCCCCGAACGCAGGGAATCCGCCCACTTTCCCTCGAACTGTTGAACCGCTCAGACTTTCGACCCGGACGTCCGCATTCCGGACGATGATCTCCGTATGCCAGAGATCACACGCAAGTACACCGACTTCGAGGGACTACGGAAGCAGGCCATCGCCCTGCGCCGGGAAGGGCTCAGCCTCAGCCAGATCCGAGACACCCTCCAGGTACGGAACAAGGAGTTGCTTCAGCGCCTGGTGGAGGGCGAGCCGCCTCCCGAGTGGACGAAGCGCCCGCGCGCCAAGGACGAACTCCGCACGAGGGCGCGAGAGCTGCGACTCCTGGGGTGGACCTACAACCAGATCCAGGCGGAACTCCGGTGCTCGAAGAGTTCGGTCTCCCTGTGGGTACGCGACCTACCGAAACCCGAACCGCGGTGCAGCCCGGAAGAACAGTTGCGCCGCATGAACGAAGGCCTGGCGAAGCTCCGCGCCTCGCAAGAGCAAGCACGAGCGAGGGTGAAGCAGGAGGCTGCGGCAGCCGTTGGCCACCTGTCAGACAGGGAGCTGTTCCTCCTGGGCGTCAGCCTCTACTGGGCGGAGGGCACGAAGTCCAAGCCCTACAGACGCCAGGAGAGTCTGCAGTTCATCAACAGCGACCCAGGCGTCATCAGGGTCTACCTTCAGTGGCTGGCACTGCTCGGAGTGCCACCTGACCGGCTCACGCTCCGCGTGCACATCCATGAGTCGGCCGATGTGTCGGCCGCAGAGAGCTACTGGGCCGAACTGGTCGGAGTGGAAGTAGCCGCGCTCAGCAAGCCGAACCTGAAGCGCCACAACCCTCGAACCGTTCGCAAGAACACGGACGAGGCGTATCACGGTTGCCTGATGATCTATGTGAGGCAGAGCGCAGAGCTGTACCGTCGCATAGAAGGCGCCTGGTACGGCATAGTGTTGGGTGCTCAAACGACGAACTGACACAATGTCCGATTCGGTCGAAATAGTCCCCCGTGGTGTAATTGGCAGCACTGTGGCTTTTGGTGCCATCTGTCCGGGTTCGAGTCCTGGCGGGGGAGCAATGCCCGGTTCGGGTCCTGACCGCGACGGTCAGGACCCGCCGTCGTTTCCCCTCGGCTACGCCCCGGTATCCTGCGGATGTCCCCCGCACGAAAACCCGAAGCCGAAGGGCATTCCCGTGAGCGCCACCAGCACGGCAGCCGTAATCGTCCTCGCAGCGGGTGAGGGCACCCGCATGAAGTCGCGCACACCCAAGGTGCTGCATGAGATCTGCGGGCGGACCCTCGTCGGGCACGTCGTCACCGCCGCGCGCGAGCTTGCTCCGCGGGAGCTGGTGGTCGTGGTCGGGCATGGGCGTGAGCAGGTGGGTGCGCATCTCGCCGAGGTGGATCCGGCCGCGCGTACCGCCGTGCAGGAGGAGCAGAACGGGACCGGGCATGCGGTCCGGATGGGGCTGGAGCCGCTGGGTGGTGCGGTGGACGGCACGGTGATCGTGGTGTGCGGGGACACGCCGCTGCTGACGGGCGCGACGCTGCGGCAGCTCGCGGAGACGCATCAGGCGGACGGCAACGCGGTGACGGTGTTGACGGCCGAGATGCCGGACGCGACCGGGTACGGCCGGATCGTGCGCGACGAGGCCTCCGGTGCGGTGACGGCGATCGTCGAGCACAAGGACGCGAGCGAGTCGCAGCGGGCGATCCGGGAGATCAATTCCGGGGTTTTCGCCTTCGACGGCCGGCTGCTCGCGGACGCGCTGGGCAAGGTGCGTACGGACAACAGTCAGGGCGAGGAGTACCTGACCGATGTGCTGGGGATCCTGCGGGAGGCCGGGCACCGGGTGGGTGCGAGTGTCGCCGCCGATCACCGGGAGATCGCGGGGATCAACAACCGGGTGCAGCTCGCCGAGGCACGCCGGGTGCTGAACGAGCGGCTGCTGACCGAGGCCATGATGGCGGGCGTGACGGTGGTCGATCCGGCGTCGACGTTCGTGGACGCGACGGTGACGTTCGAGCCGGACGCGCTGATCCACCCGGGTACGCAGCTGCTGGGTGCCACACATCTGGCGGCGGGCGCGGAGGTGGGTCCGAACTGCCGGCTGACGGATACGAAGGTCGGCGCGGACGCCCGGGTGGACAACGCGGTCGCGTACGACTCGGAGGTCGGCGAGGGCGCGAGCGTGGGCCCGTTCGCCTATCTGCGGCCGGGTACGCGGCTCGGGGTGAAGGCCAAGCTGGGCACGTATGTCGAGACGAAGAACGCCGTGATCGGTGAGGGTACGAAGATTCCGCATCTGTCGTATGTGGGCGATGCGACGATCGGCGAGTACACGAACATCGGCGCGGCGAGTGTCTTCGTGAACTACGACGGTGAGGCGAAGCACCACACCACGATCGGTTCGCACTGCAAGACCGGTTCCGACAACATGTTTGTGGCTCCTGTCACGGTCGGGGACGGCGCGTACACCGCTGCGGGCTCGGTGATCACGAAGGATGTGCCGGCCGGTTCGCTGGCTGTCGCCCGTGGTCAGCAGCGGAATATCGAGGGCTGGGTGGCCCGTAAGCGTCCGGGCAGCGCCGCCGCGAAGGCTGCGGAGGCGGCGTCCGGTGAGTCCGGTGGCGAGAGCTGACGGAAAACAGGTGGGCCCAAGGCGGCGTACCGTGATAGACGCACGCATTTTGTCGGCTTGCTCAGCTGCGTCGCTTGCGGCGTACGTGGGTTCTGGGCGGCGATCGAACACCTCTGAGGAGACTGTGCTGTGACCGGGTTCAAGACGACCGGCGAGAAGAAGTTGATGCTCTTCTCCGGCCGCGCCCACCCCGAGCTGGCGGAGGAGGTCGCGCACCACCTGGGGGTTGGTCTGGTCCCGACCAAGGCCTTCGACTTCGCGAACGGTGAGATCTATGTCCGCTACGAGGAGTCGGCGCGTGGCGCGGACTGCTTCCTGATCCAGAGCCACACGGCTCCGATCAACAAGTGGATCATGGAGCAGCTGATCATGATCGACGCGCTGAAGCGCGCGTCGGCGCGCTCGATCACGGTGATCGTGCCGTTCTACGGCTATGCCCGTCAGGACAAGAAGCACAAGGGCCGTGAGCCGATTTCGGCCAAGCTGGTCGCGGATCTGATGAAGACGGCGGGTGCGGACCGTGTCGTCTCGGTGGATCTGCACACCGATCAGATCGTGGGCTTCTTCGACGGCCCGGTGGACCACCTGTTCGCGCTGCCGCTACTCGCGGACTACGTGGGTCACAAGGTGGACCGTTCGAAGCTGACGGTGGTCTCGCCGGATGCGGGCCGGGTGCGGGTTGCGGACCGCTGGTGCGACCGGCTGGGCGCGCCGCTGGCAATCGTGCACAAGCGGCGTGACAAGGACGTCGCGAACCAGGTGACGGTGCACGAGGTCGTCGGTGACGTGCGGGGCCGGGTCTGTGTCCTGGTGGACGACATGATCGACACGGGTGGCACGATCTGCGCGGCCGCGGACGCGCTGTTCGCGCACGGCGCGGAGGATGTCATCGTGACGGCGACGCATGGTGTGCTGTCGGGTCCGGCGGCGGACCGGCTGAAGAATTCGAAGGTGAGCGAGTTCGTGTTCACGAACACGCTGCCGACGCCGAACGAGCTGGAGCTGGACAAGATCACGGTGCTTTCGATCGCTCCGACGATCGCGGACGCGGTGAAGGAGATCTTCGAGGACGGTTCGGTGACGAGCCTCTTCGAGGAGCAGCAGTAGCTCCCACCGATAGATCGTTTTGGGCTGCGGCCTCCCTGCCGGGTAGACTGTCGAAGTTGCTCGGCGAGGGAGGCCGTACTCCTTTCCGTGTGGTCCGTGTGGTCCATCCGGGAAGAGTGCCGGCGGTCCGTTATCGACGCGCTCTTCGTAGCAGGCCTGCTGTGTCGGGCCAGTCGTTGTGGCCGGGTGACCGCCACAACTTTTCTCTTTCTACGAGGAGTGCTCCATGTCCGAGGTGAAGCTCGCCGCCGAGATCCGTACCGAGTTCGGCAAGGGTGCGGCCCGTCGCACCCGTCGCGCCGGCAAGGTTCCCGGTGTGCTCTACGGCCACGGTTCCGACCCGGTCCACCTGACCCTTCCGGGCCACGAGCTGCACCTGGCGGTCCGTACGCCGAACGTGCTGCTCGCGATCGACATCGACGGCAAGACCGAGCTGGCCATCCCGAAGTCGGTCACCCGTGACCCGCTGAAGGGCTTCCTGGAGCACGTCGACCTGCTGCTCGTGAAGCGCGGCGAGAAGGTCACGGTCGAGGTTCCGGTGCACACCGAGGGCGAGCTGGCCCCGGGCGGCAACCTGCTCGAGCACGTGCTGAACGCGCTGCCGATCGAGGCCGAGGCCACGCACATCCCCGAGTCGGTCACCGTCTCCGTCGCCGGCCTGGACGCCGGTTCCGCGGTGCACGCCAAGGACATCACGCTGCCGGCCGGTTCGACGCTGGCGATCGACGGGGACGCGGTCGTCCTCCAGGTCCTGGCCGCGCAGGCCGAGGAGGCCCCGGCCGAGGGTGCGGGCGACGAGGCTGCCGAGGCCTGAGCCTCGCGATCTGCTTGACTGACGGGGTGGTGGACCGGTTCGGTCCACCACCCCGTTTCGTCTGGACCATCACCCGTTCCGCTGCGCCGCTCTGGCCGTACGAGGAGACCGAACCGCATGACGACCGATGCCACCGCCCCCTGGCTGATCGCGGGCCTGGGCAATCCGGGTCCCGGCTATGCGGCCAACCGGCACAACGTGGGTTTCATGGTGGTGGATCTGCTGGCGGAGCGCATGGGTGGTGTGTTCAAGCGGCACGGGAAGGCGCAGGCGCAGGTTCTGGAGGGGCGGATCGGTCCCATGGGGCCGGGCAGCCGGCGGGTGGTGCTGGTGAAGCCCATGTCGTACATGAACCTGTCGGGCGGTCCGGTGACGGCGCTGCGGGATTTCTACAAGGTGCCGACGGCGAACATCGTGGCGGTCCATGACGAGCTGGACATCGACTTCGGGGCGCTGCGTCTGAAGCTGGGCGGCGGTGACAACGGGCACAACGGGCTGAAGTCGATGACGAAGGCGATGGGTGCGGACTATCACCGGCTGCGTTTCGGGATCGGGCGTCCGCCGGGGCGGATGCCGGTCGCGGATTTCGTGCTGCGGGATTTTTCGGGGGCCGAGCGCAAGGAGCTCGACTATTTCGTGGACCGGGGCGCCGATGCGGTGGAGGCCCTGGTGACGGAGGGTCTGGAGCGGGCGCAGTCGACGTACAACACGTGAGCCGCGTGGCCGCGTGAGCCGCGCCGCCGCGGTCGGGGGGTTCGGTGGCGGCGTCAGCTGAGCAGGAACGCGGCGAACAGCAGCAGTGCCCCGGCACAGCCGGTGGCCCAGGCGGTACGGGTGAGGCGGAGTCCGCCGCCGATGACGACGGCGGCCATGAGCAGTGCGCCGCCGAGCGGCATCCAGGCCTGGAAGAAACCGGCGCCGCCGGTGCGGACGACCTGGTCGGTGCCGGGTTTGACGACGACGGGCAGTTCGGCGCCTTTCTCGGTGCCGACGGTAGCGTCGATGGTGACCTCGGCGCGGGGTTCGGCGCCGGGTGTCAGGGGGGTGAAGCGGCCTGCGCAGCGGTCTTCGTCGCAGCGGGTGATGGTGAGGTTGCCGCGTTCGCGGCCCTTGGTGAAGAGCACGTGCTGGGCGGTGGACCAGGAGGTCCAGACGCCGACGATGACGAGCAGGACCGCGAGTGCGGCGGTCGCGGTGGTGCGGGCGGCGCCGAGGGCGGCCTGCGTACGGGCGGAGGATGCGGCTCGGGCGACAGGCACAGCGGCGATCCTTGGCCATCGCCCCACGCGCGGTCAACTCTCGACCGGCAAGGCGGACATAAGGCCTGAAACAAAGGTGCCCGTACCGCCACAGGCGGTACGGGCACCCCAAGACAGGCAGATCAGCCGGTGTTGCGCAGGCCCGCGGCCACACCGTTCACGGTGAGGAGGAGGGCGCGGCCGAGCAGTGCGTCGGGTTCCCGGCCTTCGGCGGCCTCGTCGCGCTGGCGCTTGAGGAGGGCGACCTGGAGGTAGGAGATCGGGTCGAGGTAGGCGTCGCGGATGGCGAAGGTCTGCTGGAGCACGGGGTTGCTGTCGAGCAGCTGCTCGCCGCCGGTGATGCGCAGGACCTCGCGCACGGTCAGGTCGTGCTCGGCCTTGATCACGTCGAAGATGTGCTTCAGCTCGTCGGGCACCAGGGTGTCGACGTAGTGCTGGGCGATCCGCAGGTCCGTCTTCGCGAGCGTCATCTCGACGTTGGAGAGGAAGTTGCGGAAGAAGTGCCAGTGCTCGTGCATCTCGTCGAGGACCGTGTCGAGGCCCGCCTCGCGCAGGGCCTTGAGGCCGGAGCCGACGCCGAACCAGCCGGGCACGATCTGCCGTGACTGGGTCCAGCCGAAGACCCAGGGGATGGCGCGCAGGCCGTCCAGGGAGACGCCGGAACCGGGGCGGCGCGACGGCCGCGAGCCCAGGTGCAGGTCGGCGAGCTGGTCGACCGGGGTGGAGGCGAGGAAGTACGCGGGCAGGCCGGGGTCTTCGACGAGCCCCCGGTAGGCGGCGTGCGCGGCCTCGGAGACGGTGTCCATGGCGGCGTCCCAGCGGGCGAGTGCCTCGTCGGACTGGCGCGGCGAGGTGTGCAGGGCGGAGGCCTGCAGGGTGGCGGCGACGGTCAGTTCGAGGTTCTCGCGGGCGAGCGAGGGCACGAGGTACTTGTCGGAGATGACCTCGCCCTGCTCGGTGACCTTGATCTCGCCCTCCAGGGTGCCCCAGGGCTGGGCGAGGATCGCGTCGTGCGAGGGGCCGCCGCCGCGGCCGACGGTGCCGCCGCGGCCGTGGAAGAGGCGCAGCCGTACGCCGTAGCGGTGGGCGACGTCGCGCAGCCGGCGCTGGGCGCGGTGGATCTCCCACTGGCTGGTGGTGATGCCGCCGAACTTGGAGGAGTCGGAGTAGCCGAGCATGACCTCCTGCACGTCGCCGCGCAGGGAGACCAGGCGGCGGTACGAGGGGTCGGCGAGCATCTCGTCGAGGATGACGTCGGCGGCGCGCAGCTCGTCGGTGGTCTCCAGGAGCGGCACGATGCCGATCTTCGCCCAGCCGGCGTGCAGGTCGACGAGTCCGGCCTCGCGGGCGAGGACGGCGGCGGCGAAGACGTCGTCGGCGCCCTGGCACATCGAGATGATGTAGGACTCGACGACCTCGGGGCCGAAGACCTCCAGGGCCCGCTTGACGGTGGAGAAGACGCCGAGGGTCTTCTCGCCGTCCGCGTCGAGCGGGGCGGGGGACGGGGCGAGCGGGCGGCGGGAGCGCAGTTCCTTGGCGAGGAGCTTCTGCCGGTAGTCGCGCGGCATGTCGGCATAGCGCCAGGATTCCTCGCCGAGCCGGTCGAAGAGCTGGCCGAGGGCGTGGTGGTGGGCGTCGGCGTGTTCGCGGACGTCCATGGTGGCGAGCTGGAGGCCGAAGGCGGCGAGGGTGCGGATGATGCGGTCCATGCGGCCGTCGGCGAAGAGGGCGCCGCGGTGTTCGCGCAGGGAGGTCTGCAGGAGGGTGAGGTCCGCGAGGAGTTCGCGGGTGCCGAGGTAGTCGCGGCCGGGCTCGTGCGCGGTGCCGCGGGCGAGGCGTTCGCGGGTGTTGACGAGCTTCTGGCGTACGCAGGTGGCCTTGAGCCGGTAGGGCTCCTCGGAGTTGAGCCGCTTGTAGCGGGGGCTGATCTCCGGGAGGTTCTCCAGGTCGGCCTGCAGGGAGGCGAGGAGTTCCTCGGTGGCTCCGGTGTAGCGGATGGAGTTGGAGAGCAGGCTGCGCAGCTGGTCGACGAGTTCGAGGGCGTCGGTGATGCCGTGCTCGTGCTGCAGGATCAGGACGTCCCAGGTCACGGCGGGGGTGACGTTGGGGTTGCCGTCGCGGTCGCCGCCGATCCAGGTGCCGAAGGTCAGCGGGCGGGTGCCCGGGGGCATGTCGACGCCGATGCGTTCCAGTTCCGCGGTGAGGTCCTCCAGGACGTCGCCGACGGCGCCGGCGTGCAGTTCGTCGAGGTAGTAGATCGCGTTGCGGGCCTCGTCGGCCGGTTCGGGGCGTACGACGCGCAGCTCGTCGGTCTGCCAGACGAGGTCGATGTTCTCGGCCAGGCGCAGGTCGAGACGGCGGCGGTCGGCCTGGTCGCCGGAGGATTCGAGGAGCTCGGCGATGCGGCGGAGCTTGGTGAGGACGGAGCGGCGGGCGGCCTCTGTGGGGTGCGCGGTGAAGACGGGGCGCACGTTGAGGTGCTCGACGGTGCGGCGCAGGTGGGCGCCGTCGGCGTCCTTGAGCAGGTCGGCGGTGCGGGCGAGGGTGGAGCCCTCGACGTCGCGGCGGACGCGCAGCTCGCGGCCTCGGTGCACCTGCTCGGTGACGTTGGCGAGATGGAAGTACGTGGAGAAGGCGCGCACCAGCTTGGCCGCGGTCTCCAGTTCGGTCTCGCCGAGCAGCCGGGCTGCGGCCTCGCCGTCACTGCGGGTGAGGGCGCGGACTTGTTCGACGAGATCGAGGAGCTCGGTGCCCTCCTGGCGTACGAGCGTCTCGCCGAGCAGATCGCCCAGTCGGCGGATGTCGGCGCGCAGCTCGGCGGCGGTCTGGTGGTCGGCACTGCTCACAGGTGCGGCTCCTTGCAGTGAGGGGAAGGCTCATTGCGGACCACGCTGTCCGACGCCACCAGGATAGACATCCGCGGACGATGCCCGATGGATGCCCGATCGAGACCGGTGTTCGTGCCGGGGTTCGCTTGTCCGGGGCCAGGCCGCTGCCATACTTACGTCGCCGTAGGTTACGGGCCCGTAAGTCCGGGAACACGGCGTATGACCGGCCCATTCCGCATCACACATCACAGGGAAACGCCCATGGCCACGAGCTCGGAACTGCTCGACGACAAGACCGAGGATCCGGCAGGCGCCGCCCCGCTGCCTTCGGCGACGCTCGGCGGCGACCGGAAGCGCTCACTCGAACAGGTCGCCCTGCTGCTCTTCATCACGGTCCCGTTCCTCGCGCTGATCGCCGCCGTGCCGCTGGCCTGGGGCTGGGGGGTGAGCTGGCTGGACATCTCTCTGCTCGTCTTCATGTACTACCTGGGCTGTCACGGGGTGACGATCGGATTCCACCGCTACTTCACGCACGGTTCCTTCAAGGCGAAGCGCCCGCTGCGGATCGCGCTCGCGATCGCCGGTTCGATGGCGGTCGAGGGGCCGATCGTGCGCTGGGTGGCCGATCACCGCAAGCACCACAAGTTCTCCGACGCGGAGGGTGACCCGCATTCGCCGTGGCGGTTCGGGGAGAGCGTGCCGGCCCTGATGAAGGGGCTGTGGTGGGCGCACATCGGCTGGATGTTCGACGAGGAGCAGACGCCGCAGGAGAAGTACGCCCCGGACCTGATCAAGGACCCGGCGATCCGCCGCATCTCCCGCGACTTCGTCTGGTGGACGATCCTGTCCCTCGCCGTCCCGCCGCTGGTGGGCGGTCTGGTCACGATGTCGTGGTGGGGTGCGTTCACGGCGTTCTTCTGGGGCTCGCTGGTGCGGGTCGCGCTGCTGCACCACGTCACCTGGTCGATCAACTCGATCTGCCACGCCGTCGGCAAGCGCCCCTTCAAATCCCGTGACCGCTCCGGGAACGTGTGGTGGCTGGCGGTCCTGTCCTGCGGCGAGTCCTGGCACAACCTGCACCACGCCGACCCGACCGCCGCGCGGCACGGTGTGATGCGCGGGCAGCTGGACTCCTCGGCGCGGATCATCCGCTGGTGCGAGCAGCTGGGCTGGGCGTACGACGTGCGCTGGCCGTCCGCCGACCGCGTCGCGTCCCGGCGCAGGCCGACGGCCGCCGACGCGGCATGATGGATGTCGTGGGCGACGAATCAAGCAGTTCAGGCAGCGGCGGCGAAAAGGCCCGGCGGACGCGCAGGACGCGGATGACCGGGGCGGAGCGCCGGCAGCAGCTCCTCGACATCGGGCGGACGCTGTTCGCCGAGAAGGGCTTCGAGGGGACGAGCGTCGAGGAGATCGCCGCGAAGGCCGGGGTGTCCAAGCCGGTCGTGTACGAGCACTTCGGCGGCAAGGAGGGCCTGTACGCGGTGGTGGTCGACCGGGAGATGCAGCGGCTGCTCGACATGGTGACGAGTTCGCTCACGGCCGGGCATCCGCGGGAGCTGTGCGAGCAGGCGGCGTTCGCGCTGCTCGACTACATCGAGGAGTACACGGACGGGTTCCGGGTCCTCGTGCGGGACTCGCCGGTCGCGCAGTCCACGGGGACGTTCGCCTCGCTGATCTCCGATATCGCCACGCAGGTCGAGGACATCCTGGGCATGGAGTTCAAGGCGCGCGGCTTCGATCCGAAGCTCGCGCCGCTGTACTCCCAGGCGCTGGTGGGTTCGGTGGCCCTGACGGGCCAGTGGTGGCTGACGACCCGCAAGCCGAAGAAGGCGGAAGTGGCCGCGCACCTGGTCAACCTGGCCTGGCACGGCCTGGGCAACCTGGAACCGAACCCGCGCCTGATAGGCCACCGCAAGAGCTGATTTCTCCCCGCCCCGCCCTTTCACCGTTTCCCGGGGCTCCGCCCCGGACCCCCCATCCGAGCTCCGCTCGGATCGCCTCAATCGCCGGCGGGGCTGAATTTTCAGGTCCAGGGGGCGCAGGCCCCCGGTTTCGGGAAGGGGCGGGGTGGGGGAAGACTCACTCCTCCAGGAACTCCAAACGGTTGCCGACCGGATCCTCGGCGTAGAAGCGCCGCCGCCCCGGCAGGGCGTCGTCCCAGGTGACCCGCACCCCGTGGGACGCCAGCCGCTCGGCGTACGCGGAGATGTCCCGTACCCGCAGCCCGGGATGCGCCTTCCGCGCGGGCCGGAAGCCGTCCTCGACGCCGAGGTGCAGCTGCACGTCCCCGGCCGAGAACCAGCACCCGCCCCGCGCGGCGAGCACGGGCGGCTTCGGCACCTCCCGCATCCCGAGCACCTCTGCGTAGAACCCCCGCAGCGCGCCCTCGCTCCCGGGCGGAGCAGCGAGCTGTACGTGATCGACGGCGATCAGCATGCCGCTCACCCCACCCGCTTGCGGGCCACCGCGAAGATGCGGCGGAAGGGGAAGACCGTTCCGTGGGGGCCCGGGGGGTAGGCCTTGCGGAGGAGGTCGCGGTATTCGGTGAGGAAGTCGCGGGTCGCGTCCGGGTCGGAGGCGAGTTCCGTGAGGACGGGTCTGAGGGCCGTGCCCTTGACCCAGTCGAGGACCGGGTCCTCGCCGGCGAGGAGCTGGGCGTAGGTCGTCTCCCAGACGTCCACCGCACAGCCGAGGTCGGTCAGCCGGATCAGGTATTCGGCCGGTTCGAGGATGTGCACGAAGCGCCGCCCGTGCTCCCCGAGCCGGTCCCGCCATTTCGGCGATTCGCAGAGTTCGCCGAGCAGCGCGTGGCTGGGCGAGGTGAAGTTGCCGGGGACCTGGAAGGCGAGGGTGCCGCCGGGACGCAGCTGTTCGATCCATGCCGGGAAGGACTCGGGGTGCCCGGGCACCCACTGCAGTGCCGCGTTGGAGACGATCAGGTCGTGGATGCCGTCGGGTCTCCAGTGCGCGGCGTCGCCGTGCCGGAAGTCCAGGGAGCCTCCGCCGCTGGTGGGGCCCGCGTATCTCCGGGCCTTCGCCAGCATCTGGGGCGAGTTGTCGTAGCCGGTGATGTGCGCGGTGGGCCAGCGTTCGGCGAGCTGCGCGGTGACGTTGCCGGGCCCGCAGCCGAGGTCGGCTATGCGCAGCGGCGTGCCCCCGGTGTCCGGGAGATCGGGTATGCGTGCGAGGAGGTCGTGGAAGGGTCGCGTCCGGTGGCCCGAGTGGCGCAGGTACTGCTGGGGGTCCCAGGTTGGTGCGGCTGGTGCACTGTGCATGTTCGAGCTCCCTGCCTGGTACGTGAGGACACAGAGGGGGGACGGTGAGGGTCGCCGTCGCCTGCTGGGCGACCCTGCCCCAAGCGAAGCCGAAATATCTCTCCACGTCAAGATATTTGATATCAAGAGACTTCACATCGAGGAACCCCTTACACTGATCGCCATGGAGGACGAGGTCGACAGGCTGGTCGCGGCATGGCGCCGAGAGCGCCCGGACCTCGACGTGGAACCACTCGAGGTGCTGAGCCGCGTGAGCAGGCTCGCCCGCCACCTCGACCGCGCACGCCGCCTCGCCTTCTCCGAGCACCAGCTCGAACCCTGGGAGTTCGACGTGCTCACCTCACTGCGCCGCGCGGGCGCCCCCTACCAGCTCTCCCCCGGCCAGCTCCTGCAGCAGACCCTCGTCACCTCCGGCACGATGACCAACCGCATCGACCGCCTGGCCAAGAAGGGCCTGGTGGAGCGGCTGCCGGACCCGAGCGACCGGCGCGGCGTCCTCGTCCGTCTGACCCCGGAGGGCCGCGACCGCGCGGACCAGGCGCTCGCGGGTCTCCTCGCCCAGGAGCGGGCGATCCTCGCGGAGCTCTCCCGCGCCCAGCGCGGCGAGCTCGCCGGCCTGCTACGCCAGCTGACCGCCCCGTTCGACAACATCCCCGGCTAGCGGCCGTTCGAGGTCGGCGGGTCCGACCCCGGCCCGCCGCGCCAGCGCGACCGCCGCGAGCGTGGAGTGGACGCCGAGCTTGCCCAGCACGTTCTGCATATGGGTCCGGACGGTGTGCGGGGAGAGAAAGAGGCGCTCGGCGACGGCTTTGCGCCCCAGCCCCGCCACCATGCACCGCAGCACCTCCCGCTCGCGCGGCGTGAGCGATTCGACGAGCCGCTCGCTCTCGGTGCGGTGCTTGCGCGCCGCCGTCAGCTCCCGCAGTACGCCGGTGAGCAGCGCGGGCGGCAGATGGGTCTCGTCCCGCAGGACGCCCCGTATGACCGTCAGGAGTCTGGAGAGCGAGCAGTCCTTGGCGACCCAGCCGCACGCCCCGGCCTGCAGGGCGAGTGCCGCGCGCCGCGGGTCGTCCTTCTCGGCGAGCACCACGGTGCGTACCGCCGGCTGGCTCGAACGGACGCCTGCGACCAGGGAGATGCCGTCCACGAAACCCTCGGCCCCCGGCTCCGCGCCGTCATGCGGCGGCAGCCGGGGGTCCGGCACACCGGAGCCGAGGTCGGCGTCCACGAGCAGCACGTCGAAGCGGCGCCCCTCACCCGCCGCCCGCTCGAGGCCGCGCAGCGCGGCGGGACCGCTGCCGACGGCGGTGACGTCGACATCGGGCTCGGCGGCGAGGGCCGCGGCGAGCGATTCGGCGAAGATGCGGTGGTCGTCGACCACAAGGACCCGGATTCGAACCACGTGAAACCCCCAGGCTCCGTCTTCCGGGGCGATGGCGAGGCGGCGGTCACCGCGGATCCCCGGCCCCCCGCAGGGGCGTTCGGCGCAGGTACGGCGTCCGGAGCGGGCATCACCTCGCACCACGGCCGCCGCCGTGTGGTGACTGCTACCCCGCTCCGGGCGCCGTACCCGACTTCTCGCCCCCTGAGCGAACACCGGCCCCCACCGGTGCTGAGCATCAGCGTACGGACGGGCGCGGGCTTCGGAAGGGTTATTGCAGAACTGGTGGACGCGGGGCGGCCGATGTGGTCCGCATGGTGGGTGCAGGTGCAGGTGCAGGTGCAGGTGCGGGTGCGGGTGCGGGTGCGGGTGCGGGTGCGGGTGCGGCGGAAGTCGACCGGCCGTGCCGGCCGGCATCCCGTCCCGACCCATTGACCATCGTGTTGATTCATGGTTCTTTGTGTTCGGTTCTGTTCGTCGGGGGCGTGATGGGAGCGGTGGCGCGTGAAGAAGACCTCGACCCGGCTCGCCGACGGCCGTGAGCTCATCCACTACGACCTGCGCGACGACGTCGTACGCGAGGCGGCCGACCTGCGCCCGCTCGCGCCCGTCGCCACCACTGCCGAGATCCGCGCGGACCGGCTGCTCGGCGACTTCGTCGCCATCGCCTCGCACCGCAACGACCGCACGTACCATCCGCCCGCCGACGCCTGCCCGCTCTGCCCCTCACGCGGCGGGCGGCTCAGCGAGATCCCCGACTCCTCGTACGACGTCGTGGTCTTCGAGAACCGCTTCCCCTCGCTCGCCGGTGACTCCGGCCGCTGCGAGGTGGTCTGTTTCACCTCCGAGCACGAGGCCTCCTTCGCCGACCTCTCCCCCGCGCAGGCCCGGCTCGTGCTCGACGCCTGGACGGACCGGACCGCCGAGCTCTCGCATCTGCCGTCCGTAGCCCAGGTCTTCTGCTTCGAGAACCGCGGCGCCGAGATCGGCGTGACCCTCGCCCACCCGCACGGGCAGATCTACGGCTATCCGGACATCACCCCGCGCACCGCCCTGATGCTGCGCTCCCTCGGCGCCCACAAGGCGGCGACCGGCCACAACCTCTTCGACGAGCTGCTCACCGAGGAGCTGTCCGAGGGCCGCCGCGTGGTCCTCGAGGGCGAGCACTGGGCGGCCTTCGTCCCGTACGCCGCGCACTGGCCGTACGAGGTGCACCTGTACCCGAGGCGCCGCGTCCCCGATCTGCTCGCGCTCGACGAGCCGGCCCGCGCGGAGTTCCCGCGGATCTATCTGGAACTCCTGCGCCGCTTCGACCGGATCTTCGGCCCGGACCAGCCGCCGACCCCGTATGTCTCGGCCTGGCACCAGGCGCCGTTCACCGCGCTCGGCGGCCACGGCGTGGAGCGCGCGGACTTCGCGCTGCACCTGGAGCTTTTCACGATCCGCCGGATGTCCGGCAAGCTGAAGTTCCTCGCGGGCTCCGAGTCCGGCATGAGCGCGTTCATCAACGACGTACCGCCGGAGACCGCGGCTGAACGACTGCGGGAGGTAGCGAGTACATGAGCGGGAAGTACCTGGTCACCGGTGGTGCCGGTTATGTCGGCAGCGTGGTGGCGCAGCATCTGGTCGAGGCCGGGCACCGGGTGGTGGTGCTCGACAACCTCTCCACGGGCTTCAGGGAAGGGGTGCCCGCGGGCGCCGAGTTCATCGAGGGCGACATCCGCAATGCCGCCAAGTGGCTGGATTCCTCCTACGACGGCGTACTGCACTTCGCCGCGTTCTCGCAGGTCGGCGAGTCGGTGGTGCGGCCGGAGAAGTACTGGGAGAACAACGTCGGCGGCAGCATGGCGCTGATCGCGGCGATGCGTACGGCCGGGGTGCGCAAGCTGGTGTTCTCGTCCACGGCCGCCACGTACGGCGAACCGCGCGAGGTCCCGATCGCGGAGAGCGCACCGACCTCACCGACCAACCCCTACGGTGCCTCGAAGCTCGCCGTCGACCACATGATCACCGGCGAGTGCGCGGCACACGGCCTGGCCGCGGTGTCGCTGCGGTACTTCAACGTGGCGGGCGCGTACGGGAGCTGCGGCGAGCGGCACGACCCCGAGTCGCACCTCATCCCGCTGGTCCTCCAGGTCGCCCAGGGCAGGCGCGAGGCGATCTCCGTCTTCGGGGACGACTATCCGACGCCGGACGGTACCTGTGTACGCGACTACATCCATGTCGCCGACCTCGCCGAGGCGCACCTCCTCGCGCTCGACGCGGCCACCTCCGGCGAGCATCTGATCTGCAACCTCGGCAACGGCAACGGCTTCTCGGTCCGCGAGGTCATCGACACCGTCCGCGAGGTCACCGGCCATCCGGTCCCCGAGGTCGTGGCCCCGCGCCGCGGCGGCGACCCCGCCGTCCTCGTCGCCGCCGCCGACACCGCCCGCGAGCGGCTCGGCTGGCAGCCGTCCCGCGCGGACCTCGCGGGGATCGTCGCGGACGCGTGGGCGTTCGCGCAGTCCAGGTAATCGTGAGTGGGGGCGGGGCAGTGCGACGCGACGCCGTGAGATCGGTCCTCGACGGGTTCGGGCGGCTGTACGGGTACGAGCCGGCGGGCATCTGGCAGGCGCCGGGGCGGGTCAACCTGATCGGTGAACACACCGACTACAACGACGGCTTCGTGCTGCCCTTCGCCCTCCCCCACACCACGCTCGCCGCCTTCGGCCGCCGCGCGGACACCTCCGTACGGGCCCACTCGGCCGATCTGCCGGGCGCACCGGTCCTGGTGCACGAGCCCGCCCCCGGGGCCTCGGACGGCTGGGCCGACTACGTGGCCGGGGTGGTGTGGGCGCTGCGCGCGGCGGGCCACGCGGTGGGCGGCGTCGACGTGCACCTGGCGTCCTCCGTACCCACCGGCGCGGGCCTCTCCTCCTCCGCGGCCCTCGAAGTCGTCGTCGCGCTCGCCCTGAACGACCTCTTCGGACTCGGCCTGGAACGCGCCGAGCTGGCGCTCCTGTGCCGCCGCGCGGAGAACGACTACGTGGGCGCGCCCACCGGCATCATGGACCAGACCGCCTCGGCCTGCTGCACCGCGGGCCACGCCCTGTTCCTCGACAGCCGCGACCTCACCCACCGCCAGGTGCCCTTCGACCTGACCGCCCAGGGCCTGCATCTTCTCGTCATGGACACCCGGGTCAAGCACGCGCACAGCGAGGGCGCCTACGGCAAGCGGCGCGCGGGCTGTGAGCGGGCGGCGGCCGAACTGGGTGTACCCGCCCTGCGTGACGTGCCCCTCGACGGCCTGCCCACGGCACTCGCCGGTCTTTCCTCCGCCGACCTCCGCGCCCTGACCCGCCACGTCGTCACGGAGAACCACCGCGTGCAGCGCGTGATCTCGCTCCTCGACGCCGGTGACGTACGGGGCATCGGCCCGCTCCTGACCGAGGGCCACACCTCGCTGCGCGACGACTTCCGCGTCTCGTGCCCCGAACTGGACCTCGTGGTCGACGCGGCCGTCGCCGCCGGGGCGCTGGGCGCCCGGATGACGGGCGGCGGCTTCGGCGGCTCGGCGATCGTCCTGGCCGAGGACGCGTCCGTGGACCGGATCACGAAGTCGGTGGCGGAGGCGTTCGCGTCACACGGCCTCACCGAACCGCGGATGTTCACGGCGGTGGCATCGGCGGGGGCACGGCGGGCGAACTGAGCATCAGGCGTCTCGGGGCTCGGCCGAACTCACCGGGCCCCGGAAGGTGTTCAGCGCTCGGCTGTCAGTCGGGATGAGGGACGAAGAGGTCGGCAGCGTCCGTCACATGGAAAGCCCGGTCCGACCACTCCGCGAGCTGCTCGGCATCCGTGCAGCCGAGCACCCTCGCCCGCACGGCCTCGGAAACGACCAGTCCACGGATCTCAAGCACGCGCAGGGTCATCTCGGCCCGCACCTCGTTACGGCCCTCGCTCCGGCCTTCCTCTCGGCCTTCCTCTCGGCCTTCCTCTCGGAACTTCTCCGCCACAGGATTCCGGAAGAAGTAGCTCACTTCCGCCATCATGTCCCTCCAGATTTTCCTCGCCTGGGGATTGACCAGGCCCGTTTCCACGAACTGCGCGAACAGACTCGCGCTGTCGTCATCGATGGTCTCCAACGCGGCAGCGAGGGGTTCCAGTATCGCAGCGGCGTCACTCCCGCGGCCATGGACAATCGCCGAGAAGGCAGCAAGTGACGGATCCTCGGCGGCCTGCCGGGCGTCGGTGATCCTCGGTACGTTGTCCGGACCGAGCACCAGTGGTCTGACCGTCAACGACGGCCACTGTTTGAGCCCGATCCTGATGGGCCGTGCGGCCCATCTGGCCGTTGAACGGCTCTGGGTGAGCACGATCAGGACGGGCTCGATGCCGTACTTCGCGTACAGATACGCCAGGTAGTACGCCCAGCTGCCGCGCTTGGAGTCATCGCGCCTGCCCTGCGCCTCGTAGGCGAACAGGTAGTTGCCCTCGTCCGTGTCCACCCGCATCAGGGTGTCCACGCGGCGCTCCACGGGAGTCGCCTCGGTGAGGTCCGTGTTGAGGACCGCGATGTCGCGGGCCTCGGGAAACGGCACGTGGAGCAGGCGCTGGAAGTTGCGCACCATCATCGCCGTTTCCTTGCGGAAGAAGTGGTGCATCGTCTCGTGCGGTGAGCTGACCACTGATCCCCCCTTTCGTCGTTCATCGGGTAAACGGATCAAGCGGCAGCGAGGTCACACCACACGTATTCGCCGCGCTCGCGGTCGCGCCCCCGGTCGGCGAGCGGGTACCAGCCCCAGCCGTCCGCGCACGAGCGCACGAGGTCGAGTCCGCGGCCCTGTTCCGCCTCCGGGTGCGGTGGTTGCGGCGGTGCGGGAGGGGCCGGGTCCGCGTCCCAGACGCCGATCCGCAGCATCCCCGGTGCCCAGCGGAGCCGCAGCGCGGCCGGGCCTTTCGTATGGCGTACGGCATTGGTGACCAGCTCGGCCGCAAGGAGTTCGGCGATCTCGGTGAGTTCGTCGGGCCCGTGCAGGGCGAGGACGAGCCGTAAGGTGCGGCGACAGATCGTCACCGCGCGCGGGTCGTTGGGGATGTAGACGGTGTACTCCCAGGGTGCGGTTTCAGGCATGCGTGAGCCCTTCTCGGTGGTGTGGGTGGATGCACCGGCGGGCGGGGCGGTGGCAGTGTCGGCATCGTCATGGCATGACGGGCCAATGCGCTTCCGCTGCGCAAGCAGTACATCACTGAAAGTAGGGGACAACTTTGGGACCGCGCAACCGGTTGCCGTAATCTGGCACCCGAACGGGGCGCTCCCGTACGGTTGTTGAAGTCCGGAGGGCAGATGGCGAAGAGGCGACAGCCCACAGCCCGGCAGGCGCGGCTGGGTGCCGAGCTGCGCAAATTGCGGGAGGCGGCTGGCCTCAAAGCGCGGGAGGCGGCCGCGCTGCTCGGCACCGACTCGGCCCAGATGAGCCAGATAGAGTCCGGGATCTCAGGAGTGAGCGAAGAGCGGATCCGCCGCCTCGCCGCCCATTACGACTGCATGGACCGCCAGTTGGTCGACGGTCTGGTGGCGATGACGCTCGACAGAACGCAAGGTTGGTGGGAGGAGTACCGGGGCTTGCTGCCCGCAGTGTTCCTGGACCTCTCGGAGCTGGACCACCACGCCACCTTCCGGTGGGACGTCGAGTTTCTCCATGTGCCCGGATCACTCCAGACCGAGGAGTACGCGCGTGCGGTCCTTGGCTCCCGGGTGCCCGAACTCACGGCCACCGAGGTCGATTTGCGCGTGCGTCATCGCTTGGCGCGCCAAGACGTGTTGGGCGGACCCGACTCCGCCCCGTACGTGGCCGTGATCCACGAAGGCGCCCTGCGGATCCGCGTCTCGGGCCGCGCGGCGCAGCGGGCTCAGCTCCACCACATCCTGGAGGCGGCGGAGAGGCATCACGTGACCGTACGCGTCATCCCGTTCGACCTGGACGGATTCGCGGGAGCCGACAGCTCGATGTTGTACGTGGGAGGCGCCACACGCCGCCTCGACACCGTCGTGCGCGACGGACCGCAAGGCAGCATGTTCGTCGACTCCGAAGCTCAACTCGGCGCATTTCGAACACGCTTCCATAGAATGGTCGACGTATCGCTCGACCCCGAACAGTCGCGTGACTTCATCCACGGGCTGGCCAAGGAGCTGTGAAGCACGCATGGACCACGGCGTCGCATGGCAGAAATCGTCCTACTCAGGCAGTGGCGACGGGAACAACTGCGTCGAACTGGCGGCTGCCTCAGATGACCGCATCCGCCTCCGCGAGGGCGACGACCCCAGCGTCGAACTCACCACCGACGCAGCGGCGCTGGCTCAGTTCTTCGCGGCGCTCAGGGGCCGGTCGCACGACATCGGCCCCGGGGTCCCCCGGATCGCCGTGGTCCACGGGGACGACAACCTCGTGCGCCTGCACACCACCTCCGCCCCGGGCACCGTCGTGACCACGACCCGCCACAAGTGGGAGGTGTTCGTGCGCGGCGTCCGGGCGGGCGAGTTCGATCATTTCCTCAAGGAGGGGGCGCGTCCGCAGGAGGCGTGAGCGGGCCCGCGTGGTCCAGCAAACCCGTGCGGGCCGCCAATGCGGCCGCTTCGAGGCGGGAGCCGACGTCCAGTTTCATCAGGACGCGTTGGACGTGAGTGCGGGCCGTGGAGGGGGCGATGCCCATGCCCGCGGCGATCAGGCGGGTGTCCTCGCCGTCGGCGATGCGGAGGAGGACCTCGACCTCGCGCGGGGTGAGCATCCGCAGGAGGCGGCGGCCCTCGTCGTCGGGCTGGGCGGCCGGGTTGAGGAGTTCCGAGAAGGCGCCCTGGAGGAGCTGGGGCGCCACGGCGGCCTCGCCGGAGCGGGCCTTGACGATGGCCCGTTCGACGCCTTCGATGCGCTCGTCGTGGCGGACGTAGCCGGAGGCGCCGGCGGCGAACGCGGCCGCTATGCCGCGCGGGGAGGGCACCGGGCCGAGGACCACGACGGCCACCTGCGGGCGCTCCCGTTTGATCCGCACGACCGGGTCGAAGACACCCGGTTCGGCCGGGGTCGAGGTGCCGAGCAGACAGACCTCGGGAGCCCGCTGGACCACGAGTTCCGCCGCGCCCGCGGCCGGTGCGGCGGCGGCGAGCACCCGGTGTCCGCGCAGTTTGAGTGCCGAGGCGAGTGCCTCGGCCAGCAGGCGGTGATCGTCGACCACCATCAGCCGCACACCCATCGAGCCTCCCCCATTCCCCCATGTGGACCTGCCCGTACATCCGTGCACCGGAGCCCCCCAGCCCCTCGTCTCCCGGAAGCTACACGGTTGTTCGACAATGCGCGCCCCCTACTGCACAGAAGCACTCCACCGGGGCGAATCGGATGCCTCGTAGGTGTAACAGCGATGCCTTGCAGGCGTGGATGCGGAACGGCCCTGTCCCTTGCGGGGACAGGGCCGTTCCGGTGGCCGGGCGCGCGGGGCAGACCCGCGCGCCCGGCGGGGCTACTTCACGCCCAGTGCGACGATCAGGTAGTCCTTGCGGGTCGTCGAGCGGGACCTGCTGGCGTAGACGTCCGCGATGAACAGACGCCCGTTTCCGTAGAGGTACTCGGCGTGCAAGGTGGAGAAGCTGGTCTCCGCATCGCGTACGGATTCGTCGGCGGGGTTCTCCAGGAACACCGTCTGCTTGAAGCTCTTGCCGTCGATGCTGACGACCTGGCCGCCCTTGTCGTAGGGCGGGTGCTTGTAGGCGATGATGTTCTCGCCGTCCATGCGCAGCGGGAAGATCGAGTAGCGGTCGCCCGCGTCGGCCTTCTGGCCGGTCGGCTTACCGGTCGTCAGGTCGTAGGCGATGATCTCGTTGGTGCGGGAGGACTTGCTGCCGCCCTCGTGCTCGCGGGTCGCGAGGTAGAGCCGGTCGTTGCCGACCGCCATCTGGCGGCAGGGCTCGACGTTGGTGGCATCGCAGCGGCTCATGATCTCCGAGGGGTCCACGGCGACCTTGCTGCGCAGCTTGCCGGTCTTGGCGTCGATCGCGAAGTAGTCCGTCGGGCCCTTGTGCTGGTCGGTCGAGTCGACGGCGACGACGAGCGGGTCGGTGGACGGGATGTGCGCCCACTGGATGCCGCTGGGCAGGGTGTACGAGGAGATCGGCTTGCCGTTGTCGTCGAGCGGCTGCACCTTGCGGGGCGCCTCGCGGAAGTCGGTGCCGCAGCGGGTGATGGCGACGAGGATCTTGCCGCCGCCGTAGCCCTGGTCCTTGCACTTGTCGCCGGCGCGCGGCTCCCACTTGAGGCCGCCGGTCTTGATGTCCCAGGCGGCGCCGCCGCTGGTGCCGCCCGCGGCGACCAGGTTGCCGCCGACGGTGACCTGGCTGAAGCGCAGTTCCTCGTCGACGGGCTTGGCGTTCTCCTGCCAGAGCTTCCTGCCGTTGTCGACGTCGATCGCGACGATCTCGGTGCAGCTCGGGTACTTGTCCTTCGCGCTGGGCTTGCCGCTCTTGGCGAGCACGGCGGTGATGCCGTCGGGGCTGATGTGCTCGGAGGCCGCGCAGATCTCGCCGTCGAGCGGGATCGTCCACAGCTTCTTGCCGGTGTCGGGCTGGTAGCCGCTGACCTCGTACATGCCGGACTTGGCGTAGGTCTTCTCGGTCAGCCAGGAGCCCTTGACGGTGACGGAACTGTCGCCCTTCACCTCGGGCGAGGGCACGTTGAAGAGGGCCTGGCTCTGGCCGGCCGGCTTCTTCTCCTTGCCGACGCCGGCGCCGCCCTGGGGGCCGTCCTCGCCGTCGCCGCCCTTCGTGCCGCCGTCGGTCTGGCCTTGCTTGGACTCGTCCTTCTTGCCGCCCTCGCCGTCGTCCTGGGCGGCGATGAAGATGCCGCCGCCGATGATCAGGGCGATGGCCACCACGGCGGCGATGATGATCATCGCCTGGGCGCTGATCTTCTTGCGGCCTCCGCTGCCACCACCGCCGGGCATGCCGCCCATCGGGACCGTGCCCGGCTGCTGGTAACCGCCGTAGGGCTGCTGCGGGGCACCGTACGGCTGCTGGCCGGGCTGCTGCCCGTAGCCGACCTGCTGGCCGGGGGCGGGCGTCGGGTAGACCTGGCCGGGGGGCTGCTGCTGCGGGTAGCCGTAGCCGGGCCGGCCCGGGGGCGGACTCGACGGAGGTCCGGCCGGGGGCGGCGGCGTCGCGGGTGCGCCCGCCGGGGGCTGCGGGGTGGCGGGCTGGCCCGCTGCGGGGGTCTGCGGGTAGCCGTAACCGGGCTCCTGCGGGGCGCCGAAACCACCCGGGGGCGGATCCTGGGGTGCACCGAAGCCTTCGTTGGGCGGCTGGGGCGGCTGTGACATGGGTTTCAACCTCAAGCGATACGGAAGTCGGGGACTGTACGGAACCCGGCCGTCGGTTCGGACGGCCGGGTTCCGTGATGCGGCGGCACCGGCGGCGTCACTTACCGAAGGACAGCATGCGGGCCTGCTCTTCGTCGTCCTTGCCGAGCAGGCGCGAAGGGGTCATGAAGAACCGGCCGTCGGCGTAGGCCATCGGCCCGCTGAACATGGAGCGTTCCACGCGCATCGCGCCGCTGGAGTGCTTCTGCAGCACGACCGGTGCTCCGCCCTTGGGGCCGAACTTCACGATCTGGCCGCCCTGGTCGAAGGTGGGGTCGACGTACGCGATGACGTCCGTGCCCTCCGTCCTCAGGGGCAGGAGCTGGCGGTCGGCCACCTTGGAGCGCCACTTGGCCTTGCCGGTGTCGAGGTCGAAGGCGACGAGTTCGTTGACGCGGTTGTAGTCGCCGGACTTCTTCGCCTCGGTCGCCATGTAGAAGGTGTCACCGCCGGCGACCATGCCGTCGCAGCTCTGCGAGTTCTCCCGGCCGATGCCGAGGCCGGCGCACTGCTGGCGGAAGCTGTCCTTGCCGCCGTCGATCTGCGAGCGGAGCTTGCCGGAGTCGGTGAAGGCGGCGATGGCCCAGGACTTCTCCTCGCGGTTCACCAGCGAGACGACGATCGGCGACTCGGAGAAGACGCGCTTGACGCTCCAGCCCTTCTTGAAGGCGTAGCGCCACTTCACCTTGCCGGTCTTCGGGTCGTACTCCTTGAGCTGCTCGTGCTCGTTGGGCTTGCTCGCCGCGCAGGAGTCGGCGCCGAGCAGCCGCTCGCCGCCGGCGAACGAGGACGGGAAGCAGTTGCCCTCGTCCTCCTTCTTGGCCTCCCAGATCTGCTTGCCGTCGCTGACGCGGTAGGCGACGCCGGACAGGGAGCGTCCGGCGAGCAGGGTGTCACCGGAGATCACCAGGTCGAGGGTGATCGTGCCGTCGAAGGCGCCGCCCTCACCGACCTGCTTGGTCCAGCCCTTCTTGCCGGTGGCGAGGTCGATCATCATCAGCTGCGAGCACTTGGCCCGGTCGCTCTCGCCCGACTTGTGCGCGATGACGACCTTGCCGTCGGGGGTGGTGTGCTTCGGGGTGTCGCAGATGTCGAAGGGGACGTCGATCTTCCACGCCTCGGAGCCGTCCTTCACCGAGTACGCGACGACCTCGCGGTACGTGGCCTGGACGACGACATCGCCCTGGACCCAGAGGTCGAACATCTTGGAGCCGTTGCCCGGCAGGTCGGTCTGGTTCATCACGAGCCAGGCCGGGACCTCGCCCGCCTTGATGCCCTCGTTGATGGAACCGTCCTGCTTGCCGGTGCCCTTGCCGTCGCCGTCGTCCACGGACGGGGACGGGGAGGGGTCGGGGTCCTTCTTCCCGGTCGCGGTGGGCTTGGCGGCCTCTTCCTCCTTCTTCCCGTCATCGCCGCCGACCGCGAGGTAGACGCCGCCGCCGATGACGAGGAGCCCGGCCACGGCCGCCGCCACGATCGCGCCGGTCCTCCCCTTGAAGAACCGTCCGAAGCCGCCGCCCTGACCGCCGGGGCCGCCCGGGCCGCCGGGTGCGGGCGCGCCGGGGTACTGGGCCTGCTGCGGGTATCCGTAGCCGGGCTGCTGCTGGTACGGGCCCGGCGGCTGGGTGTAGGGGCCGGGCTGGTTGTACGGGCCTGCGGGCTGCGTGTAGGGGCCGGGCTGCTGAGGGCCGGGCTGCTGGGTGCCCTGATCCTGCGGGTAGCCGTAGCCGGGCTGCGGGGCGGGCGCCTGGGGCGGGCCCGGCGGCTGGGCGGGGGGCGGCGGCGGGGTGCCGGGCTGCTGCGGCTGCTCCGGTCCCCCGAATCCCCCCGGGGGCGTCGACGGTGGTCCTGGCGGCTGGGGCGGCTGACTCATCGTTCGGACTACCTCATCACGCGGGACCCGCTGCCCGACCGGCCTCCCCCGCAATTCCGTTGGCTTCAAGGCCGGACCGACCTGGCTGAAATCCCCCCGGAAAGGAGCGAATCGGGCATGGTTCCCGCAACTCTGCTTCACTTCGGCGGGAGTTCTTTCTATCACCCGGCAAGCATGCGCAGCGGGCCGGTCGCAGCCCTGTTCCGAAGGGCGGACCGGCCCGTGATAAGCCCGTTACGACCCCGGAGGGCGCGGTCGCCACGGCTCCGGAGGGTGCGCTCGCCACGGCCCAGGAGGGCGTGGGCAATCCGGATGATCCACGCGCCTTCCCGTACGCCTCCTACGCGTCCTCGGCCAGCTCCAGCCACCGCATCTCCAACTCCTCGCGCTCCCCGGCAAGTTCCCGCAGCCGGGTGTCGAGCTCGGCGACCTTGCCGAAGTCGGTGGCGTTCTCGGCGATCTGAGCGTGCAGCTTTGTCTCGTTCTCGGAGATCTTGTCCAACTGTCGCTCGATCTTCTGCAGTTCCTTCTTGGCCGCACGCTGCTCGGCGGCCGACTTCCCGGGCGCGGGCTCGGCGGGTGCGGCGGGCGCCGCCGCCGCGGTGGCGGCGGCGGCCTTCGCGAGCACCTGCTCCCTGCGCTCCAGGTACTCGTCGAGCCCGCGCGGCAGCATCCGCAGGGTGGCGTCGCCGAGCAGCGCGTACACCTTGTCGGTGGTGCGCTCGATGAAGAACCGGTCGTGGGAGATCACGATCATCGAGCCCGGCCAGCCGTCGAGGAGGTCCTCGAGCTGGGTGAGGGTCTCGATGTCGAGGTCGTTCGTCGGCTCGTCGAGGAAGAGGACGTTGGGCTCGTCCATGAGGAGCCGCAGGATCTGCAGCCTGCGCCGCTCACCGCCGGAGAGGTCGCCCACCGGGGTCCACTGCTTCTCCTTCCCGAAGCCGAAGCGCTCGCACAGCTGCCCGGCGGTCATCTCGCGGCCCTTGCCGAGGTCGACCCGGTCGCGTACCTGCTGCACGGCCTGCAGCACCCGCGTCTGCGGGTCGAGCTCGCCGACCTCCTGCGAGAGATACGCGAGCTTCACCGTCTTGCCGACGACGATCCGCCCGGCGGCGGGCTGCTGCTCGCCCTCGCTGCGGGCCGCCTCGGCGAGCGCGCGCAGGAGCGAGGTCTTGCCCGCGCCGTTGACGCCCACGAGGCCGATGCGGTCGCCCGGGCCGAGCTGCCAGGTCAGATGCTTGAGCAGCAGCTTGTCGCCGGCCTGTACGGAGACGTCCTCGACGTCGAAGACCGTCTTGCCGAGCCGGGCGCTCGCGAACTTCATCAGCTCGCTCGTGTCGCGCGGCGGCGGTACGTCGGCGATCAGCTCGTTGGCCGCCTCGATGCGGTAGCGCGGCTTGGAGGTACGGGCCGGGGCGCCGCGGCGCAGCCAGGCGAGCTCCTTGCGCATCAGGTTCTGCCGCTTCGCCTCCTCGGTCGCGGCGATCCGCTCCCGTTCGGCGCGCGCGAAGACGTAGTCGCTGTAGCCGCCCTCGTACTCGTAGACATCGCCGCGCTGCACGTCCCACATGCGGGTGCAGACCTGGTCGAGGAACCAGCGGTCGTGGGTCACGCACACCAGCGCGGACCGGCGCTCGCGCAGATGCTTCGCGAGCCAGGCGATGCCCTCGACGTCGAGGTGGTTGGTCGGCTCGTCGAGGACGATCAGGTCCTGCTCGGCGATCAGGAGCTTGGCGAGCGCGATCCTGCGCCTCTCGCCGCCGGACAGCGGGCCGATCACGGTGTCCAGGCCCTGCGGGAAGCCGGGCAGGTCGAGGCCGCCGAAGAGGCCCTGCAGCACATCGCGGATCCGGGCGCTGCCCGCCCACTCGTGATCGGCCATGTCGCCGATCACCTCGTGCCGTACGGTCGCCGCCGGGTCGAGGGAGTCGTGCTGGGTGAGGACGCCGAGCCGCAGCCCGCCGCTGTGGGTGACGCGGCCGGTGTCGGCCTCCTCAAGGCGGGCGAGCATCCGGATCAGGGTGGTCTTGCCGTCGCCGTTGCGCCCCACGACCCCGATCCGGTCACCCTCCGAGACGCCGAGCGAGACTCCGTCGAGCAGGGCACGGGTGCCGTACACCTTGCTCACGGACTCGACATTGACGAGGTTGACGGCCATTTCGCTCCTGTACGCGGGGGTGGGTCGACCTTGGGGTCGGCCTACCAGCGTAGTCGGCCGCCGTGGCGGGCCGTGGCGGTGATCCCCGGCCGCCCGGCGGCCGGGCTCAGGCGCGGTCCCGGCCCGCCCGTTCCACCAGGAACCAGCCCGCAAGGGCCATCGCGACCGCGGCCGGGGCGGTGACCCGGACGGCGATCAGGAGGGCCGAGCGGCCTTCGAGGAGGCCGCCGAAGCCGACCATCGAGACACCGAGGACGCCGAAGAGGCTGAGGGTCACGCCGAGTACGGCGAGCGGGCCCGAGGCCGGGGTGGTGCGGGCCGAGTTCGGGGAAGGGGCCGAGACCGGGATACGGGCCGCGGCCGGGGTATGGGTCGCGGCCGGGGTATGGGTCGCGTCCGGGGTATGGGTCGCGGCCGGGGTGCTGCCCGAGGCCCGGGTGCGGTTGGCGGTGTGCGGGTTCGCGGCGGCCGCGCGGGCCGCGGGCGGGTTCTCGAAGCCGCGGAAGGCCGCGACCAGGACGGCCGTGAGGACCGTCGCCGCCGCGAGCCGGAGCGGGAGCTGGGTCCACCACGCCGCGGCGGCCGGTTCCGGCAGCGCCACGTCCAGGGCGAGGAGCCCCCCGTACACCCCGAGCATCGCCGTCAGATGCCACAGGAACGCCGTCATCGAGACGCCGTTCGCCGCGACCACCGTCCGCCAGACCTTCGGCCGCTCCAGCCACCGCGTCACCGGGCGCCGCGCGAGTTCCACCGCGCCGACCAGCCACAGGCCGTGGCAGAGCAGGGCCAGGGTGGGCGGCGCCATGTTGGAGATCTTCTCGCCGGGCAGGCCCACCATGCTCAGGGGATACGGGCCGAAGGCGACCAGGAGCGCGGCGCCCGCGAGGCCGCCGAGCGCGAGCAGCGCAGGCAGTCGCAGCCGCAGCCGGCCGTCGGCGCGCAGGAAGCCCAGCTGGTGGACGGCGAGCCAGACGAAGGCGAAGTTCAGGAACTCCACGAAGGGCACCCCGGCGGCGAAGCGCAGCACGTCCACGGCGGCTGCCGCGGCGAGCAGCGCGCCGAACGCGCCCCATCCGTAGCGCTCGTGCAGCCTCAGCAGCGGCGGCGTGAAGGCCACCATCGCCAGGTAGATCCCTATGAACCACAGCGGCTGGGCGACGAGCCGCAGCGTCATGTCGAGCAGACCGCCGCCCGCGCCCGCGAGCTGGACGAGCAGCGCGCCCGCGCCCCACACCAGGATGAAGACCATGGTGGGGCGCAGCAGCCGCTGCAGCCGTGCGCGCAGGAAGGCCGCGTAGACCGGGGAGCCGCCGCTCCTGCGCTGCAGGGAGCGGTAGGACAGGGCGTGCGAGAAGCCGCCGACGAAGAAGAACACCGGCATGATCTGCAGCACCCAGGTGAGTACCTGCAGTCCGGGGACGACGGCGAGCAGGTTGCCGATCTCGACGCGGCCGGTGTCGCCGGTGCTGACGGCGGCCATCAGCCAGTGTCCGAGGACGACGGTGGCGAGGGAGGCGACCCGCAGCAGGTCCATGTACCGGTCCCGGGTCACCGGGGTCTTCGCTGCCAGTTCGCGCGCGGTGGATGCCATGGCACCACCGTCGCGCCGGGCGGTGGGGCGGGGTGAGGGTGCTCGTACTCAGATCGGGGTGAGTACGGCGTGCCGGCGGCGCCCGCGCGCCGGGCGGTTCACACCAGCGTCGCGCCCGGTGCCGGGCCGGAGGTGACCCGTACCGCTCGGCAGGTTCCCGAGGCGCGCAGGGCCGCGGCGACCGACTCGGCGGACTGTGCGGAGTCGGCGAGGAAGGCCGTCGTCGGGCCCGAGCCCGAGACCAGGGCGGCGAGGGCGCCCGCCTCCGTACCCGTCGACAGGGTGCTCGACAGGGCGGGGAAGAGGGAGAGCGCCGCGGGCTGCAGGTCGTTGGCGAGGTGCGCGGCGAGGGCCGTCGCATCGCCTTCGCGCAGGGCCGCGAGGAGGGCCGGGGACGCGACCGGTGAAGGCACCTTCCGGCCCGCGGCGAGGCGGTCGAACTCGGCGTACACCGCGGGCGTGGAAAGGCCGCCGTCGGCGAGCGCGAAGACCCAGTGGAAGACGCCGCCCACCGGCAGCGGTTCGAGCAGTTCGCCGCGGCCGGTGCCGAGCGCGGCGCCGCCGAGCAGCGAGAACGGCACGTCGCTGCCGAGGTCCGCGCAGAGGTCGAGGAGTTCGGAGCGGGAGGAGCCGGTCCCCCACAGTTCGGCGCAGGCCAGCAGTGCGCCCGCGCCGTCCGCCGAGCCGCCCGCCATGCCGCCGGCGACGGGGATGTCCTTGTCGATGTGCAGATGCACGTCCGGGGAGATGCCGTGCCGTTCGGCGAGGGCGAGGGCCGCGCGGGCCGCCAGGTTGGAGTGGTCGAGCGGGACCTGGTGGGCGTCCGGGCCCGCGCAGGTGATCTTCAGTTCGGCGGCCGGGGTGGCCGTGACCTCGTCGTACAGGCCGACGGCCAGGAAGACGTTCGCCAGGTCGTGGAAGCCGTCGGGCCGGGCGGGGCCGACCCCGAGCTGCACGTTGACCTTCGCGGGCACGCGTACGGTGATGCTCACGCGGCGGCCTCCGCACCCTTGTGCTCCGCGATCCGGGCGAACTCCTCGACGGTCAGCGCCTCGCCGCGCGCCTTCGGCGAGATCCCGGCCGCGACCAGGGCCGTCTCGGCGGCCGCGGCGGAACCGGCCCAGCCCGCGAGGGCGGCGCGCAGCGTCTTGCGGCGCTGGGCGAACGCGGCGTCCACGACCGCGAAGACCTCCTCGCGGCTCGCACTCGTCTGCACCGGCTCGCTGCGGCGCACGAGGGAGACGAGGCCGCTGTCGACGTTCGGCGCGGGCCAGAAGACATTGCGGCCGATCGCGCCCGCGCGCTTGACCTCCGCGTACCAGTTGGCCTTCACGGACGGCACGCCGTACACCTTGTTGCCCGGGCGGGCGGCGAGGCGGTCGGCGACCTCGGACTGCACCATGACGAGGGTGCGTTCGATGCTCGGGAACGTCGCCAGCATGTGCAGGAGCACGGGGACGGCGACGTTGTACGGGAGGTTCGCGACCAGGGCGGTCGGCGGCGGGCCCGGGAGCTGCCGCTCCTCGACGAGCATCGCGTCCGAGTGCACCAGCGCGAAGCGCTCGGCGCGCTGCGGCATCCGGGCGGCGATGGTGGAGGGCAGCGCGGCGGCGAGCGTGTCGTCGATCTCGATGGCCGTGAGCCGGTCGGCCGCCTCGAGGAGGGCGAGCGTGAGGGAGCCGAGTCCGGGGCCGATCTCGACGACGACGTCGTCGGGGCGTACGCCGGCGGTGCGGACGATACGGCGGACGGTGTTGGCGTCGATGACGAAGTTCTGGCCGCGCTGCTTGGTGGGGCGCACCCCGAGGGCGGCGGCCAGCTCACGGATGTCGGCGGGCCCGAGGAGGGGGCCGGTCTCGTCGGACTCAGGGTTGCTCACGTGAGTAGGTTAGCTTTCACCCCCGCCGGCGTTTGAGGCGATCCGGGCGAAGCCCGGATGCGGGGGCGCTGCGCTCAGCCGTGGAGGCGGGGGCCGCAGTGGGGCCAGGGGCTTGTGCCGCGCTGGATGTAGAGCTTCTTGGCGCGGTAGGTCTGTTCCGCCGCCGAGGCGTCCTGGGGGCGGCCGGTGCCGCCGAGGGACTGCCAGGTGCGGGTGTCGAACTGGTAGAGGCCGCCGTACGTGCCGGAGGGGTCCGTGACATGGGGGCGGCCGCCCGATTCGCAGGCCGCGAGGGCCGGCCAGTTGAGGCCGTCGGCACCGCTGACGGAGGTGGGGCGCGGCTTGGTGCCGACCCGGACGATCTGCGGCTCCGGCTCCCGTACCACCTCGTCCGAGAGCCGCCTCGGCTTCTGCTCGACACCGTTCACGGTCCGCACGGCGTACGTGACACGGCGCGCCCCGTGCCGTCCGGCCTGCTCCACGACCTCCGTGCCCGCGTACAGCGTGGCGTCCTCGGTGCGGCGGACGTCGAAGGCGATGGGCTCCTCGCGGACCTCCTTGCCGTGGGTGATCCGCATGACGGTGACGGTCTGCCCGTCGCGCGGGAAGGCGGCGGGCGGCACGGAGGTGGTGTCCTGGCCGCGCAGCGAGACCCCGGCCTGCTCCACCGCCTCGCGTACGGTCGCGGCATTCGTACGGATGGTGCGCTCACGGCCGTCGGCCAGGACCGTGACGGTGCGCTCGGTGCGCACGTCCAGGCGCAGCCCCGCGCGGCCGATCCGCTGGGAGCGGGAGGCGGACAGGTACGCGCCCTCGGCCCGTACGCCGAGTCTGCGCAGCGCGGCCTCGACGGTCTCCTCGGTCGTCCAGACCTTGCGGGGGCGGCCGTCGAGGGTGAGCTGGATCGGCCGGGCGTGGCGGATCTCGATCTCGTCGCCGTCAGTAAGCGGGGTGCCGGGGGCGGGTACGACGGAGTCGTGTGCGCCGAGGTCGAGGTCCTCGTCGGCGACGAGCTCGGCGACGTCGTCGGCGAAGGTGTGCAGGGTGCGCTCCTTGCCGTCGACGGTCAGCTTCACGGCCTTGTCGTGCGCGACGAAGGCGGAGGTGCCGCCCGCGAGGAAGGCGACGACGAGCGCCTGCGGCACGAGGCGGCGCAGGGCCTCGGGCCGCTCGGCGCTCTTCCTGCGCCGGGCTGCGCGCCGGGCTTCCTGCCGCGTCCGGGCGCGCCCGCCGGGCGGCACCGAGCCGTCGGGCGGGGCAGCGGCCGGTGACGGAGCCATGTCCGGCGGTGGGACCACGCCCGGTGAAGCGGCCGGGGCCGGTGGCTGGACCGCGGCCGGTGACGGGAGCATCGTCCACGTCGGCTCCTGCGCGAGCGCCACCCGCTCCTCGTACGAGGGCCGGTAGGTGTCCGTGCCGCCGTAGGGCGCGTCCCCGTACTGTTCGCTCTCCCCGGAGGGCTCATACGCGGTCCGTTGGCTCACAACTCGCTCCAGGCTCCAAGGGGTCCCGCCAGGAGGCGGGCTCTCAGGCGGAGCGAACCTAGCGGAGCGGCCGTTACTCTCCCAAGTGACGCGGCCACGCAGCGTTGCGCCGGACCCACGGGTGGCAGCGGCCTCGCTCAGTAGCCGAAGGCGCGTGCCGTGTTCGCGGAGACCGCCTCTGCCAGCGTGTCTTCGCTCACGTCGGCCACCTCGGCCATGGCGCGCAGGGTGACCGGAATGAGATACGGGGCGTTAGGCCGTCCGCGGTAGGGCGCGGGCGTCAGGAACGGCGCGTCGGTCTCGACGAGGACGAGGTCGAGCGGCGCGACCGCGAGCGCGTCCCGCAGGTGCTGCGCGTTCTTGAAGGTGATGTTTCCGGCGAACGACATGAAGTAGCCGTTCTGTGCGCAGACCTGGGCCATCTCCGCATCGCCGGAGTAGCAGTGGAAGACGGTCCGCTCGGGGGCGCCCTCCTCCTTAAGGATGCGCAGCACGTCGGCGTGCGCCTCACGGTCGTGGATGACGAGCGCCTTGCCGTGCCGTTTGGCGATCTCGATATGCGCGCGGAAGGACCGCTCCTGGGCTTCCTTGCCCTCGGGCCCGGTGCGGAAGTAGTCGAGCCCGGTCTCGCCGACCCCCTTGACGTGCCCCAGCGCGGCGAGCCGGTCGATCTCGGCGAGCGCCTCGTCGAGCCCCGCGTCACCGAGCGGCTCGCGGACGCCCTGCCGCGACCAGCCATCGGGGTCACCGTGCACGATCCGGGGCGCTTCGTTGGGGTGCAGCGCGACCGTGGCGTGCACGCTCGCATACGCCGCCGCCGTATCCGCGGCCCAGCGCGAGCCGTTCACATCGCAGCCGACCTGCACCACGGTCGTCACTCCCACGGAAGCGGCCTTCGCGAGGCCCTCCTCGACCGTGCCGTCCTGCATGTCGAGGTGCGTGTGCGAGTCGGCGACCGGGATGCGCAGCGGCTCGGGCAGGGGCGGGGGTGCGTCCTTGGGGCTCATGCCCCGATCCTACGAACCGGCTCCCGCACCCGGGGAACGCGCCTGCCCGCGCGGGAGCGGCTGCCCCGCGGCAGGTCAGGAGCACCTGCCCTTGGATCAGGAGCGCTTGCCCCTGAATCAGGAGCGCTTGCCCTTGAAGGGATGCAGCAGGTCGGACAGGTGCCAGTGGTGCCCCGACTCCTCCGGCGCCGCACCCGCGCCCGAGGACCCCCTGACCGCCGCGCCCTCGGACTCCGCCGTCGCACCCTCGGATTCCGCCGTCGCGCCCGCGGATTCCTCCGCCCCCGCCTCCGCGGACTGCTCCGCCTCGGACTCCTCCGCCAGGCTCTCGGCCTCGGCCTGCTGCCGTTTCTCGGACCACCCCAGCCGCTCCGGGTGGTCGATCAGGTCGAGGATCGTGGAGACCCGCCCGGCCCGCATGAAGCGGACGACATGCCCGCCGCAGTTGAGGCAGGTGGGCCGGCTCAGCGGGGAGGGCACCCGCCGCCCGTCCACCTTGTAGAGCACGAATTCATTGCCCTGGCCGTCGACGAAATGTTCGATGTCGTACGACTGCTCCCAGCCGTGCCCGCAGCGCATACAGGCGAACGCGTACGACTCACGAACCGTGGATATCGGATGGTTGGGCAGACTTGTCGTGTCCACAGGGGCTTCTGCTGCGGCGTCGATTTCGGCGGCGCGGCCGGTGGTCTCACTCATGCCAGCTCCTCTTGCCCGTCGGACAAGTACGTCCGGGGCGGTCCACATGCGAGGGAACCGATCAAAGTTCCTTCATCCAGTGGACACCCCCGCACGGCCGGAAGGCATCAGACCTGTGGAGAATTGGAGCGCTTTTGGGTGCCCCATGTAAAAGAGGCCGGTGCCCCGGCTTGGCCTTTGCCTTTCACGATAGCCCTTTGCCGTCCTTTGGCGAGTGGGCAGCCGCATTCTTTGCCGCGACGACGGCATCGAATACCTCGCGTTTGGGAAGGCCCGCCTGCGCGGCGACCGCCGCGATGGCCTCCTTGCGCCGCTCCCCCGCCTCCTCGCGCACCCGCACCCGGCGCACCAGCTCCTCGGCGTCCAGCTCGGCGACCGTCTCGGGGGCGCCCTCGACGACCACGGTGATCTCTCCGCGTACCCCTTCGGCGGCCCAGGCGGCCAGCTCTCCGAGGGCGCCGCGCTTGACCTCCTCGTAGGTCTTGGTCAGCTCGCGGCAGACGGCGGCGCGGCGCTCGGCGCCGAAGGCCTCGGCCATCGCGGCGAGGGTGTCGTCGAGCCGGTGCGGGGCCTCGAAGTAGACGAGGGTGCGCCGCTCCCCGGCCACCTCGCGCAGCCGTGACATCCGCTCGCCCGCCTTGCGGGGCAGGAAGCCCTCGAAGCAGAAGCGGTCGACGGGCAGGCCGGAGAGGGCGAGCGCGGTGAGCACCGCGGACGGCCCCGGCACCGCGGTGACCTTGATGTCCTTCTCGACGGCGGCCGCCACGAGCCGGTAGCCCGGGTCGGACACGGAGGGCATGCCCGCGTCGGTCACCAGGAGCACCCGGGCGCCGTCGGTGAGGGCTTCGACGAGTTCGGGCGTGCGGGCGGACTCGTTGCCCTCGAAGTACGAGAGGACCCGGCCGGTGGTCTGCACGCCGAGCGCCTGGGTGAGGCGGCGCAGCCTGCGGGTGTCCTCGGCGGCGACGATGTCGGCGCTCTCCAGCTCGGCGGCGAGCCGGGGCGGCGCATCGGCGGTGTCACCGATGGGGGTGCCGGCGAGAACGAGGGTTCCTTGCGTTCCTGTCACAGGCCTATCCTCACACCATCCGCCACGACGGCGGGGCGGACCCGGGACGTGGACAGGCCGGTTCCCTACGATGGCGCGGTGACCAGTGCCCCGTCCCACCCCACGAGGGACTCCGCGACCCGTCCGGCCGGCGCAGGCGAAGGCGCAGGCGAAGGCGAAGCCGAAGACCTCCGCGACCGGCAGCCTCCGCAGCAGGAGCCGCGGTCCTGGCTGCTGCGCCTGCGCAGATTCGGGTACGCCGCGCCGACGGCCGAGGACGTGGGACAGCGCCTGGACCCGCCCTACCGCGAACCCGACCCGCGCCTGTGGTCGCTGCTCGGGCTGCGCCGCACCTCCCTCGCCGTCCGGGCCTCCGGCTGGCTCGGGCCGCTGCTCGTCGCACTGTTCGCGGGCGTCCTGCGCTTCTGGCAGCTGGGCAGGCCGCATGCGGTGATATTCGACGAGACGTACTACGCGAAGGACGCGTGGGCCCTGCTCCAGCGGGGCTACGAGGTCAACTGGCCCAAGGACTACAACGACACGGTCATCGAGCTCGGCTCGAAGGTCCCCGTCGGCCACGACCCGGCGTACGTCGTGCACCCGCCGATGGGCAAATGGGTCATCGCGGCCGGTGAGTGGCTCTTCGGTCTGACGCCGTTCGGCTGGCGCTTCATGGTGGCGCTGCTCGGCACGCTCTCGGTGCTCATGGTGTGCCGGATCGGCCGGCGGATGTTCCGTTCGACGTTCCTGGGCTGTCTGGCCGGGCTGCTGCTCGCGATGGACGGCCTGCACTTCGTGATGAGCCGCACCGCGCTGCTCGATCTGCCGCTGATGTTCTTCGTGCTCGCGGCCTTCGGCGCGCTGGTGATCGACCGCGACAAGGCGCGCAAGCGGCTGGCGGCGGCGCTTCCGGTGGACGCGGAAGGGGTCGTACGGCCCGACGCGCGGATCGCGGAGACGCTCCGCCTGGGCTGGCGGCCCTGGCGGATCCTCGCCGGAATCTGCCTGGGCCTTGCCTTCGCCACGAAGTGGAACGGCGGGATCTTCCTGGCCGTGTTCGGTCTGATGACGGTCCTGTGGGACGTGGGCGCGCGCCGCACCGCGGGCGCCCGGGGGCCGTACCTCACGGTCCTGAAGCGGGATGTGCTGCCCGCGTTCGTCTCGACGGTGCCGGTCACGGTCGTCACCTACCTCGCCACCTGGACCGGCTGGATCCTGCACACCGCGCCCGGCGACCGCGGCTATCTGCGCGAATGGGGCGCCGAGCACCCCTCCAGCGGGTTCGGCGGGCTGCTGCCGGACTGGTGGCGCAGCCTGTGGCACTACTCGAACCAGGTCTGGGACTTCCACGTCAGCCTGACCTCGCACCACGACTACCAGTCGAACCCGTGGAGCTGGCTGGTCCTCGGCCGCCCCGTCTCGTACTACTACGAGTCCCCGGCGCCCGGCACCGGCGGCTGCCCGGCGGACACGCACGAGAAATGCGCGAGCGAGGTCCTCGCGCTCGGTACCCCGCTGCTGTGGTGGGCGGCCTGCTTCGCGGTCCTGTACCTGCTGTGGCGGTGGTTCTTCCGCCGCGACTGGCGGGCGGGCGCGATCGCCGGCGCCTTCCTCGCGGGTTTCCTGCCCTGGCTCAACTACCAGGAACGCACGATCTTCGTCTTCTACGCGGTCGTCTTCGTGCCGTATCTGTGCCTGGCGCTCGCGATGATGATCGGTGCGATCATCGGGCCGCCGGGATCGGAGGAGCGGCGGCGGGTCCTCGGGGTGGTGGGCGCGGGTGTGCTCGTGCTGCTGATCGCCTGGAACTTCATCTACTTCTGGCCGCTGTACACGGCGCAGCCGATTCCGGTGGATTCGTGGCGGTCGCGGATGTGGCTGGATACGTGGGTCTAGACACAGCGGATGCATGGGGCCGGACCCACAGGTATAGACAATCGAGATCGATTCGGCCCCTGCCTGTCACAGCCGACCCCTAGGCTGTCCTCGGTAACTTTCCTGAACGCGTTCAACAGCGTTCAGGGCGTCTGGGGGAGGGGAGCGCAGCGATGCGCGATGGAGTCAAAACGGCTCTGATCGGCGGGGTCTTCACCGTGATGGTGGGCGGCGCCGCGTACGGGGCGGTCAATCTGTACAACGGGGTGACCGGGGGGTCGTCGTCCGCGGGGGCGGATGCCACGCCGACCACGGGGCCGGTCACCGACGGGGAGGTCGCGAAGGCGGCCGGCTCGTTCTTCGAGCACTGGAAGAAGGGGGACGCCGCCGCGGCGGCCAAGTTCACCAACGCGCCCGTCGAGGCGGGCGAGGTGCTGAACTCGTTCCTCGCCGCCGACATCACCGGCGTGCAGATCGAGGAGGGCAAGGCCAGCGGCACCAGCGTGCCGTTCACGGTCAAGGCGAAGGTGTCGTACGAGGGCAGGTCCGAGCCCCTGTCGTACAAGAGCGAGCTCACCGTCGTACGCGGGGAGACCACCGGCCGGGCGCTCGTCGACTGGCAGCCCACCGTGGTCCACCCGCAGCTGAAGAAGGACGACACCTTCGCGGTCGGCGAGGCGGACGCCCCGCAGATCGAGGCCGTCGACCGGGACGGCGAGGTGCTGAGCGCGGAGAAGTACCCCTCGCTCGGACCGATCCTGGAGGAGCTGCGGCGGCGCCACTCGGCCCAGGCGGGCGGCAGGCCGGGCATCGAGCTGTGGATCGAACGGGCCGACGCGACGGCGTACAACACCACACTGGTGACCCTGCAGAAGGGCGAGCCGGGGCAGATCAAGACCACGCTGAGCAAGCGGGTGCAGGCGGCCGCCGAGAAGGCCGTGCAGACGCAGGCCAAGTCCTCGGTGGTGGCGATCAAGCCGAGCAGCGGCGAGGTGCTCGCGGTGGCGAACCAGGAGCCCGGGAACAACGTCGCCTTCATGGGGCAACTCGCGCCCGGGTCGACGATGAAGATCGTGACGGCGGCGACGTTCATCGACAACGGGGTTGCCGGGCCGGGCAGCAAGGCGCCGTGCGAGAACGACATCGTGTACCGCAGCCAGACCTTCCACAATCTGCCCGGCCTGAAGCCGGACCTGAACGCCACGTTCGCCAACGACTTCGCGCGCTCGTGCAACACCGCCTTCATCAAGCTGATCGCGCACGATGACCTGAACGACAACTCGCTCACCGAGGAAGCCGCCAAGTTCGGCATCGGGCCCGTGTGGAACACGGGGATCCCGTCCTACGACGGCTCCGTACCGGCCCGCGGGGATTCCGACCGGGCGGCGAACGCCATCGGGCAGGGTGTGGTCCAGATGAGCCCGCTGAACGTGGCGTCGATCACGGCCACCGTGAAGGGCGGCGGAACCTTCCGCCAGCCGGTCATCGTGCCCGCCTCGTACGGCCTGGAGCTGGCCAAGGCGCCCGGGATCCGGAACAGCACCGCGAACCAGGTGAAGCAGATGATGAACAACACCGCCCGCTACGGCACGGCGGCGAAGGCCCTGAGCGGGCTCGGCGGTGATGTCGGCGGCAAGACGGGATCGGCCGAGGTCGGGGGCCAGACGCAGCCGAACGCCTGGTTCACGGGGTTCCGCAACGACATCGCGGCGGCCGCCGTGGTCATCGAGGGCGGGCACGGCGGTGACTCGGCCGGGCCGATCGTGGCGAAGGTGCTCGCGGCGGGCTGAGCGGTCCTGCCGCACAGTGCGGTCCCCTGCTGCGCAGGGCGGTCCGGCTGCACAGCACGGTCCTGGTGCACAGCACGGTCCTGGTGCACAGCACGGTCCTGGTGCACAGCACGGTCCGCCCGTCAAGCACGACGGGCCCGGCGCGCCGAAGCGCTATAAGGTGCCCACGGATCGGGCACGCGGGGTGAGGCGGAGGATGCGGTGGGCAATCGAGGGCGCTCGGGCGGGCGGAACGCCATGGGCAAGGACACCAAGCTCGCGCTGATCGCGCTCACGACCGGTGCCGTGGTCGCCGGCGTCGGCCTCGCCACGTACACCTTCGTCGGCGGCGGCTCGGACGACGGCTCCGACCAGCCGCTCTCGCCCCAGGAACTGCGGGCGAAGCCGCTGACGCGGGCCGACATCGAGCAGACCACCGAGCGGTTCTTCGCCGCGTGGGCGAAGGGCGATGCGGCGGGCGCGGCCGCGCTGACCGACGACGCGCCGGCCGCGCGGGAGGCGCTCACCGCGTACAAGAAGGACGCGCATCTGACCGATGTGAAGTTCACACCGGGCAAGGGCGGTGGCGCCAAGGTGCCCTTCGATGTGGCGGCCACGGTGTCGTACGAGGGGAAGTCCGAGCCGTACACCTACAAGTCCGAGCTGACGGTGGTGCGCGGCGAGACGGGCCGGCCGGTGGTCGACTGGGAACCGTCCGTCGTGCATCCCGGGCTCAAGGCGGGTGACACGCTGCGGGCCGGGGAGGCCGGGACGCCGCCGATCAAGGCGGTCGACCGCAACGGCGGGGAGCTCACCGCCGAGAAGTACCCCTCGCTCGCCGGTGTGCTCGACGGGCTGCGCGAGAGGTACGGCAAGAAGGCGGGCGGCAGCTCCGGGATCGAGCTGCGGATCGTACGCGCCGAAGCGGGCAAGGGCGGCGAGAACGGCGAGGACGGCCGGGAAGACGATGGCAAGGGGGGCGGCAAGGCGCTGCCCGACAAGACGCTGCTCACGCTCGCCGAAGGCACCCCGGGCACGGTGAAGACCACGATCAGCCCCACCGTGCAGGCCGCCGCCGAGCGGGAGGTCGCCAAGCGCAGCCGGGCCTCGATCGTGGTCCTCAAGCCGTCCACCGGAGAGATCCTGGCCGTCGCGAACTCCAAGAAGACCGGTCCGAACGTGGCGCTGCAGGGCTCGCTCGCCCCCGGCTCCACGATGAAGATCGTGACGGCCTCGATGCTGATCGAGAAGGGGCTCGCCGGGATTGACAAGCCGCATCCGTGCCCGAAGTACTTCGAGGCGGGCGGCTGGAAGTTCCAGAACCTGGAGGAGTTCGAGATCAAGGGCGGAACCTTCAGGACCAGCTTCGCCGCCTCCTGCAACACGGCCTTCATCTCGCAGGTGGGCGAGCTCGCGAACGACGACCTGACCAAGCAGGCGCAGGAGGTCTTCGGGCTCGGGCGCGACGACTGGTCGATCGGGGTGCCGAGTTTCGACGGACGGGTGCCGGTGCAGAAGGACGCGCCGATGGCCGCCTCGCTGATCGGGCAGGGCGGGGTGCGGATGAACCCGCTGAACGTCGCGTCGATCGTCGCCACCGCGAAGACCGGGGTGTTCCGGCAGCCGTACCTCGTGCCGCCGTCGTTCGACGGCCGCAGGACGGCCACGGCCTCGCGGAAGCTGTCCCCCGAGGTCCACGCACAGCTGCGGGAACTTCTCGCGTACACGGCCACGTCCGGTTCGGCGGCCGGGCCGATGGCTCCGCTCGGCGGGGACATCGGGGGCAAGACGGGCTCGGCGGAGGTCATGGGCCAGGAGAAGCCGAACGGGTGGTTCACGGCTTGGCGGGGGGATGCGGCGGGGGCCGCGGTGATGCTGGAGGGGGGCCGCGGGGGGTCTTCTTCGGGGCCGCTGGTGGCGGCGGTGCTGAAGTCTGTGAGCTGAAGCGCCTCGCGAAGCAGCTGCGGGCAGCGCCCGCCGCGCCTTCCCCACCCCTCACCCAGCTGTGGGCAGCCGTGCCGCAGGGCAAGTGGGGTCTCCCCTGCTCAGGGAATACCCCCTGCTCGACGAGCTTGGGGGCGTAGTTGAGAGCTCGGGGAAGGGTGAACACAGCGGCACCCCTGGCGCGGGGAAGCACAACCCGCTCGCGTGCCCCGTACACGGACCGCTAGCGTGCGGCGCATGAGTAGTCCCGAATCCGCCGCGCACCCCCGCTTCGCCGAAGCCCTCACCGACCTCGGCCGCGCAGACCACGCCGTGATCCGGGCGGCCGCGGGCGGCGCGCTGGTGGACGTGCGCGAGAAGTGACCCCTCTCGTCGCCGCGGCCGTCGTCCTGGCGGCCGTCACCCACGCGTCCTGGAACGCGCTGGCCCATCACATCAAGGACCAGCTCCTCGCGTTCACTCTCATATCCGGTGGCGGGGCCCTGCTCGGCGGGCTGCTCGCCGTGTTCTCGCCGCTGCCGGCGGCCGGGGCCTGGCCCTGGCTGCTCGCCTCGGCAGTGCTGCATGTCGTCTACCAGGCGATGCTGATGCGGTCGTTCTCGCTCGGCGACTTCGGGCAGATGTATCCGATCGCGCGGGGTACGGCGCCGCTGATCGTCACCGTCGTGGCCGCGGTCCTCCTCGACGAGCGGATCGGGGGGCTGCAGCTGGCGGGCGTCGCGGTGGCCTGTGCGGGTCTTGTCGGGCTCGCGCTGTGGGGGATCCGCGGGGCGGGGCGGCGGCCCCGGAAAGGCCCTCAGTGGCCCGCGCTGCTCGCCGCGCTGGCGACCGGGGTCTCGATCGCCTCGTACACTGTGGTGGACGGTGTGGGGGTACGGGCCTCGGGGACGCCGCTCGGGTACATCGCCTGGCTGATGGTTCTCGAAGGGATCGCGATCCCGCTGTACGCGTGGTACCGGCACCGGGCGGAACTTGTGCCGCTGCTGCGGCCGTTCGCGGTGCGGGGTCTGGTGGGGGCGGGGCTGTCGATCGTGGCGTACGGGCTGGTCCTGTGGGCCCAGACCCGCGCACCGCTCGCGCCCGTCGCGGCGCTGCGGGAGTCCTCGATCATCGTGGGCGCGGCGATCGGAGCGGTCCTGTTCAAGGAGCGCTTCGGGGCGCCGCGGATGGTTGCGGCGGGGGTGATGGCGCTGGGCATCGGGCTGATGCTGACCGCCGGCCCCGCCGGCGTCTGAGGCGATCCGGGCGGAGCCCGGATGCGGAGCCCGGATTCAGAGCCCCGATGCGGAGCCCCGGTGCAGGTCAGCCCAGCGCCGCCAGCGCCGCCCGTACCGCCCGTACCAGCGCCTGGGCCCGTGGGTCCGCCGTGACGCCCTTCTGGAGGCCGTTTGTCGTGTAGCCGAAGGCCACGCCCGTCTCGGGGTCGGCGAAGGCCAGGGGGCCGCCTCGGCCGGGGTGGCCGAAGGAGGAGGGGCCGAGGAGCGGGGATGCTCCGCTGTGGAGCATGTAGCCGGGGCCGAAGCGGGTGTTGACGATCAGGGTGCGGTCGGGGCCCGCGGATTCCTGGGTGCGGGCCTGTGCCACGGTCGCCGGGGTGAACAGCGCCCGGTGTCCGTCCACCTCGCCGATCAGGGAGGCGTAGAAGCGGGCCAGGGAGCGCGCGTTGGCCATCCCGTTCGTGGCGGGCAGTTCCGCGGCCCGGTACGCGGGCGTGTTCTCGTCGGTGGGGGCGAGGGCCGCGAAGGCCCGGCGGGTCAGGGACGAGGGGTCCGCGTACGCCTCCGACACCGCCTGCTTGGGCCGCAGCCGCAGCCCGCCGGGCACGGCAGGCGGATCCACGCGCAGGACTCTCCCCGCCCGGTGCTCGTGCGCGGCGGGCAGCCCCACCCACAGGTCGATCCCGCGCGGCCCGGTGATCTCCTCCGCGAGCCACGTCCCGAGCGTGCGCCCGGTGACCCGCCGCACCAGTTCGCCGATCAGCCAGCCGTACGTGTAGGGGTGGTAGCCGTGGTCGGTGCCCGGCTCCCAGGCGGGCGCCTGCGCGGCGACGGCGCGCGGCCCGGCTTCGGGGTCGAAGAGGTCGGCGAACTCGACCGGTACGTCGAGTACGGGCACCCCGGCCCGGTGCGCGAGCAGGTGCCGTACCCGGGTGTGCTCCTTGCCGGCCGCCTTGTACTCGGGCCAGTACGTTCCCACGGGCGCGTCGAAGTCGAGCAGGCCGCGCTGCTGCAGGATCAGAGGGACGGCGGCGGCGACCCCCTTGGTCGCCGAGCGGACCAGGTGCAGGCTGTCGGACGCCCACGGCACGTCGGAGTCCGCGTCGCGGGACCCGCCCCACAGATCGACCACCGGCCGCCCGCCCAGGTACACGGCGACGGAGGCCCCGCGTTCACCCCGCTCGGCGAAGTTGCGTACGAAAGCCTCCCGCACAGCCTCCCAGCCGGGTTCGACCGTGCCCCGCACCTCGGCACCGTCCGTGCCCTGGACCCCGTTCACGTCACTGCTCCATTCCGTACGGCCGAACCTGTCGAACCCGGCCGACCACCATGGTGCAACGTGCACGGACCCGAGCCGATTCCGGGGCGGGGTGGGGCCACCGGGGCCACCGGGCCACCGGGCCACCGGGCCACCGGGCCACCGGGCCACCGGCATCCGTATGCCGGAGGGCCGTGGGCCTGCACACGCCAGGGGGCCGCGGGCTTACGCCGCCCGCGGCCCCTCCGTCTGTCCTGCGCCTTGTCAGCCGGCCGTCACCAGGTAGCCGAGCAGGGCGACGGCGACGCCCAGCAGGACGATGAACGTCACCGTGGCGACGGCCCCGCCCGCGTCACCGCGGCGGCGGCGCTCGCCGAGTGCGGCCCGCAGGCCCCCGTCCTGCGCGCCGTCCGCACCCGCCGTGTCACTCGCCGCCGGGTCGATCGCGATCGCAGAGTTCTTCACTTGTACTCCTGTGTTGCCTGGCCCCGCCGTGGTCACCGACGGGGGTCTCGCCTCAGCCTTCGCGGCCGAGTTACACAGAGTAGCGAAAACTGGTCCAGACCACCTATCCGGGGCGGCGCGGGACAAGAGGCCGGACGCCGGGCGCCACGAGTCGCCCCACGGGCCGAGCAGAGGGCACGCGGCCCGTCGGACATGGAGCCGATCCTCCCTTTGCTTCACGAGCCGCTCCGGTGAGGATGAGAGACCGCACGTCCGCCCGATGGAGAAACCACCTCGAAATGTGGATCCGCAACCGCCCCAGCCCCTCCTACATCGTCGGCTTCACCGTCTTCGCCTCGGTGTCCACCGTCGCCGCCATCGCCACCTGGCACTCACGGGCGTCCTACATGTGGCTGACTCTCCTCGGCTTCATCCTCGTTCTCGCAGGGCCGCGGGCGCTCGCCCTGTTACCCGTGGCCCGGCTGACGGAGGACGGCCTCACGCTTCACTCGCAGTTCACCGGGCTGCCGAAGCTGAGGTTCCGCTGGGAGGACGTGGAGAGCATCGACGTCATGGGGCAGGTCACGGTCTCCCGCGGGTCCAGCTTCCACTGGAATCACGTCGGGGCGCGGCTGAAGCCGGGCAGGGAGCGGGCCGACCCGAGCGATCCGCGGTTCCGGAAGCGGATGGAGAAGGACAAGGACAGAAGCTGGTACCGCATCCACGAGAGGGCCGTCGGAAACACCGTGTGGTACACCATGGCGGACCCGGCGAGACTGGCCGAGGCGGTCCGCCGGACCCGCCGAGGCGTCAAGGTCAACTACGTGGACGACGGCGAACGCAAGTTCCGCCGGATCTAGCTGGTGCAGTGACCGCAAGGCTTCGGCGTCGCCCGCCGTGAGCCCCGCGCCATCATGGAGCGCGCCGAAGGCGGCATCCCGGGGCGCCCGGAAGCCCTCCCCGGAGGCCTGTGCCGAGGCTGTCGCAGCAATCCGCAGGCGGGAGGGCCGGAGACGCCGGGTCGCGACATGCGCACCCACGCCGCCCGCCTGCGGGCCGCGCTCGGCGCCACGCCCTGAGGGCGCGGATCGAGCCGCGGATCGAGCCGCGGATCGGGCCTCAGCCCGTCCGTACCGACCGCGGGTCGAAGCCGAAGGGGAGCTCCAGGCGGTTGGCGTGCATCAGCTCCTCGTCCACGAGGAGGTCGGCGGTCGGGCCGTCCGCCGCGATCGCGCCCTCGCTGAGGATGAGGGAGCGGGGGCAGAGTTCGAGGGCGTACGGCAGGTCGTGGGTGACCATGAGGACCGTCACGTCGAGCGAGCGCAGGATGTCGGCGAGCTCGCGGCGCGAGGCCGGGTCGAGGTTCGAGGAGGGCTCGTCGAGGACCAGGATCTCGGGTTCCATCGCGAGCACCGTGGCGACGGCCACGCGGCGGCGCTGCCCGAAGGAGAGGTGGTGCGGGGGCCGGTCGGCGAAGGCCTCCATGCCCACCAGGGACAGGGCCTTGTGCACGCAGGCCTCCAGTTCCGCGCCGCGCAGCCCCGCCGCGGCCGGCCCGAAGGCGACATCCTCGCGGACGGTCGGCATGAACAGCTGGTCGTCGGGGTCCTGGAAGACGATGCCGACCCGGCGGCGCACCTCGGCGAAGTGCTTCTTGACGACGGGCACACCCGCGACGTGCACCGCGCCCACTCCCCCGCCGAGGATCCCGTTGAGGTGCAGGACGAGGGTCGTCTTGCCCGCGCCGTTCGGTCCGAGCAGTGCGACCCGCTCGCCGCGCGCGATGCTGAAGTCGACGCCGAACAGGGCCTGGTGGCCGTCGGGGTAGGCGTACGCCAGGCCTCGTACGTCGAGGGACGTCGGCGCGGAGGCCGCCGCGGAGGGCGACCCGGAGGCGGGCGCGGAGGCCATCTCGGAGGCCGGCGTCGAGGGCGATACGGAAGCTGTCACAGGAACCACCCCAACAGGCAGACGAGCAGAGCACATACGGGAAGCGTGAACGCGTACGACCACTGCACACGCGAGGCGGTCACCTCGTCGATCACCGGCATCGTGCCCGTGTACCCCCGGCTGACCATGGCGAGGTGGACCCGCTCGCCGCGTTCGTAGGAGCGGATGAAGAGCGCTCCCGCGGTCTTGGCGAGGACGCCCCACTGGCGGATGCCGCGGGCCTCGAAGCCGCGGGATTCGCGGGCGATGCGCATCCGGCGCAGCTCGTCGGTGATGACGTCCCCGTAGCGGATCATGAAGGAGGCGATCTGGACGAGCAGCGGCGGGAGTTTGAGGCGCTGGAGGCCGAGGAGGAGTTCGCGCAGTTCGGTGGTGGAGGCGAGGAGTACGGAGGCGGCGACGCCGAGGGTGCCCTTGGCGAGGATGTTCCACGCGCCCCAGAGGCCGCTGACGCTCAGCGACATGCCGAGCACCTCGGTCCGCTCGCCCTGGGCGACGAACGGCAGCAGGACCGCGAAGGCCACGAACGGCACCTCGAAGAGGAGGCGCTTGAGGAGGAATCCGGCGGGGATGCGGGCCACGCCGGCGACCACGGCGAGCAGCACCGCGTAGAGCCCGAAGGCCCAGACCGCCTCGCGCGGGGTGGAGACGACCACCACGACGAAGCAGAGGACGGCGGCGAGCTTGCAGTGCGGCGGCAGGGCGTGCACGGGTGAGTGCCCGTGCCGGTAGAGCTTGTGCGCGTGGCCCGCACCCATGTCAGACGGCTTCCGGGGTACGCGAGTCGGTAGCGGCGTCTGCGGCGGCAGGAGTCCCGGAGCGCCGCTTGCGTACGACGAGGAAGACGCCGGTGCCGACGAGGACGGTGGCGCCGACGCCGATCACGCCCGCGAGGCCGCCGGAGAGCCGCTCGTTGTCGACGTCCTTGACGCCGTAGTCGGCGAGCGGGGAGTCGGCCGTGGCGTGCTCGCGGGTCTCGGCGCCCTTGTCGAAGCCCTTGTCGGCGGCGACCTTCTCCAGGCCGTCGGGGTCGGCGGAGGCGTAGAAGGAGACGAAACCGGCGAGCGCGAGGGAGGCGACGAGTCCGGTGATCCACACCTTGCGCGGGGAGCGGACGGGGCCCTGGACGACCGTGGGCTCGGCGTCGACGAGCTCGCCGCCGACGCGCAGCTTGAGCGGGGTGCTCAGGCCGCGGGCGCCGTGCACGAGGTCGGGGCGTACGGCGATCACCGCGCCGACGGTGGCCGCGGTGATGGCGGCCTCGCCGATGCCGATGAGGGTGTGCACGCCGACCATCGCCGTGAAGACAGTGCCCAGCGGCACCTCGGTGACCCCGCCGACCGCGTACACGAGGACGAAGGCGGCCGCCGAGGCCGGTACGGAGACCAGCGCGGCGACGAAGGAGGCGATGGTGACGGAGCGGCGGTTCTTCGGCAGCAGCTTGAGCAGGCCGCGGAAGAGCGCGTACGCGACGACGGCGGTGACGACGCCCATGACCGTGATGTTGACGCCGAGCGCGGTGAGCCCGCCGTCGGCGAAGAGCACGCCCTGGAGGAGCAGCACCACGGCTATGCACAGCACACCGGCGTACGGTCCGACGAGGATGGCGGCGAGCGCACCGCCCAGGAGGTGCCCGCTGGTGCCGGCGGCGACCGGGAAGTTCAGCATCTGCACGGCGAAGATGAACGCGGCGACCAGGCCCGCGAGCGGCGCGGTGCGATCGTCGAGCTCGCGGCGCGCGCCGCGCAGGCAGACGGCGACGGCACCGGCGGCTACGACTCCGGCGGCGGCCGAGACGGGTGCGTTGATGAATCCGTCGGGGACATGCATGGCAGGGGCTCTCCGCTCTGCGGGGACTCGTGGCGTGCTGGTGGGGGCTCGTGGCGTGCTGTGCGGTGCTCGTGCGGTGCCGGGTGGTGAACCGTTCGATGATAGGGGCTTCTTGCGAAGGGCTTGCAAGAGCGACCTGTGGCCAGGAGGTGGCCGAGCTCACAGGCGGAGGCGAGTAAACGGGGCTTAAATCAGACATACAGGGGCATACAGATTTGGTTGCTACGTGAACGCTTCTACGTTGTGAGGAGCTCTCCGATGGACCAGGAGCACCAACGGGCGGGTCAGGTCTGCACCCGCGCCCACCTCGTCACCGACACCGACGGTGACGACACCCACCGGGCCGTCCGGGTCGCGCTGCGCCAGGCGCCCGAGGGGCCCGTGCACATCATGATCGTCGGCCACGACGCCCCCGGCTGGTCGCTTCCCCGCGAGGTGCTCGAACAGGGCATGGCGGCTCCCGCCTCCGGCGGCGGCGCCCGGGTCTGGCCCTGCGGGCGGGTCGCGACCGTCGTCGAGTTCCATACGGGGCACAGCGTCGCGGTCCTCCAGCTGGACAACGCCTGCCTGAGCCGCTTCCTGCGCCGCACGGCGGCGGCACCCGAGCCGGCGGCGCGCTGAAAGCCGGACCCGGGACCCGAGCCGGCCGCCCGCCGCAAGCCGGCCGCCCGCGGCGAGATCGGCCGCCCGCCGCAAGATGGGCCGCCAATCCGAGTTGCCGCACCCCGTTCAGCGGAAAAGCATGAGTGGGTGAGCGACTCTGCGATGACCACGACAGCCGCGTACCTCCGCTTCCCGCACCTGCACGGCGACCTCGTCTGCTTCGCCGCCGAGGACGATCTCTGGCTCAGTCCGATCACGCCCGAGGGCGCGGCCCCCCAGCGGGCCTGGCGGCTCACCGTCGACCGCACCCGCGTCAGCCACCCGCGCTTCTCCCCGGACGGCACCCGGATCGCGTACACGACCTGGCGCAGTCTCGATCCGGAGATCCATGTCGTCCCCGTCGAGGGCGGGCCCGCGCAGCGGCTCACGTACTGGGGGAACACCGACACCCGCGTCTGCGGCTGGTCCCCGGACGGGGACATCCTCGCCGTCGCCAGCCACGGCCAGCCCTTCTCGTACTTCTCCTGGGCCTACACCGTGCCGACCGACGGCTCCCCCGGCGGCAAGATGCCCTGGGGTCCGGTCAGCGACATCGCGGTCGCCGACGTCGACGGTGAGCGCCGTACCCTGCTGCTCACCGGCAAACCGCCGCACGAGCCCGCCGCCTGGAAGCGGTACCGGGGCGGGGCCATGGGCCGGCTGTGGCTGCACGGCAAGCGGCTGCTCGAAGACCTCGGCGGGCATATCGCCTCGCCGATGTTCGTACGCGGCCGGATCGCCTTCCTCTCCGACCACGAGGGCATCGGCAACCTGTACTCCTGCGCACCCGACGGCACCGACCTCCGGCGCCACACCGACCACGACGCCTTCTACGCCCGGCACGCCTCCAGCGACGGCGAGCGGATCGTCTACCAGTGCGCCGGTGACATCTGGCTCGTCGACGACCTGTCCCCCGAGTCAGAGCCCCGGCGTCTGCCCATGCGGCTCGGCGGGCCGCGGGTGGGGCGGCGCTCCTACCAGGTGCCCGCCGCGAACCATGTCGACGGCATCTCCGTGGACACCACGGGCCGCGCGAGCGCGGTCTGCGTCCGCGGCAGCCTGTACTGGCTGACCCACCGCGACGGCCCGGCCCGCACCATCGTCGACACCCCGGGCGTGCGGGTGCGGCTGCCGGAGATGCTGGGGACCGGCGGGCAGGTGGCGTACGTGACGGACGCCGACGGCGAGGACGCGGTGGAGATCTCGTATCTGCCGCGCGCCAGCGGCGAACGCGCCCCGCGCCGGCTCGCCTCCGGGGAGCTGGGCCGGGTGCAGGAACTGGTCTCCGACCCGGAGGGCGAACGCATCGCGGTCGCCTCGAACGACGGGCGGCTGCTGCTCATCGACGTGTCCGAGGAGGCGGGCGGCATGTCCGAGGAGGCGGGCGGCGCGTCCGAGGAGGCTGGGGGCGAGGAGTCCGGCGGCGACAGGGCGGGCGGCGACGGGGCGGGCGGCGACGGGGCGGGCGGTGACGGATCCGGCCGCAACGGCCCCGGCGGCGAGGTCACCGAGCTGATCCGTTCCGTCAACGGGCCGGTGCGCGACCTGGCCTTCTCGCCGGACGGCGCCTGGCTGACCTGGTCGCATCCCGGGATCGGGCGCTCCCTGCGGCAGATCAAAATGGCCCGGATCACCGGCCCCGGCGCCCGCTCCGTCATCGATGTCACCGACGGCCGCTTCGAGGACGAGAACCCCGTATTCACCAGCGACGGCCGCTACCTCGCCTTCCTCTCCTGGCGCGGCTTCGACCCGGTGTACGACGTGCACACCGGCGACCTGTCGTTCCCGCTCGGCTGCCGCCCCTATCTCGTACCGCTGTCCTCGGCGACCCCGTCCCCGTTCGCGCTCTCGCCCGACGGGCGGCCCGCGGCGGGCGGCCTCGATCCCGTCGAGGGCGAGAACAGCGAGGGCGGCGAGGGCACGGTCCTCGTGGAGACCGAAGGGCTCGCCGACCGGGTGACGCCGTTCCCGGTCGCCGCCTCCAAGTACTCCTCGCTCGCGGCCGTCGGCGGCGGCGGTCTGGTGTGGCTGCGCTGGCCGATCTCCGGCGCGCTCGGCGAGACCTTCGCGAACCCGGCGGACACCTCGGGGCGGCCGACCCTCGAGTACTTCGACATCTCCAAGGCGAAGAAGACCGAACTCGTCGACGACCTCGACTGGTTCGCGCTCAGCGGCGACCTCAGCCGACTCGTCGTGGTCGACGAGGGCGAACTGCGGGCCGTGCCCTCCACCGAGTCCGGCGACGGCGATTCGACGGTCTGGATCGACCTGCGCCGCATCGTGCACGAGGTCGACCCGCCGCAGGAATGGCGGCAGGCCTACGACGAGGCCGGCCGCATCACCCGGCACCTGTTCTGGGAGCCCGGCATGTGCGGCGTCGACTGGCCGGGCGTCCTCGACCAGTACCGGCCGCTCGTCGAACGGGTCGCGTCCCCCGACGAGTTCGCCGACCTGCTGCGCGAGGCCCTCGGCGAACTCGGCACCTCGCACGCGTACGTGACACCCGCCCGCCGCAACGAGGGGCCACCGCACTACCAGCGCGCCCAGGGCCTGCTCGGCGCCAACTTCGTCTGCCGCGACGGGCGGTGGCTCATCAAACGGGTGCTGCCCGGCGACAACTCCGACTCCCGGGCCCGCTCCCCGCTCGCCGGGCTCGGCCTGCGTGAAGGCGCCGTCCTCACCCATGTCAACGGCCACCCCGTGGACCCGGTCGCCGGTCCGTACCCGCTCCTCGCGGGCACCGGCGGCACCACCGTCGAGCTGACCTTCACACCGGCCGGGGGCAAGGGCCGCGCGCGGCGCGTCGCGGTCGTCCCGCTGGTCGACGAACGGCCGCTGCGCTACCAGGACTGGGTGGCCAAACGGCGCGGGGTGGTACGGGACCTGAGCCACGGCAAGTGCGGCTATCTGCACATCCCCGACATGGGCGGCTCCGGCTGGGCGCAGTTCAACCGGGACGTCCGGATGGAGGTGTCGCGCCCGGCGCTGCTCGTCGACGTGCGCGGCAACGCGGGCGGGCACATCAGCGAACTCGTCGTCGAGAAGCTCACCCGCTCGATCCTCGGCTGGGATCTGACCCGCGACGCCCAGCCCGTCTCGTACGCCTCGAACGCGCCGCGCGGGCCGATCGTGGCGCTCGCCGACGAGGCCACCTCCTCGGACGGCGACATGATCACGGCGGCGTTCAAGCTGCTCGGGCTCGGTCCCGTGGTCGGGCAGCGCACCTGGGGCGGGGTGGTCGGCATGACCGGGCGCCACCGGCTCGGCGACGGCACGGTGATCACGGTGCCGATGAACGCGGCCTGGTTCGACACATACGGCTGGTCCGTCGAGAACCACGGCGTGGAACCGGACTTCGAGGCGCTGCGCACCCCGCTGGACTGGGCGGAAGGCCGCCACGCACAGCTCGACGACGCGGTACGGCTCGCCCTGGAGCTCCTGGAACAGGAACCGGCCGCCGTCCCGCCCGACTACTCCGCCGTACCTGACCGGCGGCGGCCCAAGTTGCCGCCGCGGCAGTGATGTACGTGATGTGCCGAGCCCGCACGGCCCTTGGGGCGACGGGGCTGACGGACGGTGACGGAGATCGAAATGCGCGCTATACCCGGTCATGCCACGCTGGTCGAGGCCCAATCCCCTCACCCACCTCAGGAGTGAACATTCATGGGCATCGCCGACCAGTTCAAGGACAAGGCCTCAGAGGTCCAGAACCGCGCGAAGGGCGCGATGGACGACGCCAGCGAGAAGACCTCCCAGGCCGCCGAGCAGGCCAGGGAACAGGCCTCGCAGCAGGGCCGGAAGACGCAGCAGCAGGCCCAGCGCGGCGCACAGGAGGCCCGGGAGCGCGCCGGACAGGCGCGACCGCAGGCCGAACGCGGTGCCCAGCAGGCCCAGGAACGCGGCGCACAGCAGCAACGCGGCACGCAGCAGGAGCAGGACTCCCCGAAGAACCCCTACCGCCAGCAGTCCTTCGACGACTCGAAGGACTACGAGTCCTGACCCGGCGCGACTGATCCGCCGCGTCTGATCCACGCATCGCGCACTGCGCATCGCACTCTGCGCGAAGAGGGCGCACCCGGAGGTCCCGGGTGCGCCCTCTGCCATGTGCTACGAGCCGTGCGGGCCTACCGTACGGGCCCACGAGCCGAACGGGCCTACGAGCCGTACAGGCCTACGAGTTGTGCGAGCTGCGCCCCGCCTCGTCCGCGGCCCCGCCCGCCCCCACGAGCCCCCGGTTGCCGGAGCCGAAGCGGCCCTCGAAGCGCTTCATCTCGCGGCCGCCCACCGTGCCGATGGCCGAGGGCAGATAACCGCGCACGGACTGCATCCCGCGCAGCCACCACTGCCCGTAGACATGCGCCGAGCGCCGCTCGATCCCGGCGACGATCCGGTCGACGGCCGGACCCAGCGGATACGTCTTGTTGGACGGCCACGGCAGCCGCGCGCGCAGCTCCCGCATCACGTCGTCCTCGTCCGCGCCGCGCACCATGTCCGTGTCGGTCCAGGACAGATAGCCGACCCCGACCCGTACGCCCTGGTAGCCGACTTCGGCACGCAGGCTGTGTGCGAAGGCCTCGACGCCGGACTTGGAGGCGCAGTACGCGCTCATCATCGGCGCGGGCGTCATCGCCGCGAGCGAGGCGATCTGCAGGAAGTAGCCCCGGCTCTCCATCAGGACGGGCAGGAAGGCGCGCCCGGTCACGGCCGAGCCGATCAGATTGACCTCGATCACCCGCCGCCAGGCAACGGGATCCGAGTCGGTGAACGGACCGCCCGCTGCCACCCCGGCGTTGGCGACCACGATGTCCACCTTGCCGAAGCGTTCCTTGACCTCCTGCGCGACCCGCGCCATCGCCACGTGGTCGGTGATGTCGGCGTGCCAGTGGTCGGAGTCGGTGTGCAGCTTGGAGGAGACCTCCTTGAGCAGCTCGGGCTCCAGGCCGACCAGGGCCACCTTCGCGCCGCGCGCGGAGAGCTTGCGCGCGAGCAGTTCCCCGACGCCGCGCGCCGCCCCGGTGACCACGGCGACCTGTCCTTCGAGGGCGACCTTGCTCATGCCCCCTCCTTCACTTCGGTGCGGGCCGACGCCACGGCATGGGCGGCGGCGAGTTGACGTATGCGGGTGTTGACGAGATCCGGGGCTTCCACCGGGGTCATGTGGCCGAGCCCCGCCAGCTCGGTGAACTCGGCGCAGTCGGGCAGCGCGGCCACGATGGCGCGGGCGCCGACGGGCGGGGTGAACTTGTCGGCGGCCCCCACGAGCACGGTCGTGGGAGCGGTGAGGCGCGCCAGGTTCGCCTCGACGTCGAGCGTGGCGAGCACCCGGCCCCAGGCCTGGCGCACGGCGCGCGGGCAGGCGTGCACGATACGGGCGCAGGCCTCGACCTTCTCGCGCGAGGAACCGGGGCCCATCGTCGCGTACTTCAGGACCGCGCGGGCGATCGGCGTGACCGGGCCGAGCGGCGCCTTGGAGTGCAGCAGCGCGCGGTGCAGCCGGGTGCGCAGCCGCCCCGCGCGGGCCGGGGCCACCGTGGCCCGCTCCGGCAGCCGCACCATGCCGGTGCTGCAGAGCAGCACGGCCGCCGTGTGCTCCTCGGCCTTCGGGCTCCCGGCCGCCGCCATGAGGGTCATCCCGCCCATGGAGTGGCCGACGAGCACGGCCTTCTCGCCCGGTGCGAGCGTGGCGGCGAGCACCGCTTCGAGGTCCTCGACGAGGGTGGCGACGTCGTAGCCGCCGGGCCTGAAGGAGGCCGGGGAGCGGCCGTGGCCGCGCTGGTCGTAGGCGATGACACGGTGCTCGCGGGCCAGCTCCCGGATCTGCGCGGCCCAGAAGGCCGTCGAGCAGACCCAGCCGTGCACCAGCACCACGGCGGGCGCGGCGGGATCGTCGACAGGGCCGTGCACCTCGACGTGCAGGCGCGCGCCGTCGGCGGAGACGGCGGTCAGTTCGCGGGCGGCGACCGGCGGGGCATAGGGGCCGGAGGTCACGTGCGTCAAGCGGCTCATGCGTCCACCTTTTCGGTCCGGTTCGTGTTCTTGTTGCCGGCGTTCTTCGTGCTTTTCTCCGTGCTCTTCTCCGTGCTCTGCGCGTGCGTGGTCTTCGTGTCCACGGCCCTCTGCGCGCCCTTCTCACCCTTCGCGCCCTTCGCGGCCTTCGCGCCCTTCGCTCCCTTGGCGCCCGTCACGGGTTCCGCGGCCTTCGGCGGCCGGATCACCTCGTACTCCGCGAGGTCGACGCGCCGGGTGGCGGAGCGGAACTCGGTGGTGGTGCCCGGCCAGACGGTGGTGTTGACGCCGTTGGCGTCCAGGTACCAGCTGGTGCAGCCTCCGGTGTTCCACACCGTGCGCTTCATCCGCTCCTGTACGCGCCGGTTCCAGGCGTTGACGGCGGAGGGCCGTGCGGCGAGTGCGGCCCGGCCGCCGAGGGTGTCGAGCTGACGCAGGTAGTCGGCCAGGTAGTTCAGCTGGGACTCGATCATGAGGATCATCGAGGAGTTCCCGAGCCCGGTGTTGGGGCCGATGATCGTCATCCAGTTGGGGAAGCCGGCGGCGGTCGCGCCGCGCAGCGACTTCATCCCGTCCCGCCAGGACTCGGCGAGCGTCTGCCCCTCGGCGCCGGTCACCCGGTCCGCGATCGGCAGGTCGGTCACGTGGAAGCCGGTGCCGAAGACGATCGCGTCGACCTCGGTCTCGGTGCCGTCGGCGGCCACGAGCGTGTTGCCGCGTATTTCCGCGAGCCCGCTGGCGACGACGTCGACGTTGGCCTTGGCGAGCGCCGGGTAGTACGCGTTGGAGAGCAGGATCCGCTTGCAGCCGATGCGGTAGGTCGGGGTCAGCTTGCGGCGCAGCTCCGGGTCCTTGACCGAACGGTGCATATTGGCCTTGGCCAGCTTCTCGACCAGGCCGAGCTCGTTCGGGCGCTTGGTGAACGCCTGGACCTGCAGCTCCCGTATCCCCCACAGCAGCCCGCGCCGCAGCTGCGCGGTGAACGGCAGCTGCCGGTGCAGCCAGCGCTCGGCGGCGGTGATCGCACGGTCGGCGCGCGGCAGGACCCACGGCGGGGTGCGCTGGAAGAGCGTGACGTGGCCGGCCGTCTTCTGGATCTCCGGCACGATCTGGATCGCGGAGGCCCCGGTGCCGATCATCGCGACACGCTTGCCGCGCAGGTCGTAGCCGTGGTCCCACTGCGCGGAGTGGAAGACCTTGCCCTCGAAGCCGTCGAGGCCGGGGATGTCCGGGATCTTCGGGTCGGAGAGCGGACCGGTCGCGGAGACGACCACGTCGGCGGTGAGCGTCCCCCCGGCCGTCTCCACCACCCAGTGCAGCCGCTCGGTGTCCCAGCGCATGTGCTTGACCTCGGAGTCGAGGCGCAGGTGCGGCCGCAGCCCGAAGGTGTCGGCGACATGCTCCAGATACGACCGGATGTGCTCCTGGCCGGAGAAGGTGCGCGGCCATTCGGGGTGGGGTGCGAAGGAGAAGGAGTAGAGGTGGCTCGGCACATCGCAGGCACAGCCCGGATAGCTGTTGTCGCGCCAGGTGCCGCCGACGGCGCCGGCGCGTTCGAGGACCACGAAGTCCGTGATGCCCTCGCGGCGGAGCCGAACGGCCGCGCCGAGCCCGCCGAAGCCGGAGCCGATCACCGCCACCCGCACATGCTCGTGCTCGTGCTCCTGCTCCTGCTCGCCCATGCAGCCCGCCTCCCGAAGTACGCGACGACCATGCCAGTAACCACTGGCACAGTGGGGAGAGTAGAGCAGCTCCGTACTCATGGGTAGGGGTTCGGCGAGACAAGTTACCGGCGGTACAACATAAGGTGCTCGACGTGGCGGAGAAGGCTAAGGAAGCAAAGCAGTCAGGAGCCCCGAAGGGCGTCCGCGAGTACCGCATGACGGAGCTCGCCGAAGCGGCCGGCATCCCGGTGCGCACCCTGCGCTTCTACCGCGAACGCGGCCTCATCCCGCCGCCGCGCCGCGAGGGCCGCATCGCCTGGTACGACGAACACCACCTGGCCCGGCTGCACACCATCAGCGCGATGCTGGAACGCGGCCACACGCTCTCCGTGATCGCCGAGCTGAACGAGGCCCTGGAATCGGGCCGCGACGTCAGCGAGGTGCTCGGCATCGACCCCACCGAGGAGACCCCGGTCCGCCTCAGCCCGGAGGAACTGGCCGACGCCTTCGCGGGCGAGGTCACCCCCGAGAACCTCGCCGCAGCCCTCGACATGGGCTACCTCGCCGCCGACGGCGAGGAGATCGTGCACATCAGCCGCCGCCTCCTCGACGCCTCCACGGCCCTGGTCCGCGCGGGCGTCCCGCTCGCGGAGGTCCTGCAGGCGGGCGCGCGCGTACGGCAGCACGCGGACGCGCTGGCCGAACTCTTCCTCACCACGGTCCGCACCCACGCCCCGGACGCGGGCGTCGAAAAGCTCCGCCCCCTGGCGAAGGCCGTGGTGGAGGCGGAGCTGTCACTGGCGCTGGACCGGCGGCTGGCGGCGGAGGAGCAGGCCTGAGACCGCGACCGGGGCCACCACCGCAACGAGAGCCGGGGCGGACCCGAGGGCCGCACCGGCGGCGGGTCACCGATCGAAGACGACCGTCACCGGCGCGTGGTCCGACCACCGCTCGTCGTGGCTCGCGGCCCGCTCCACGTACGCCTTGACCGCCTTCTCCGCCAGCCCCGGACTCGCGACGGCGAGGTCGATGCGCCAGCCCGTGTCGTTGTCGAAGGCCCGGCCCCGGTACGTCCACCACGAGTACGGGCCCTCCGCCTCCGGGTGCAGCGCGCGGACCACGTCCACGTACTCCTCGTAGACGGTGCCGAGCCACTCCCGCTCCTCCGGCAGGAAGCCCGCGTTCTTCTTGTTGGAGCGCCAGTTCTTGAGGTCGGTCTCCTGGTGCGCGATGTTCCAGTCGCCGCAGACCAGGACCTCGCGTCCGTCGCGGGCGGCGCGCTCGCGCAGGGCCGTCAGATACGTGCGGAACTCCGCCATGAAGCGGTACTTCTCGTCCTGCCGCTCGGTGCCGACCTGCCCCGAGGGCAGGTACAGGCTGGCGACCGTGAGCCCCGGCAGGTCGATCTCCAGGTAGCGGCCGCTCGCGTCGAACTCCTGCGAGCCGAAGCCGGTCCGTACGCGTTCGGGCGCGCGCCGCGAGTAGACGGCGACGCCTGCACGGCCCTTGGCGACGGACGGCGTGAGGTGTACGTGCCAGCCTTCCGGGTCGCGGACCTCCGCGGGGATCTGCTCGGCCTCCGCCCGCACCTCCTGCAGGCAGACGACATCGGCGTCGGTCTGCGCGAGCCACTCGGTGAAGCCCTTCCTGGCGGCGGCGCGGATCCCATTCACGTTCACGGAGGTCACAGTCAGCAAATCAATCTCCTGGTCAGAGGCAGGCCAGAAACGCTACTGGATGGAGGGGCGCCACTGAATCCGGCACCCACGGATCGGGCTTCCGTAACGAGTCGATCTCACCTCGTTCGCACTACGACAGCGCCCCGTGTGCGGCCGATCAGGGCTGCACACGGGGGCGCCGTGGCACTTGTGGGATCAGACCTGAAGGTCGCCGACCTTGACCGATCACACGAAACGCGCCCCGGGTGAACGACCGCCGTGTCGATGAGGCCACCGACTAGCGCAAGCGGTTCCCCTAAGACGTCGTTCCCTTTGGTGTCGCTGCGATGCAGAGGCGTTCTTGTCTGGGTGTGATCCCTGCATGAGGATCGGTCCCGTGAAGCGTGTCTATGACGATGAGCGACTGGCTTGCGCCTACGAGCGTGGCAACGAGATGCCCGAGGCGTCGCTGCGGGCCTGGGTCGAGTTGATCGCTGGCTATGCGCAGCGGCCGTCGCCGTCCATCGTTGAGATCGGCTCGGGAACGGGCGTCTTCTCGGCGGCGATGGCTCGCTGGATCGAGGGAAGTGAGGTGGTGGCCCTCGACGCGTCCGAGGTGATGCTCGCCGAGGCCCGACGGCATCATCCGCATCCCGCGGTGCGGTATCTGCCGGGGGAGGCGGAGGCGGTGCCGCCTCCGGGGGTGCCTTCGACCTGGCCTTGATGTCCCGCGTGATCCATCACGTCCCTGACCGCGTACGAGCGGCCCGGGAGCTGGTCCGCGTGCTGCGCGTCGGCGGGAGAGTGGTCGTTCGCACCACGTTCCGCGAACGGCTGGATGCGCTGGTGTACGACTACTGGCCGCAGCTCCGGGCGATCGATGAGCGACGCCTTCCGGGCGAAGGGGAGATGGTCGCCGACTTCATGTCTGCCGGGTTCACCTTGGACGAGACCTTTGCCCAGCCGGTCGCAGCGAGCCTGGCGGAGTACCACGCCCGGCTGGTCAGCCGGCCACAGTCGAAGTTCACTCATCTCACTTACGGTGAGTTCCATCGGGGCGTTGTCCGCCTGGAGACCGCAGCCCGGAGCGAAGCACTGGACGAGCCCCTTCCAGTCCTCGAACGCTACGACGTAGCCGTGTTCTCCCGCTCATGACAGTCACTTCGTTGCCTCAAGCGGCCATCGCCGATGAGGACTGCGGCTATGCCGACCGATCGAGTCGACCTTCAGCTCGGTGAAACTTCGGACCAAGGTCACCCGCGGCGCCGGCAGCCCGCCGCGCTGGCCATGGTCTTCAAGCTCGTCGAGTCCGCCCAGGAGTGATGGCGAGCGGTGACCGCGACCCCACCTCGTCGCCCTGATCCGCTCCGGTGCCACGTTCGAGAACGGCATCCTGGTCGAGCAAGAACACACCCTGGCGGCATGACCGCCCGCCGCCCTTGTCACGCCGCGGAAAAAGGAAGAACCCGCCCATGCCCGAACCTGCCGCCTCGCTCACGGATTTCATCCGCACCTACGAGCAGGTCACCAACAGCCACGACGTCACCCGGCTCGTCCCGCTGATCGCCCCCGAGGCCGTCTACTGGTTCTCCGACGGATCACACACCGGCCGCGACGCCGTCCTCTCCGCCATCGCCGAGACCTTCGCCACCATCCGCGACGAGATCTACCAGATCAAGGACCTGGAGTGGATCGCCCACGGCGATGACCACGCGGTTTGCCGCTACCGGTTCACCTGGACCGGAACCATCGACGGCCAGCCTCGGTCAGGAAGCGGCCGCGGCACCAACGTTCTCGTCAACAGCGCCGGATCCTGGCAGATGCTTCACGAGCACCTCAGCACATGACCACGCGTCAGCACCGATCCACAAGTATTGACAACTGCTCGCCGCCGCTGCCGGTAGACGCTTGCGAAGCACCCGCAGAACTGCCCGGCGGAGCCCAGGCGGATGCGAACACGCGTGCCAGGGATCGCTGGTTGGAGCGGTGACCGTGCGATGGGGGATGCGCGTCTTGAATTCGTACTTATGGTCGCGTCAAGGGATTCGGGGGCGGCTGTAGCGCGACCTGGGACGAGTGAGGGGGGTGAGGTTTGTGGCGGAGACGGAGGTGGTGACGGATGGGACAGGACATTCCCGTTGGACGCTTAGGCTGCGGGTGTCATCGACCGCGCTCGCCGCGCTGCGCAGCGAGTGGGACCGGTGCCGGTGGGTGTGGAACGAGCGTGTCGCCAAGTCGAAGCAGGTGCACGCCCGCAATCAGGCCCGGCCCGATGGCACTGACCTGGAGATGTGCGGTCCGGCGCGGCTGGACCGGATGCTGACCCAGGCGCGGGCTGTCACACCGTGGTTGCGGGCGGGCAGTTCGGTGCCGCAGCAGCAGATCATCCGCGACTTCGGCAAGTCCAGGGCGAAGGCCCTGAAGGACATCCAGGAGCGGCTTCCGCAGCGCCTGCGGGCCGGTATGCCGGGCTGGAAGACCAAACGCGAGGCGCTGCCGAGCCTGAACTACACCCGACGCGGATTCCAGGTGAGGGACGGCCGTCTGCGCCTCGCAGGCGGCATCGTGTTGGGCGTGGTGTGGTCGCGGGAGCTGCCCGCCGCCCCGTCCAGCGTGCGCGTGTACCAGGACACTTTGGGGCACTGGTATGCGAGCTTCGTGGTTCCCGCCGACGTGAACCCGCTGCCGGAGACCGGCCAGGCGCTCGGCGTCGACTGGGGCGTGCGGGAGATCGCGACCACCACCTCCGACGCCCACGACCTCCCCCACCCGCAGCACGGCAGGAAGGCCCAGCACAAACTGCGCCGGCACGACCGGATGATGGCCCGCCGCAAACCCAAGAAGGGCAAGGCCGGATCAAAGGGCTACCGGCAGGCGAGGAAGCGCCGGGCCAAGACCTACGCGAAGATCGCGCGGCAGCGTCAGGACACCGCCCGCAAATGGGCCAAGAAGGCCGTGACCGATCACGACGCGATCGCCGTGGAGGACTTCAAGCCGAAGTTTCTGGCGAAGTCGACGATGGCCCGCAAGGCCGCCGATGCGGCCATCGGCAGCACCAAACGGGCCCTGCTGGAAATGGCCCGCAAGCACGGCCGGATCGTGCACCTGGTGCACCCGGCCCACACCACCATGGACTGCGCACGGTGCGGAGCGAGAACCAAGCACGCCCTCCCGCTGTCCCAACGCACCTACACCTGCACCGCGTGCAGAACCGTCTCTCCCAGAGACAAGAACTCCGCCCGCGTGATGCTCGTCCGGGCTGGTCTCAACCCGGCTGGTACCGACGGCACAAGACCCCCGGGAGCGCTGCTCCCGGAGGCAGCCTGAGCCAGAAATCCCCCTGCACCAGCAGGCGGAGGATTCAAAGTCAGCACGTCGGCACGATACCGGCAGACTGGATGCCCCATACAACCCGACAGAGCGAACAGACAAACGGTGACACAGATGAACATTCGGCCCGCGCGCTACGACCACCCGGACGCGATCAAGCTCAACGACCAGGTGCAGCTCGAGTACGTGGAGCGCTACGGGGAGGACGAGGGCGATGTCACCCCGCTGGACGCCGGGATGTTCGTACCGCCGCAGGGGCTGTATCTCATGGCCTACGACGACGAGGGCCGCCCCCTCGCGACGGGCGGCTGGCGCACCCAGGACGCGAACGACGAGGGCTACTCGGACGGGGACGCCGAGCTGAAGCGGATGTACGTGGTGCGCGAGGCGCGCGGTCTGGGGCTGGCGCGGCGGATCCTCGCGCTCCTGGAGGAGGACGCGCGCGGGCGCGGGCGGACGCGGATGGTGCTGGAGACGGGGACGGAGCAGCCCGAGGCGATCGCGCTGTATGTCTCCAGCGGCTATGAGCCGTGCGCGAAGTTCGGGCACTACCGCTTCCACCCGGCCAGCCGCTGCTATGCCAAGCCGCTGGTGTAGCCCAGCCCGCAGCCGAATCGCCGTCGCGGCCGGGCCACTCGCGCACCCGAGCCACCCTCGCAAACGTGATCCAGATCACGTTACCAACGGTATCTGAAACAGTGTGTCGCAGGTAAATTGCCGGTATCCACAAGCGAGCGTGAGGACCCTCCGCGATGGAGCAGCAGCACGTCGACGTCCTGGTCATCGGCGCCGGAATATCCGGCATCAGCGCCGCCTGGCACGTCCTCCGTGAGAACCCGGCCACCGAACTCGTCGTGCTCGAGCGCCGCGCCCGGGTCGGCGGGACCTGGGACCTCTTCCGGTATCCGGGCATCCGCTCGGACTCCGACATGTCCACGTTCGGTTTCGGTTTCCGTCCCTGGCGCGGCTCGCGCATCCTCGCGGGCGGCGACGAGATCCGTGACTACGTGGAGGCGGCCGCCGCGGAAGACGGCATCCTGGAGCGCACCCGCTTCGGCCGCCGCGCGGTCAGCGCCGACTTCTCGTACGCCACCGGCCGCTGGAGCGTCGAGGTCGTCGACGAGGTCACGGGCGAGCACGAGTCGTACAGCGCGGGCCACCTCATCGGCGCGACCGGCTACTACGACTACGACACCCCGTACCGCCCCGAGTTCCCGGGCGAGGCGGACTTCCAGGGCCAGGTGGTGCATCCGCAGCACTGGCCGGAGGATCTCGACCACAGCGGCAAGCGCGTCGTCGTCATCGGTTCCGGCGCCACCGCGATCACGCTGCTGCCGGCGATGGCGGAGCGGGCCGCGCACATCACCATGCTGCAGCGCTCCCCCACGTACATCCTGGCGCTGCCCGAGGTCGACCCGCTGACGGCCGTGCTGCAGAAGCTGCGTGCGCCCGCCCGGCTCACCCACCGGATCGCCCGCAGCCGCAACATCGCGCTGCAGCGCGGCAGTTACGCCTTCTGCCGCAAGTATCCGCGCCTGGCCCGCAAGGTGCTGCTCGGTCTCGTACGGGCGCGGGCGGGCAGGAACATCGACATGCGGCACTTCACACCGCGGTACAAGCCCTGGGACCAGCGCCTTTGCATCGTGCCCGGCGGTGATCTGTTCAAGGTGCTCAAGAGCGGCAAGGCCTCCGTCGCCACCGACCACATCGAGACCTTCACCGCCGACGGCATCCGCCTGAAGTCCGGCGAGGAGCTGAAGGCCGATCTGGTGATCACCGCGACCGGTCTGAGCGTGCGGCTGATGGGCGGGATGAGCGTCAGCGTCGACGGCGAACCGGTCGACATCACCAGCCGTGTCCTCTACAAGGCCGTGATGCTGGAGGGCGTACCGAACATGTCGCTGGTCATCGGCTACACCAACGCCTCCTGGACCCTGAAGGCCGATCTCGCGGCGGCGTACACCGCCCGGCTGCTCGGGCACATGCGGCGAGGCGGGCACGACATCGCCACCCCGGTGGCCTCCGACAGCGACCGCTCCGAGTTCTCCGTCATGGGCGAGGCGCTGACCTCCGGCTACATCGCCCGCGCGAACCAGGCCATGCCGCGCCAGGGCGCCCGGGATCCGTGGCGGCTGTGGAACAACTACTACCGCGACCGCGCGATGCTCCAGGAGGCGGCGATCGACGATGCGCCGCTGCGGTTCGAGAAGGCGGGGGTCCGGAAGGCGGGGGTCCGGAAGGCGGGGGCGTACGTCCCGTAGGTGGACAGACCCCTCCCTCCCGGGGGGCCGAGCCCTTTTCAAGGCTACCGGCCACCACTGACAATCCCCCGCGCAATCCCCCGCGATCACCCGTTCCGCCCGCGTACACACCCTCCGAGAACCGAGGACGAAGATGACCGCGAACCTGACCAGAAAGGTCTACGACGAGCGTCTGCGGACCCTGTCCGAGGGCTCCGTGAACGTCAACTTCAACGCCTTCACCGACATCAAGTGGGACGACCCGGAGTTCGCCGTCGACCTGAAGGACCCGCGCTGGGTGCTCACTTCGGCGGATGCCCTGGGCGCGCACCCCTGGTACCAGGAGCAGCCCCTCGACGTGCAGATCCGGATCGGGATCTGGCGCTGGGCGGTGATCGCCAAGGTGGGGATGCAGTTCGAGAACCTGCTGATGCGCGGGGCCCTCGACTACGTCTACCAACTCGGCAACCGGGACGAGGAGTTCCGGTATCTCACGCATGAGATCACCGAGGAGACCCACCACACCCAGATGTTCCAGGAGCTGGTGAACCGCACGGGCGTGGACACCGCGGGCGGCAAGCGCTGGTTCCGGCAGCTCAGCCGGGTGCTTCCGCTGGCCGGGTCGCTGTACCCGGAGGCGTTCTTCACCGGCATCCTGGCCGGCGAGGAACCCATCGACCACCTGCAGAAGAGCGCCCTGCGCAGCGGTGAGCCGGTGCATCCGCTGCCGCAGCGGATCATGCAGATCCATATCGCCGAGGAAGCCCGGCACATCTCCTTCGCCCACGAGTTCCTGCGGCTGCGCGTGCCGCGCTTCGGCAAGGTGCGCCGCGGCACACTGTCGCTCCTCTTCCCGGTGATCATGCGGGTCCTCTGCGACGTGATCATGATCCCCGACAAGAAGTCCGCCGCGCAGGTCGGCATCCCCGCCTGGGTGCTCAAGGACGTCTTCTGGAAGTCGGAGGACGGCCGCAGGATGCTCCACAACCTGTTCTCCGACGTGCGGATGCTCGCCGAGGACATCGGTCTGATGAACAAGGCCTCGCGTCCGCTGTGGCGGGCGCTGCGCATCGACGGCCGCCCGGCCCGCTTCCGCGGCGAACCGGTCCCGCAGACCGACTAGGGCGCCTTCCGGCCCCAGGGCTGTCCGGCGGATCATGCCGGGCACCCCACGCCCCACCCTTCGCGAACGGAGAACGCCCACCGTGCCGTACGTCGTCACCCGCTCCTGCTGCGCCGACGCCTCCTGCGTCCTCGCCTGCCCGGTCAACTGCATCCACCCCGCACCGGGCGAGCCGGGTTTCGGCACCGCCGAGATGCTGTACGTCGACCCGCGCACGTGCGTGGACTGCGGCGCCTGCACGACGGCCTGCCCGGTGGACGCGCTCAAGCCGCATACGGCGCTGGGCGAGGCGGAGCTGCCGTTCCTGGAGCTCAACGCCCGCTACTACGAGGAGAATCCGCACGCCGACCGTACGCCGATGTACGTCGTGCCCAAGCAGCGCACGCTGCCGGCGGGCGAGCTGTCGGTGGCCGTGGTCGGCGCCGGACCGGCCGGCCTCTTCGCCGCGGACGAACTCCTGCGCCACCCGGGCGTACGGGTCACGGTGTACGACCGGCTGCCGACACCGTACGGACTCGTACGGGCCGGGGTGGCGCCCGACCACCAGGACACGAAACAGGTAACCGAACTGTTCCGGGCCATCGAATCGCAGCCCGGCTTCGGCTACCGCCTCGGGGTCCAGGTCGGCACCGACGTCACCCACGAAACGCTGCTGCGCGAGCACCACGCGGTCCTGTACGCCGTGGGCGCCGCGACCGGGCGGCGCCTCGGCATCGAGGGCGAGGACCTGCCCGGCAGCGTCTGCGCGACCGACTTCGTCGCCTGGTACAACGGCCATCCCGACCACGCGCAGGACGCGTACGCCCTCGACACCGAACGTGCGGTGGTCGTCGGCAACGGCAACGTGGCGCTCGACGTGGCCCGTATCCTCACCGCCGATCCCGAGGCCCTGGCCCGTACCGACATCTCCGACCGCGCGCTCGCCGCGCTGCGGGCGAGCAGGGTCCGCGAGGTCGTGCTGCTCGGCCGCCGCGGCCCCGCACAGGCGGCGTTCACGATGCCCGAACTGCTCGCGCTCGCCGCCCTCCAGGACGTGGACGTGACGGTCGAGGGCTGGCCCGCGGACCTCGCGGACGACGCCACCGACAAGACCCGGCTGCTCGCCGAGCTGGCCGCCCGCGCCCCGGGCGAGGGCCGCCGCCGTATCGTGCTGCGCTTCCTGACCAGCCCACTGCGGCTGGTCGGCGAGGACGCCGTTCGGGCCCTGGAGGTCACGCCCACCGTCCTGCACACCGACGAGGACGGCACCGTACGCGCCCGCCCGGAAGGCGCGCCGCAGACGCTGGAGTCCGGGCTCGTGCTGAGCTCCGTCGGCTACCGGGCGCGGCCCGTTCCCGGGCTGCCCTTCGACGAGGACACCGCCACCGTCCCGCACGAACGCGGACGCGTGCAGCCCGGCGTGTACGTCGCGGGCTGGGTCAAGCGCGGGCCGAGCGGCTTCATCGGCACGAACAAGACCTGCGCCCAGGAGACCGTCGAGTCCCTCCTGGACGACTTCACGGCCGGTCGCCTCACCGGACCCGAGCCCGGCACCGAGGCGCCCGTCCGCGGGCTCGGCCTGGACGCCTGGCGCGCGATCGACGCGGCGGAGCGGGCGGCGGGCGCGGCGCAGGACCGTCCCCGGGTGAAGCTCACGGACGGCGCGGCGCTGCACGGGGCCGCGGCGGCGGTGGACGCCGGGCAGGTCGCGGCGGCGGTACGGGGCTGACGGCTGGCGCTGGCCCTGGCACGGGCACTGGCACTGGCACTGGCACGGGCACTGGCTTGAGGGGCGTTGTCAGTGGGGGCCGGTAGCCTTGAAAAGGGCTCGGCCCCCAGGGCGGGCGGGGACTGTCCAGCGCACGGTCAACGCCCCTGTGCCCGCTCCAGATCCGACACCAACTGCTGCGGCGAGACCACCACTCCCAGATCCCGCAGCGTCGCGTCGAGCACCGCCCAGACCGAGCGGCACAGCACCTCGCGCAGTTCCTCCTCGGAGACCTCGGGCGCCGGATCGTGCACCCACTGGTTGACGGCGGTGTCCACGAAGCCGACGATGCCGACCGCGACCGAACGGATCGGCGCCTTCGGCACCCCGGCGGCCGCGAGAATGTCCTCGAAGCGCTCGCCCAGCATCATCGCGATCGCCGTCTTGGTGTCCGCGACCAGCGATCCGTCGCCCATCGCGTGCTCACCGACGCCCATGTACGCGTACAGCCGCGGATGCTGCGCCACCCAGTCCAGATGCGCCCCCACCACACGGCGTACGGACTCCTCGACCGTACCCTCGAAGCTGAGCGTGGGCTGCATGCGCCGCAGGAACGACTCCGCGACGCGCCGCCGGATCATCTCCTCAAGACCGGCGCGGTCCTTGAAGTGCCGGTAGAGCACGGAACGCGGCAGGCCCACGCGCTCGGCCAGCCGCTGCACGCGAAAGCCCGCGCCCTCCTCCTCGATGAGCGCGACCGCCGCGTCCACCAGTTCGACCTGCCGCTGCGCCTTGTGCTCGTCCCAGCGGGTGGAACGCCCGTCGACCGGCGGCCCACCACCCCTTCTGTCCGCCATCAGCCCAGGATATCGGCTGCGCACGCTGGAGATCCGCGGCCGGAACGCTCAGCGCAGTCCGGCGAAGAGGTCGTCCTCGGGGACGGGGGCACCGGTGGTGTCCCGGACCCGCAGGAAGGTCTCGACGCCCATCCACTCGGTGAACTTCTCCTGGCCCATCCCCAGGAAGAAGATGTTCTCGCCCTGGCTGGCGTGCGCGGCCAGCGCTTCGAACTTCTGCGCGCCGAAGGCGGTGGTGTCCACCCAGGTGGTGATCTCCTCGTCGGGGAGCCCGATCCCGGCGAGCACATCGCCGACGTCGGGCTCGGCGGACCCGGCACCCGCGGCGGGCTCGGCGGACCCGGCACCCGCGACGGGTTCGGCAGACCCGGCACCCGCGGCGGGCTGCTCCGCGGGCCCGGCGCCCTCGACGGACCCCGCGGCCTGTGCCCCGTCCCCCTGTTCGCCCGACGCCGCACGCACGGCCTCCGCGAGCCGCCCCATCATCGAGCGGGGCGCCGTCGTCCAGTACACCTTCGGTGTCAGCCCGGTCATCTCCAGCGCCGCCATCGTGACGCGGTTGGCCTGGATGTGGTCGGGATGGCCGTAGAAGCCGTTCTCGTCGTAGGTGACGACGACATCGGGCCGGTGGTGCCGGATCAGTTCCGCGAGCCGGGCGGCGGCCTCGGCCACCGGCGTACGCCAGAAGGATCCGGGGGCGTCGTTGGACGGCCAGCCCATCATTCCGGAGTCGGCATAGTCGAGCGTCTCCAGCTGACCGATCTTCAGAATCTCGCAGCTCGCCCGGAGTTCATCCATCCGCATCGCGGCGACGGCCGCCGGGTCGTGCCCGGGGTCGCCCGGCTTCACGCCTCCCGGCCCGTCACCGCAGCCGCCGTCCGTACAGGTCACGAGCACCGTGCGTACGCCCTCGGCGGCGTACCGCGCGAGGACGCCTCCCGTCCCGGTCGCCTCGTCGTCGGGGTGGGCGTGCACCGCCATGAGCGTCAGGGGCCGGTCCTGCATGAATCACACACTCCTCGTGTACGGACGGTGAACCCGTGGGACGGATCAGGGCGCGCGGAACAACGCACCGAACCTCACCGCGGGCGCCGGATCCGGGTTCGGGTCCGGGTCCGGGTGAGGACCCTGGTTCGGATCCCTTCCCTCGCTCAACTCCGGCGCCCGCACCTCGAATTCCCCTCGCTCCACCGCGGCCGCGGGGTCCTCCCGCCCCAGGACGATGCGCAGAAACGTCGCCGGCTCGGCGTCGAGCACCCAGTCGGGCCGCTCCAGCGGCCCCGGCCGCACATCGATCCGGCCGCCGTCGATGCTCACCCCGAGCGCGGCGCCGCCCCGCAGGTGTACGGAATAGCGTGCGGTGAGCCCGTCCGCCGCGTCGCTGACGAAGATCAGGGGAAGGGCGTGGCGGACGAACGGCAGCGCCGCCTCCACGCGTTCCCGGTCGACCCCGTGCGGCGCGTCCACGGCACCGGCGATGTCGAAGCAGTGCCCGAGCATGTGGGTGAGGAAGTACGAGCCCATGGTGGGCAGGTCCATCTCCCCCATGGGCGTACGCCTGCGTTCCTCCGGGGAGCGGACGGATGCCGCGCCGATGAACGCCTCCGACTGCTCCACGATCATCTCGGCGAGGGGTTCCGCCCGCCGTTCGGGCCACAGGGCGAGGGCCTGCTCGTTGGCCTCGGCGATGCTCGCGGGGGTTCCGTCACCGTGCGTATGCGGCTGCCCCGCGGCGACTTCCGCGAAGAACCAGTTGGACTGCGCCAGGTGCGCGGCGGTCTCGCCGAGTGTCCACTTCAGACCGGGAACGATCCCGTCGGTGTCGGCCACGGGCCGCAGCATGGCGGCGATGTCGGTGGCGGTGCCGCGTATCGCGCGGGCGAGCCCGTCGGTCAGTACGGCTGTCGGCTCTGCGTGCTGTTCCTGTTCGGGGTACGGCTTGACCACAACACCCTCCATAACACGGTTATGGATGTTGATAACAATGTTATGGCAAGCTGTCAAGCATGACCGAACGCAACTCCCCCACGAAACAACGCCTCTTGGACGAGGCGATCCGCCTGCTCGACACACACGGTCCGGAAGCCCTGCAGGCGCGGAAGGTCACCGCGGCCGCCTGCACCTCGACCATGGCCGTGTACACGCACTTCGGCGGGATGCGTGAACTCGTGGACGAGATCGCGGTCGAAGGCTTCCGGCTGCTGACCGATGCCCTGGCCTCGGTGGAGCCCGGCGAGGACCCCGTCGCCGACCTCGCCGCCCTCGCCCTGGCCTACCGCTCACGGGCCCTGGCCGCTCCCCACCTGTACCGCTTGATGTTCGGACTCACCGCCACCGGCGGCTACCGGCTCCCCGGCACCGACCTCACCAGCCCGTCCGCCCGCACCGACGCCTCCGACCGTACGGGCACCTCCGCCCGCACCGACGCCTCCGACCGTACGGGCGCCTCCGCCGACACCGGCGCCTCTGCCCCCACCACCGAACCCTTCATCGGCCAGGAGGCCTTCGCCCACCTCGTCGAAGCCACCCGCCGGGCGATCGAGGCGGGCCGGTTCCGCGACGAGGACCCCACCCACACCGCGGCCCAGCTGTGGAGCGCGCTGCACGGCTACGTCCTCCTGGAGATGTCCGGCTACTTCGGCGAACCCGACAGCGCGGTCGAACCCATCCTGATCCCCCTGCTGAGCGGCCTCGTCATCGGCCTCGGCGACACACCCGCGCACGCCGAAACCTCGGCGGCCGGCTTCAGGACAGCCTCCGGGCAGCCGGAACAGCCCGTCGCGCGCCACCCCCGGCACGGCTCGTAGGGCCCCGTAGGCCCGGTCCGCAGCTCACTTCCAGACCGCGAAGGCCTGGTCCTCGCTGCTTCGCAGCAGGCCGCCCTTGACCCACTCGACCTTGTCGGGTGCACCGGAGCCCGGCTCGGCGAGGTAGATCGAACACGCCTCGTAGCTCTCGCCCGCCGGGGCCTTCTCGAATGCGGCGGAGTCGTGTTCGTCGAGGCACTTGTCGAACTTCGGCGCCTCCTCGTAGCGCAGCTGTCCGTCCTCGCCCACGACCGGCTTGGGCAAGGCGCTCATGATGTTCAGCCGGGTCAGCCGGTCCCCGTCCGCCATGACGTCGAAGGAGGGGCCTTCCACGTCGCCGGATTCGGACTTGGTCACCCGGAAGCGGACGTAGTACGGCGTCCGGTCCCGGTACTTGTCGGCGTCCTCGAGCACGGACAGATCACCGGGGGTCCCGGCGTCAACGCGCACCACCGTGACCTCCAGGTTGTCCTTCTCCGCCGTGTCGCCGTAGGACAGTTCCTCGGTTCCCGAGCATCCGACCAGCACGAAGGCGAGGACGCCGGCGGCAAGGGCCGCGGATGCGGTGCGCGCGTTCAAGATTCCCCCTGGATGGTCATGTCCACTTGGTCATGTGGAGCCACATGCACGGACGTTGACCACTGCCTCGGTGGTTCCGGGCACAACGCCGGCCGCCGCTGCCCCACTGCCCGCGTGGAGGGGGCTCACCGCCACCACGCCTCGCGTACCCGGGCGGTGCCCACGAGCGTGCACCCGGCCCCGTTGGACACCTCGCCGGTGTCGAGGTTCCAGCCCACGACGCCGTTGCCCTTGCGGGCCAGTTCGATCAGGCGCTCGTCCGAGGTCTCGGTGCCGTTCTGCACCTGGCAGCTCAGGACCGGGGCCCAGGAACGCCCGTTCAGCGCGGAGCCCAGGAACAGCGCGGGCAGCACCGCCACCGTGAGACCGAGAGCGACCCACTGCTCGGCGGCGGCCGCCCGTCGCAGCCAGGGCGCAGGACGGTAACCGGAATCGTGCCCGGCACGACCGTCCCCCTTGCCTTCGCCGTCCCCGCCCCGGCGGCCGTGGCTGTGGCCGTGGCCGTGGCCACGCCGACCGGTGCGGTACTCGACGACGACACCCTGCCGCAGCGCCCATGCGGCGAGCCCCGTGCCGAGCCCCCACCACGGCCCGTAGAGACACGCGGTGATCACACCGAAGGACAGAGGATTGACGAGGGTCAGCGCCGCGCGCCGCGCACGCCCCGCCGGGCCGCTGCCGGACGGCACGGCGCCGCGTGCCGCGAACAGGATGAACACCAGACGGGAGACCACGACGGCGAGGACCGACCCGAGCGGCGGATCGGTGAGCACCATGCCGATCAGGATGTCCGGCCAGTTCGCCGGCTCCAGAGCGACGAGCACCTGGTACAGAACGGACCCGCCGCCCACGGTGTAGGCGACCTTCACCACCGGGACGGCCAGCGCCATGGCCAGCAGCACGGTGTGCCCGGGGCCTCCCTTGCGATCGATCGAACCAGCGGCCACCACATCGGACATGGCCCTCACTGAAGCACAGCTCCCGCCGCCGACACGGCCGACAACACGGCCGACAACCCGCCCGGTGTACGGTCCCGCCGTCACCGAAGCCGCGATCGACGCCACGGAGGCCGACGCCATGGAGACCGACGCCATGACCGCCGCGTTCCTCGGCGCCTTCGACAACACCGACGGCAGGCCCGCGGACGTGGACCGGAACCGGCGGCTGATGGTGCCCGGGGACGTCATCAGCAAGACGGCGCACGACCGGCCGTGAGCCGTACGACCGCGGAGCTCCTGGACACCGGGGCGGCGCGGCGCTCAGCGGAAGGCGTCGGCGTCGCGGGCCGCCAAGTGTGCGAAGGAGCGCGGGGGCCGGGCCGAGGACGCGCTCGATGTCCGGGCTGACGCGCCCTCGGGCCGCGGGCGGCCGTGTCCGCATGCGGCGTACGTGGACACGGCCATGCAGGTCAGGGCCGGGGCGGCGCGGTGGTGACGTCCTCACTGCGCGGCATGTCGGCGTCGCTCCGGCGACCGCCTTCGTCTTCGTGCCGCAGCCATACGGTGCGCTGCTGGAACGGGATCTCGACGCCGGCCGCGTCCAGGTTCTCCTTGGTCCGGCGGCGCAGCTCGCGCGTGATGCCCCACTGCTTCAGCGGCTGAGTCTTCACGGCCATCCGCACCACCACGGCATCGGCGTCCAGCGACTGCACGCCCCAGATGGAGGGTTCCTCGAGCAGCAGCGGCCCCTGCTGCTCGTCCTTGACCAGCTCGCGGCCGGTGCGCTCCAGCACCTCGTACACCGTGTCCAGGTTGGAGTCGTAGGCCACGCCGACGTCCAGGACGGCGCGCGCCCAGTCCTGGCTGTCGTTCTTCACCCGCCGGATCTCGCCGTTGCGGATGTGCCACAGGCCGCCGTGCAGGTCGCGGACCTGGGTGATCCGCAGCCCGACGTGCTCGACCTCGCCGACCGCCTCGCCGAGGTCCACGAAGTCCCCGACGCCGTACTGGTCCTCGATCATGATCAGCAGTCCGGACAGGTAGTCGGCGACCAGGCTCTGCGCGCCGAAACCGATGGCCAGACCCACCACTCCGGCACTGGCCAGCAGCGGTCCCAGGGCGATACCGATCTCCCCCAGCACCATCGCGAGGGCCACCACGGAGATGACCACGGACACGATGCTGCTCAGGACCGTCCTGATGGTCGCGGCACGCTGCTCGCGGCGCTCACTCGCCCGGCCGTTGTCCCGCTGCAGCACCGCGGGCCCGCGGCCGTTGCGGCGCGAGCCGCCGCCCTCGGCGGCCGTGCCCTGGAGCACACCCTGGACGACGCGGGCGATCGCTCGCCTGGCGAGGGCGCGGACGACGACGGCGCCCGCGATGATGAGGACCACGCTGACGGTGCTGCTGATGATCGATTCGGCGTTGTCCCGGAGCCAGCCCGGCGCCTCCAGCGCCATCAGGCGGGTACTGCTGGGTGCGGGTGCGAACGCGGGTGCGGGCGCTATCACGGGAGGACTCCACTCCGCCGGCATCGGGCCGGGTTGGTCGGGTCCGCAGAACGTAGTTCGCCCCGGCTCCGGCGGTCAAAGCCGCCGCTCGACGAAAGCGGACGGGCGCCCGGTGCCGGTACCGGTACCGGTGCCGGTACCGGTGTCGGTGCCGGTGCCGGTGTCGGTGTCGGTGCCGGTGCCGGTGTCGGTGTCGGTACCCCCGGCGATCACTTCGCTTCGCGGTGGGTGCGCCCTCGGACGTCGGTCAGCAGTTTGCCCAGGAGCGCGGTCAGCTCGGACCGTTCGCGCTCCGACAGGCAGCTCACGAGCGCGGCCTCACGGCCGAGGACGGTGTCGACGGATCGTTCGACGAGTCGACGTGACCCTCAGCTGTCAGTTCCACCAGCACGGTGCGCCGCCCGGCGGTCCCGGGTCTCCGCCGTACGAGCCCGTCCCGTTCCGCCCGGGCGACGCGCTGGGAGATCGCGCCCGCGGTCACCAGGTCCGCCGGGCGAGTTCGCGGGTGCTCAGGGTGCAGGGCGAGCCGGAGCGGCGGATGACGGAGAGCAGATCGAGGGTGGCCGCGTCGATCCCGGCTTCGCGAAGCGCACGGTTGCGGTCGTCGGTGAAGAGCTTCGCCAGCCCTCAGGTCGGCTCACCGGCGTCTCAGCCGCGGTACGCCGCTGTCGCGATGTCGGCGAACGACCGGACCAGCGGGTTGGTGTCGCCTTCGTTCCACGCCACCACCACCCGGCTCGGCGGCAGGTCGGTCAGCGGCACCGCGACCAGTTCCGCGGGCAGTTCGTGCCCGAGTGGGGCCATGCCGACCGTGCCGTTCCACAGCACGGCCTGCAGGCATTCCTGGACGACGCGCACCACCGGGCCCTCGCGCGGTTCACCGCCGTTCCAGTACGACTGCCAGACCGGATCGGTTCCCCGCGGAAACTGGAACCACCGCCGGTCGCCCAGGTCTGCCGACCGCAGTCGGCCTCGGCCGGCCAGCGGATCGTCGGCGCGCAGGACCACGCCCACCGGATCACTGCGCAGTTCCCGTACCGTCAGTGCGGTCTCGTCGAACGGTGCCCGGGTGAGGGCGACATCGACGAGTCCGGCGCGCAGCCCGCAGGTCGGGTCGGTCAGGTCGGTGTCACGGATACGGATGTCGACGCCGGGGTGGCTTCGGCGGTAGGCGGCGGCCAGCCTGGTCACTCCCGGATCCGTTCCGTCGCCGAGAATGCCGACGCGCACGGTCGCGACACCGGTCGCCGCGGCCACCCGCACACGGAGCCGGTCGGCCTGGCCGAGCAGGGCCCGCGCTTCGTCGAGCAGCACCGCGCCCGCCGGGGTGAGCGTGACACCAGTCGGCGAGCGAGCGAACAGCAGGGCGCCGAACTCGGCCCCCAGCCGCTTGATCGCCCGGCTCAGCGGAGGCTGGCTCATATGGAGCCGGGTCGCGGCCCGGCTCGCATACCAAGATCGCTTACCAAGACGGTGGAGATCGTTTCCCGGATACACTCCCCGGATGCCTTTGACACGCTTGGACAGGGTCGATGAAGGTGCAGCGCTCGCTCTGGCAGGTGCGAATGTCCAGCTGTACACGGCCGGTGGTGCGAAGGTCGCCCTCGGGGCCGCGGCAACCGTGATCGTGAGCGGTGCCCACGATGAGCCGGCGGTCAGCGGCGTATGGGATGAGAGGGAGTTCCGACTCCACGGGCCGGCCCCTGCCGCGATCGTTTCGCGTCTGACAGGCCCGATGCCGTTCACCCCGGCGGAGCCGGAGCACGGGCTGCCCATCCACCTGTTCGTCCGCCTCGACGGCGACTGTGTCTATGTGGGTGTCGTGCAGCCCGGGGGGTGCGAGTGGACCGAGGATGAGCTCGTCCAGTGTGAGCTGTGGATCGAGCCTCCGCTGAGCAGTGAGGTGCTGGAGAGGGTGCGTCCGCGGAGCGAGCCGCCCGCTCTTCCGGGCCTGGATTGGCTGCAGTACGTGAACGCGGACCGAGTGAAGGCTCTGGAGCTCTTCGTCACGGACTGGTACCCCGCTGCTGAGGCGCCTCGGCCCGCAAGCGAGGTACCCGTGCCAGTGCCGCACGCGCTGGCCGAGTTCTACCGACTGGCCCGCGAACGCCCCGCGATCCTGGGGTGCCAGAACAGGATTCTGCCTCAACCGGAGCAGTCCGCCGGATCCGGCGGAGAGCACACAGTCATCGGCGTCGAGAACCAGGGAGGCTTCCACTGGTCGGTCCTCCGGCCGGCCGACTCCGCCGAGAGTGATCCGGCCGTTTGGGTCACTGTGGGCGGTCGCTCGCAGCCCCGCGCCGAGCACGAGTCGCTGAGCGGATTCCTGCTCCAGTTCTCCCTTCACGAGGCCGCGATGAGCGCCCCCTACTGGGCCACCATCGACCACATGCCGCGTGGCCTCGTCACGGAGTTGAGGAGCATGCTCCGCCCGGTGCCGCTGAAGCCGTTTCTCTCACCTGTCAGCCCCATGAGCTTCTTGGTGGCGCCCGGCCTGGTCGCCCACATCCACGAACTCGGCGATGACGAGGTCTCCGTCTGGATCAGCGCCATCCATCGCAGCGCGCTGACGCCCCTCGGCGGGCTGCCTCTGCCCTGGCGCTCATTCGCCGGCTGATCTTTGTGATCGTTCCCCGCCCTCGGACCTCGGTGTCAGTGGCCGGGGCTACGGCACCGACAGGATCTCGGAAGGGTGAGCCACCGCCGCACACGCCGCGGCCAAGCCCACCGTAGGTACCCCACCACCGGGCGAGGAGACTGGCAGGGGCGTGGCTTGCCGGGGAGGACATCTGCTCGGGGAAGACCTCCCCGGATTCCCATGGGCGGAATTCGCTGTCGCTCGAATCCAGCGAGTCGAGCAGCAGCGGCCACAGGCCGGAGCGTGGATGTTCGGCGTACATCCGTGTCCACAGCTCGGCCGTGGCCGGCCCGTCGCTGAGCCACAGGGGCTGGATGTCTCCGTCGCCTTCATCGGACGTGACCATCCGACCGGGCGGAAGGCCCCATCGGGTCTCGCGGTGCATGGGGCGGATGCTGGCGCTGTGACCGGGAGTTATCACTGAGCTGGTCCCATCACTCGATCGCGGAACTGCTGGAAGGCGTGCCAGCCCGTCGTCTGACCAGGCGTGATCAGGTCCCCTTCGGCGCAGTCGAGCGCCTTGCACCGCAGAGCCTCGGCAAGACGGAGGATGGGCGTCAGTACGCCGTCGCCGGAGCCCCGGATGTGGAGCATGACGGAGTCGACCGGGTCCTGTGAGCCGATGTTGAGCTCGATGGACCACGTGGGGCCGGTAAGTTCACCCCACTCGGGGTCCGAGAGATCGGCATCGGGAACGGCCTGGGTGACGGCCGCGAGTACGTCGTCTCGCCGGCCGAGTGGGTCCGGGGTGTAGTCGGCGGGGATCTCCTGCGCCGAGGTGATGTCGTCGGGCAGGCGTAGGAGGATCACGTCCCAGCTCATGGCGGCCTTCCGGGTTCGAGTGGCGGTTGCGGCGGGTCAGTGCAGGCTGCGCTGGTCTTCCGGCGGCTTGGGCAGGAGCACGCTCTGCAGGCGGCGAACGGTCGCACGCCAGGGTCCGCCGTCCGATTGCGCCCATAGGTCCATCAGCTCGGACGGCTCGGTCATGACCCGGTCGAGGGCGTGCAGGGCAAGGTCCCGTAGACCGGTGAGATCAGGAAGGCGCTCTTCCGGCCCATAGGCCGGATCGGCCGGCTCTCCCCCAGGGCATTGCGCGGCAACGAGGGCAGCCCCAGCCACGGCTTGCTCGGACTCGGGTGCTTCCAGATAGCCCGCGGTATCGATCACACGGCTGAGGACGCTTCGAATCAGGTCCGTGCGCTCGCCTGCGGCTGCCTCATCGAGTTCGCCGCAGAAGTCCGCTGCGGTGTCGTTGTCGAAGGGGCCGACGTCCCAAGTACCCATGCTTTCCCCCGATCACGATGTTGACCGGAGCATCCTGACAGAGGGCACTGACATTTAGCTTTGCCCGTAGCTCTCCGGGATCTTCGGGGGCTGCGTA
>NZ_JBLMKT010000059.1:0-81180 GCF_047779955.1 Streptomyces lothianensis | reverse complement strand
GGGGGGCCGTCGTCACCGGAGACCGCCAGCCAGCCCCCCACACCCAGCGCCGCGGCCCGGCTCGGCCCGCCACCGTGCGGCCGCGGCCCGCCGCCGGCGGCTCGTCCTCGCCGCCTCGGCGGTCGGCCTGGCGGCGGCGCTGGGTGTGGGGGGCTGGCTGGCGGTCTCCGGTGACGACGGCCCCCCGCCGGACGGGAATCCGACGGTCTCGGCCACCCCGTAGGGAGCCGTCCTCGCCGGCGTTCGAGGCGATCCGGCCGGAGGCCGGAAGCGGGGGCCGGATACGGAGCCCCGGATGCGGGGGACGAGCTCTCCCGCGGGCCCCGGTAGTCTGGTGGGGTGGCAGTCGTGGATATTTCCGAAGAGCTCAAGTCCCTCAACGCGACCATGGAGTCGATCGAGGCCGTCCTGGACCTCGACAAGCTGAGGGCGGACATCGCCGTGCTCGAGGAGCAGGCCGCGGCACCGTCCCTGTGGGACGACCCGGAGGCCGCTCAGAAGATCACCAGCAAGCTCTCGCACCTGCAGGCGGACCTCCGCAGGGCGGAGGCCTTGCGCGGCCGGATCGACGATCTGGGCGTGCTCTTCGAGATGGCCGCGGAGGAGGACGACGCGGACACCCGGGCGGAGGCCGAGTCCGAGCTTGCCGCCATTAAGAAGGCACTCGACGAGCTGGAGGTCCGTACCCTCCTCTCCGGTGAGTACGACGCCCGCGAGGCGCTCGTGAACATCCGCGCCGAAGCCGGTGGCGTCGACGCCGCCGACTTCGCCGAGCAGCTGCAGCGCATGTACCTGCGCTGGGCCGAGCGGCACGGCTACGGCACCGAGATCTACGAGACCTCGTACGCGGAGGAGGCCGGCATCAAGTCGACCACCTTCGTCGTGCACGCCCCGTACGCCTACGGCACGCTCTCCGTCGAGCAGGGCACCCACCGCATGGTGCGGATCTCGCCCTTCGACAACCAGGGCCGCCGCCAGACGTCCTTCGCCGGTGTCGAGGTGCTGCCGGTCGTCGAGCAGACCGACCACATCGAGATCCCGGAGAACGACCTCCGCATCGACGTGTACCGCTCCTCCGGTCCCGGCGGCCAGTCCGTCAACACCACGGACTCCGCGGTCCGCATCACGCACATCCCGACCGGCGTCGTGGTCTCCTGCCAGAACGAGAAGTCGCAGATCCAGAACAAGGCGTCCGCCCTGCGCGTCCTCCAGGCCCGGCTCCTGGAGCGCCAGCGCCAGGAGGACCGCGCCAAGATGGACGCGCTCAAGGACTCCGGCTCGTCCTGGGGCAACCAGATGCGCTCCTACGTCCTGCACCCCTACCAGATGGTCAAGGACCTGCGGACCGACTTCGAGGTCGGCAACCCGCAGGCCGTGCTCGACGGCGAGATCGACGGCTTCGTCGAGGCGGGGATCCGCTGGCGCAAGCAGCAGGAAACACAGTCCTGAGGCTGGTCTGCCTCAGGACTCACCCGGGCCTGTCCAGGCCCTGCGGCCCCCGCGGCCTGCGGCCCGTCGGCGCGGCTACCGGCTCGGCCGCCGGGGTTTCGTTCCCGGCCGCGGGCCGGTGGCCGCTTCTCGCGCAGTTCCCCGCGCCCCTGAGCGCCCCGGCTCCGCCGGGCGTCCCTGTCCGCTGTTCATCGGCCGCGAGCGCCCTCAGGCATTGAGGGCGAGGCGCAGCTGCTCGTCCTCCACGATGCGGCGGGCGAGCTCCGGGTCCGCGATGTCCACCGCATCCGGCACCGTCTCGGCCACCTCGCTGCGCCGCGCGTACGCGTCGAACTCCTCCTGCTTGGCCCGGTGCGCCTCGATCAGCCGCGCGTCCACGCTGTCCGCGGCGAGGAGCCGGTGCACCTGCACCCGCCGCACCTGCCCCATCCGGTGCGCCCGCGCCACGGCCTGCGCCTCCAGGGCGGGGCTGAGCTGCGGCTCGCACAGCACCACCACCGAGGCCGCCTGCAGATTCAGCCCGGTGCCCCCGGCGCGTATCTGCGCGAGCAGCACCGCATGGCCCCGGGTCGCGGTGAACTCGTCGACCAGTGCCTGCCGATCGTCCGCCGCGACCGCACCCGTGAGCGGGCCGAACGCCGTGCCGTCCAGGGCTTCGGCGACGACGTCGAGCACATCGAGGAAACCGGAGAAGACGACCACCTTCAGACCGTTCGCCGCCGCCTCCGCGACCAGTTCGCGCAGGCGGTGCAGCTTCGCCGAGTGCGCCGGATCGGCATACGAGGCCCGGCGCATCGCCGCGAAGTTCCCCTCGGCGACGGCCCGCCGGTACGCGGCCCGGTCGGCGGCCGAGAACTCCTCCCACTCGTCGGCATGGATGACCCCGGGCAGCTCGCCGAGCACATCCGGCTGATTGCGCCGCAGATAGCAGGGCGCGACCGTCGCCCGGAAGATCTCCGGGTCCTGCACGCCCGCCCCGTACCGCAGCGCCGCATCGCTGTCGAGGGACTGCAACTGGTCGAAGAGCGAGCGGAATTCCGCGACATGGTGCTCCATCGGAGTGCCCGTCAGGAACAGCACCCGCCCGGTCGTGCTGCGCGCTATGAGTCGGCGCAGCACGGTGGCCCGCTGGGTGTTCCGGTTCTTCACGTACTGGGCCTCGTCCGCGACCACCATCGCCAGCGGCACCCGGGGCACGTGCAGCGAGCGCAGCACGTCGTACGTCGTGACGAGCACCCCGCCCTCGGCCTGCCAGGCCCCGACCGCGGCGAGCCGCCCCGGCCCGTGCGCCCGGTGGGCGGTGAGCGCGCTGCGGTTCTCGATCTCCCGTATCCAGTTGAGCAGCACGCCCACCGGGCACACCACGAGGAAGTGCCGGCCCTCGCCGGTGGCCCGCAGATGGGCGAGCGCGGCCAGCGCCTGGATCGTCTTGCCGAGCCCCATCTCGTCACCGATCAGGACCCGCCGCCTGGCCAGCGCGAAACGCGCACCGAAGGCCTGGTAGGAGCGCAGCTGGACCTGCAGCAGCGACTCGTCCAGCGGCTGTGCCCGCACCTCCTCCGCGATCGGTGTCGGGATGTACCCCTCCGCCGACTCGCGGTCCTGGGGCAGGTCGGCGATCCTGCCGAGCACCGTGTAGTACTCGGCCGCCCGCACCTGGAAGCCGAGCCAGGCCTGCTCCGCGGGCTCCGGGCCGCGCAGCAGATCGGTGACGGCCTGGTCGAGCGCCACCCGTACGTTCTCCGCCTCCGCGTCCGCGCGGGCCTGCCGCAGCCGTGCCGCCGCGGCGCGGGCCTCGTCCTTGCGCGCCCGGCCCGTGAACAGCCACTGCATCCGGGAGGCCGTCGGAGCGGCGGTGTGCAGATCGCCCTCCAGCGCCTCCACCGTCTTACGGGCCAGCGCCACCGCCTCGGGGATCTGCGGGCCCGCGAGGACGCAGCGGTTCAGCGCCCGTACGAGGTCGGTGTGCCGTGTGTCGTCCTGCGCGTCCACGTCGATCCGCACCGCCACGCCGTCCGCGGCGGCATGCGCCAGATGCCGGGCCGCGCCCTGCAGTTGACCCGCCGTCTGCGCGCCGATGCCCGGGACCTGCCGCAGCGTGTACGGCTGGGCGGCGCGGACCTGGCCCACCGAGGTGTACCCGGCCGCCTCCAGCGCCTGCAGCGAGGCCTCGCGCAGGTGGCCGCGCGTCACCTCGCGCAGGGCGGCCAGCGGCAGCCCTTCGAGCTCCGCCTGTACGCAGACGTCCGCGAGCACCCCGTAGGCGCGCTGCACCTCCTGCTCCGCGGCCTCGTGCTCGCGCAGCACCGTCCTTGCGGCGCCGAGCAGTTCGCGGGCCGCGCGCAGCAGGTCCCTGCTGCGTGCGCCGATCGCCAATCGGCCGTCGTCCCCTCCCACACCGCCCCCCGTCCGCGTTCTTTTCGACTGCATCCATCGTGACAGGAGGAACTGACAACCGGCCTTCGGAGCCGGGTTCTTCACACCGGCTGGTGTGAAAATCGTGGAGGGCGTGGGGGATCCGTCACAGTGGTGGTGCACGGGCCGGGCAAGTGCCGTCGAACGGGACATCTCGCGCGAAGCGGCCTTGACGTAACTCTCAACTCTGGACAGGCTGCTGCGAAGCATGCGTATGTCTGGGGCGGGTGTGAACGGGGCACGCGGGACGCGCCCTCACTGAGGTGGTCCCGTACGAGAACAGCAAACCCCGCCGGGCCGTGGCCCCGGATACGGCTGCTCCAATGACGAGAACAGCTACTGGGGGTAGCAGGCAGATGACGAAGAAGACGCGGATCCGCGTCGCGCGGATAGCCGCCGGCGCCGTGATCGCGGCCGGTGCGTCGCTTACGGCGGCGGGGGCGGCTTCGGCCGCCGGCCTGATTGAGGTCAACGCAGGTCCGGTGAACGTGAGTGTCACGGCTGGTAACGAGGAAGGCGACGAAACCTGTCTCCCGGGTACTCCTGACTGCCCTGAGGAGGGAAACGAGAACGAGGGTTCCGAGAACCAGGGCTCGGAGAACGAGGGCTCGGAGAACGAGGGTTCCGAGAACGAGGGCTCGGAGAACGAGGGTTCCGAGAACGAGGGCTCGGAGAACCAGGGCTCGGAGAACGAGGGCTCGGAGAACGAGGGCTCGGAGAACCAGGGCTCGGAGAACGAGGGTTCCGAGAACCAGGGTTCCGAGAACCAGGGTTCCGAGAACCAGGGTTCCGAGAACCAGGGCTCGGAGAACGGTGGACCGACCTCTGGCAGTAGCACCAACGGCGGCGACACCGATGGTGGCGTGAGCAACGGCAACGGCAACGGCAACGGCAACGGCGGCCCCAACCCCAACAACGAGGGCAACCAGCCCGTCGAGCAGGGTGGCAAGGAAGGCCTGCAGGACACCGGTCCGGACCCCGCCCCGCAGGGCGGCGGGGACGAGCTCGCCGAGACCGGTGCCGGTGAGACCACGTTCCTGCTGGTCGGCGCCGCGACCATGATCGCGGGCGGCATCGGCTTCCGGATGCTTCCGCGTCTGGCCGCCGGTCGCAACGCCGCCGCCTGAGTGCACAGCGCGTAACGCTCGCGCCGCCGCCACGCGGCCGGGCGACGGAAGGGCCCGGAGCCACCTCGGCTCCGGGCCCTTCTCACATCCGTACGGAGGGGGCTCACGCCGCCTGGTGAGCCACCAGTGCCATCGCCGCCACCACCATCACGAGCAGCGCTATCAGCGTCACCGGGTTCAGCCCGCCGAGGGCCCCCTGCTGCTCCAGGCGCTCGCGGTTGGCCCGGCACACCGGGCAGCGGCCCTCGCTCACGGGCGCGGCGCAGCTCGCGCACACCAGTCGGTCGTAGGTCATGCGCCCGTCCTCCTCCCGCGCGGGGCCCGCCACCGGGCTTCTCCACGCACAACGCTCCCGGGAACACGACGGTTCCCTCTACCACTGTGCCAGCTCCGCCACGATTCGGCGCGCCCCGCCGCCAGCCGCGCCCCTTCGCCGGCCGCCACCCGCCGCCAGCCGCACCCCGTCACCGGCCACCACGAGCCGCCCGTCGGATTCAGGGATATTTCGGCGTCAATGCGCACATCCCGTCCCCATCCGCACCCGTAACCCCGGCCGCTCCCTGCGCCGCGTACCCCGCTTCGCGTATGGTCACGCACACCTACCCCCGGCGACTCGTTGGTGCATCCGTGATCCGTTTCGACAACGTCTCCAAGACCTACCCCAGGCAGAACCGCCCCGCACTCATGGACGTCTCCCTGGAGATCGAGCGCGGCGAGTTCGTCTTCCTCGTGGGGTCATCCGGTTCCGGAAAGTCGACCTTCCTGCGGCTGATCCTGCGCGAGGAGCGCGCGAGCCAGGGCCAGGTGCACGTGCTCGGCAAGGATCTCGGCCGCGTGTCGAACTGGAAGGTGCCGCAGGTGCGGCGCCAGCTGGGCACCGTGTTCCAGGACTTCCGGCTGCTGCCGAACAAGACCGTCGGCCAGAATGTGGCCTTCGCCCTTGAGGTCATCGGAAAGCCCCGCGGCACCATCCGCAAGACGGTCCCCGAGGTGCTGGACCTGGTCGGCCTCGGCGGCAAGGAGGACCGGATGCCGGGCGAGCTGTCCGGTGGTGAGCAGCAGCGCGTGGCGATCGCCCGCGCCTTCGTGAACCGTCCGATGCTGCTCATCGCGGACGAGCCCACCGGAAACCTGGACCCGCAGACGTCCGTCGGCATCATGAAGCTGCTCGACCGCATCAACCGGACCGGCACCACCGTGGTGATGGCGACCCACGACCAGAACATCGTCGACCAGATGCGCAAGCGCGTCATCGAGCTGGAAGGCGGACGCCTGGTGCGCGACCAGTCGCGCGGCGTCTACGGCTACCAGCACTGAGGCACCGAGCCACCCGAGCACTGAAAGGACGCCATGCGCGCCCAATTCGTCCTGTCGGAGATCGGCGTCGGTCTCCGCCGCAATCTCACGATGACCATCGCGGTGATCGTCTCCGTCGCCCTCTCGCTCGCGCTGTTCGGCGGTGCCCTGCTCGGACGCGAGCAGGTCAGCGTGATGAAGGGTTACTGGTACGACAAGGTCAACGTCGCCATCTACCTGTGCAACAAGGGTGACGCGGAGTCGGATCCCAACTGCACCGAGGGCGCCGTCACGAAGGCGCAGAAGACCGCGATCGAGGCGGATCTGAAGAAGCTGGAGCCGGTCGAGAAGGTCATCTACGAGGATGCCGACGAGGCCTACAAGCACTACCAGGAGCAGTACGGCGACTCCCCGCTCGCCCAGAGCCTGACGCCCGACCAGATGCAGGAGTCCTACCGCGTCAAACTGGACGACCCGGAGAAGTTCAAGGTCATCTCCAGTGCCTTCGCGGACCGCCCGGGGGTGCAGTCCGTCCAGGACCAGCGGGACACCGTCGACAAGCTCTTCGAGCTGCTCAACGGCATGAACCTGGCGGCCCTCGCGCTGATGGGACTCATGCTGATCGTCGCCCTGATGCTGATCGTGAACACCGTCCGCGTCTCGGCGTTCAGCCGTCGGCGCGAGACGGGCATCATGAGGCTCGTCGGCGCCTCCAGTTTCTACATCCAGCTGCCGTTCATCATGGAGGCCGCCTTCGCGGGCGCCCTCGGCGCGGTCCTGGCGGCGGTGCTCCTGCTGGGCGGGCACTTGTTCATGGTCGATCACGGTCTCGACCTCGCCGACAAGATGCCCCTGGTGAACTTCATCGACCGCAGCGAGGTCTTCGCCGTACTCCCGTATGTGATCGGCATCGGTCTGCTCATGCCGGCCTTGGCGGCTTTTTTCGCGTTGCGCAAGTACCTGAAGGTGTGACACACGTCCCGGGTGCCGCACGAGCAACCGGCCGTGCGGCGCCCCGCGTTGTCCTAGACTCACCGACATGTCGGGCCCCCAGAGCCTCTTCAGCAGGCCTCGCAGCATCCGCCGCGGGGCGGGGCTGACGTTGCTGTTCGCCGGTGTGCTTGCCGCCGGAGCCGCCACCGGTTCCATCCCCGCGCAGCAGCAGAGGCAGCCCGCGGACGCCGCCGTCGCCGAGGGCGCCGCACCCGTTGCCCAGGACGTCTCGGCGGCCGCCGCCGAGGCGCTGGCCGACGGCAAGTCGCCCGCCGACGCCGCCCGCGAAGTGGTGAGCCGCAGCGGCGACCGCTGGGGGAAGGTCTACGACGAGCGGGAGTACGAGGAGTTCGAGCAGAGCCTCGACGGCGAGTACACCGGGGTGGGCCTGCGCCCCCGCCGCGAGAAGTCGGGGCGGATCGAGGTGGCCGCCGTACAGCCAGGCGGCCCGGCCGATCTGGCGGGTGTCGCCGAAGGCGACCGGCTGCTGAGCATCGACGGACAGCGCGTGGACGGCAGCTCGCCCGCCGATGTCGTACGACTGCTCCGCGGCGCCGACGACGCGGGCCCCGGCAGCGAGGTCGCCCTCGGCCTGCAGCGCGACGGGCGCACCTGGACCAGCCGGCTGCGGCGCGCCACCCTGGAGAAGCAGACCGTCTCCATACGGGACTACGAGGACGGCACCCGCGTGGTCGGGTTGTCCTCCTTCACCAAGGGCTCCGGCGCCGAGGTCCGCGAGGCCGTCGAGTCGGCGCCCGCCCGGCGCGGCATCCTGCTCGACCTGCGCGGTAACTCCGGCGGCCTGGTCAGCGAGGCCGTGGACACCGCCTCCGCCTTCCTCGACGGCGGCCTCGTCGCCACGTACGACGTGGGGGGCGAGGAGCGCGCGCTGCACGCGGTCCGCGGCGGCCAGACCTCCAGACCCTTGGTCGTGCTCGTCGACGGCGGCACGATGAGCGCGGCCGAACTGCTCGCCGGCGCCCTCCAGGACCGCGGCCGCGCGGTCGTCGTGGGCTCGCGCACCTTCGGCAAGGGCTCGGTCCAGATGCCGACCCCGCTGCCCGACGGCTCGGTGGCCGAGCTGACCGTGGGCCACTACCGCACCCCCGCGGGCCGTGCCGTGGACGGCCGGGGCATCACACCGGACGTCAAGGCCGGCGAGGACGCCGAGGCCAGGGCCCGTACGGTATTGAGTGGCCTCGGACCCCCCTCGTAGTGCCAAAATGGCCAGCACTATGGCCAAGATGAAGCAAACCCGGAAGTCCGCCTCGAAGGACAAGGGTCCCGAGCGCAAGCTCATCGCCCAGAACAAGAAGGCACGGCACGACTACCTCATCCTCGACACCTACGAGTGCGGTCTCGTGCTGACCGGCACCGAGGTGAAGTCGCTGCGGCAGGGGCGGGCCTCCCTCGTGGACGGCTTCGTGCAGATCGACGACCACGAGGTGTGGCTGCACAACGTGCACGTGCCCGAGTACGCCCAGGGCACCTGGACCAACCACGCCGCGCGCCGCAAGCGCAAGCTCCTGATGCACCGTGCCGAGATCGACAAGCTCGCCTCGAAGTCGCAGGAGTCGGGGCACACCATCATCCCGCTCGTCCTCTACTTCAAGGGCGGCCGCGCCAAGATCGAGATCGCGCTCGCCAAGGGCAAGAAGGAGTACGACAAGCGGCAGACGCTGCGGGAGAAGCAGGACCGTCGCGAGGCGGACCGGGCGATGTCGGCGGCGCGCAGGCGGCAGCGGGCGTGAAGGTGCGGACCGGCGACGGCCCGTCCGGGACGGGACCGGAAATAAGTTGGCCTCGCGAGGCGCTGTTCCCGTAGGATGGTGCCTGCACCGCACAGCAGGTGCGCGGATTGATAAATCAACATGGGGATGATCGGTTTCGACAGCGGATGTCGAAGCAGGGGAAGCGTGTCGAGGAAGCGGCAATGATCTCGTTAACCATATGTCGCAACCAATAATCGCCAACACCAAGAGCGATTCCCAGTCCTTCGCCCTCGCTGCCTGATAGTAGCGACTGAAGGACCCTAAAAGGGTGTCAGCCCGGGGATGTTCCCGACCCGGATCCTGGCATAATCAAGGGAACTAAACCATTTCTCCCGGTCACGGGGTGAAATGGGAAATCAAACAGTGACTGGGCCCGTCGGCGACTTGTTCGCGTGATTGCCGGGGCCGAGAAAAGCACAGCGAACTGCACACGGAGAAGCCCTGATTCCGCACCGTTGGACGCGGGTTCGATTCCCGCCATCTCCACCACCCCATGTGAGCCCCCGGCCTGACGAAGATCGTCGGACCGGGGGTTTTCTGCGCCCCCGTGTGCCCTTCGCGTCTCCTGGCACCCCTTGACGGCACTTCGTGTCTCTTCGCGCCTCTTCGTATCTTCATGCAAATCGAGGGTGATTTGCCCTGCAATGACCCGAATTTCCGGAGCCCTCCAGAGAGGCGTGACCAACCCGGGACAACGAGAATCACTCTTCTGCGCTACATTCATCGTCCGGGCGCAGTGTGAACAGGGGGGCGCTCGGGCCGGGTGGGGGCCCGGTCCGGCGGCGAGTGCCCGGTCTCGCGTGCGCCCGCCGTCCCTTCTGGGAATGGGCATACAGCTGTGGAGAATTGGCGGGAAGACGCCCTTTCGGGGCATACGCATGATCCGAACGAGGTCACGGTACAGATCGACGGTCTGGGCCGACTGAGGGCCGAGGTGAACCCGGAGGCCGAAAGCGCCCGGGAAGCCGACAAGCCCGTCTTCGTCGACGAATCCGGCACCCGCGGCAGGACCGTGCGCCGGATCGGCTGGATCCTGGGCGCGGCCTGCGTGGTCTACGCCGTCGTGCTCGTCCTCACCGTCGCCTCGGGCAGCTCCGACGCGCCCTGGATGCCGGGCATAGGCGACGACGCGAATTCCTCCGGCAAGGTGGAGCCCTCGCCCAGCCCCACCGCCCCCGTCTCTCCCACGTCAGGCTCGGGCACCCCCCTCGCCCCCGAAGAGACCCCCCGTACGCAGGACCCCCTCCCCACCGCCGGCCCCACCGGCACCCCCGCCGTCCCGCCCCCGGACGCGGCCGAGCCCACCCAGCGGCCCACGCAGGGCGGCGGCACCGCCCCGGCCCCCGATCCGACCGCCACGGACCCGGGCACCGAACCGACGACGCCGCAGCCGGACCCCGATCCGCCCACCGAGACCGAGGACCCCGGCACCACTCCGACCGAGACCGATCAGCCCGTGACCGGCGGCGCGGGTGGCGGCGGCGCGGGCGGCAACGGAGGCAGCGGCGACAAGCCCATCTCCGCCGACACGACCGGATCCGAAAACGAGACCCTCACCCTGGCAGGCGCCGCAACATGAGTCCCCGTTCCACCGGCGCGGCGCGCCGTCGCCGTGTCCCCCTGCGTTACCTGCTGCCGCTGCTCTTCCTCGTCGCACTGCTCGCCATGCTGATGCTGCGCGGCTACGTGCACAGCGAGATCCTCGCCGACCACCGGGTGCGTCCCCCCGCGCCCACCGACCAGGTGCCGCACCAGGTCCTCAGCGGCGGCCCGGTGATCGACGCGCGCGGCGACGACATCACCACCCGCGGTGTACCGGACCGCAAGCTCGTCCTCACCTTCGACGACGGCCCCGACCCGACGTGGACGCCGAAGGTGCTCGACGTGCTGAAGAAGCACGATGCGCAAGCGGTGTTCTTCGTGACCGGCACCATGGCCTCGCGCCATCCCGGCCTCGTGCAGCGCATGGTCGACGAGGGCCACGAGGTGGGCCTGCACACCTTCAACCACCCCGACCTCTCGTACCAGTCGAAGCGCCGTATCGACTGGGAGCTCTCGCAGAACCAGCTGGCGCTGGCCGGTTCGGCCGGTATCCGTACGACGCTGTTCCGCCCGCCGTACTCGTCCTTCGCCGACGCCTTCGACAACAAGAACTGGCCCATCGCCCAGTACATCGGCTCCCGCGGCTACATCACCGTCGTCAACAACACCGACAGCGAGGACTGGCAGCGCCCCGGCGTCGACGAGATCATCAAGCGCGCCACGCCCAAGGGCGAGGAGGGCGCCATCGTCCTGATGCACGACTCGGGCGGCGACCGCTCGCAGACAGTCGAGGCGCTCGACACGTTCATCCCGCAACTGCAGGCCAAGGGCTATGAGTTCACGCATCTGACCGGTGCGCTCGGTGTGCAGAGCGCACACACCGAGGTCACCGGGCTCGCGCTGTGGAAGGGCAAGGCCTTCGTCTACGCCGTGCAGGCCTCCGAGCATGTGACCGACGTGCTCGTGGTGTGCCTCGCGGCGATCGGCTTCCTCGTCATCGCCCGCTTCGGTCTGATGCTGCTGCTCTCCTTCGCGCACGCCCGCCGCACCCGGCGCCGCGGTTTCCGCTGGGGTCCGCCGGTGCACGAACCGGTCTCGGTGCTTGTGCCCGCGTACAACGAGGCGAAGTGCATCGAGAACACGGTGCGTTCGCTGGTCAACAGCGATCACCCCATCGAGGTCATCGTCATCGACGACGGATCGAGCGACGGCACGGCCCGACTCGTGGAGAGCCTCAGGCTCCCCGGCGTACGCGTGGTGCGCCAGCTCAACGCCGGAAAGCCCGCCGCGCTCAACCGCGGCGTCGCCAACGCCCGCTACGACCTCATCGTGATGATGGACGGCGACACCGTCTTCGAGCCCTCCACCGTCCGTGAACTCGTGCAGCCCTTCGGCGATCCGCGCGTCGGCGCCGTCGCGGGCAACGCGAAGGTCGGCAACAAGGACTCGCTGATCGGCGCCTGGCAGCACATCGAGTACGTGATGGGCTTCAACCTCGACCGCCGCATGTACGACATGCTGCGCTGCATGCCCACCATCCCCGGAGCCGTGGGCGCCTTCCGCCGCTCGGCGCTCCAGCGGGTCGGCGGCATGAGCGACGACACGCTCGCCGAGGACACCGACATCACGATGGCCATGCACCGCGACGGCTGGCGCGTCGTCTACGCCGAGAACGCCCGTGCGTGGACCGAGGCCCCCGAGACCGTGCAGCAGCTGTGGTCGCAGCGCTACCGCTGGTCGTACGGCACGATGCAGGCGATCTGGAAGCACAAGCGCGCCTTCATCGAGCGCGGCCCCTCCGGCCGCTTCGGCCGCGTGGGCCTGCCGCTCGTCTCCGCGTTCATGGTGCTCGCGCCGCTGCTCGCGCCGCTGATCGACGTCTTCCTGCTCTACGGACTCGTCTTCGGCCCGACCCGGAACACGATCATCGCGTGGTTCGGCGTCCTCGGCATCCAGGCCGTCTGCGCCGCGTACGCCTTCCGGCTCGACCGGGAGAACATGAAGCATCTGATCTCCCTGCCGCTGCAGCAGATCCTCTACCGGCAGCTCATGTACGTCGTGCTGCTGCAGTCCTGGATCACCGCCCTGACCGGCGGCCGGCTGCGCTGGCAGAAGCTGCGGCGCACCGGTGTGGTCGGCGCCGCGCCCGGCGTGCCCGCGCAGCCGAGCGGTGCGGACCGGAGGCCGGTGGGATGAACGGGCAGCAGCAGCCGGCCTGGGTCACCGAGGGCAAGCAGCAGCGGTGGGCTCCCGCCGCGCCCATCGACCGCTCCCGGGAGCCGCGACAGACCCCGACCGGGGCACCCGCGTCCGACAGCGCGGCCCCCGCCGCCCCCAAGGCCGCGAAGAAGATCGTCCGCGACCGCTATCTCGACCTGCTGCGGGCCATCGCGCTCTTCCGCGTGGTGCTCCTGCACACCTTCGGCTGGTGGTGGCTGCCGCTGGTCTTCCCGTCCATGGGCGTCATGTTCGCCCTGGCCGGTTCCCTGATGGCCCGCTCGCTCTCGCGGCCCGCGCCCGGCGTGGTCAAGAGCCGGATGCGCAGGCTCCTGCCCCCGGTGTGGATGCTCGCCCTCGCCGTCGTCCCGCTGGGGCTGCTGTACGGCTGGGATCCGGGCGAGGACGGCGGCTTCAGCGGCTGGCTCTCGATGCTGAACTTCATCGTGCCGGTCGGGGCCCCGCCGTTCCCGCAGGAGGCCGCCTTCCCCGGTGGCTTCCTCGAATCCGGGTGGCTGATGAACGGCGTGGAGCCGCTCTGGTACCTGCGGACCTACCTCTGGCTCGTGGTGCTCTCGCCGCTGCTGCTGCCGCTGTTCCGGAGGATGCCGCTGCCGGTCATGCTCCTGCCTCTGGTGGTCGTCGCGGCGATGATGGAGGGCTGGATCGACCTCCCGGGCGAGCTCGGCAACTCGGTCTTCGACACCTGCGTCTACGCGGCCTGCTGGATGCTCGGCTTCGCGCACAACGACGGCCTGCTCAAGCGGATCCCGCGCTACATCCTGGTCTCCTGCGCCAGCTTCGCGATGGGCGCCGCACTGTGGTGGTACACCCGCGAGGTCGGCTTCGGCACCAGCATCGAGGCGGCCCCCCTCGCCAACGCCCTCTGGTCGCTCGGCGCCGTCGCGATCCTGCTCACGTACTCGCCCTCCTGGGAGAAGCTGCCGGGCAGGCTCGCCGCCTGGGACAGGCTCGTCACCCTTGCCAACAACCGGGCCGTGACGATCTACCTCTGGCACAACCTGGCCATCGCGGTGTCCCTCGCGCTCCTCAACGAGGTCTGGGGCTTCTCCTTCCTGTACGACGCCTTCGGCCACGATCTCAGCAGCAGCTTCGGTGACACGTACCAGTTCTGGGCGTTCGCGCTCGCCTGGCCCCTGATCTTCCTGGCGATCGCCTGCTTCGGCTGGGTCGAGGACATCGCCGCCCGGCGCAAGCCGCGGCTCTGGCCCACCGGACCGTCCCGCCGCGAACGGAGCCGGGCGAGCGCGGCATCCGGGTCGCCCGGGTCGCCCGGGTCGCCTGGGCCGCCTGGGTCGCCCGAGGCGCCCGGGACGCCCGGGAACCGTTCGCGGCGCAGGGCCCGCTCCGGGCGCGCCCGCCGCTGACACGAGGCACCGCCGCGGCGCACCCGCTCACCGACCGCCCGCTCACACACCGCCCGTCCCCCGGGTGAGAGCAAGGTTGCGCCGCGGTCATCTGATCGGGCACCGGCCGGAAACCACCGCTCCATAGCTTCGGCGTGCAAGGACACGACGAGGCGGTGGAGGCGCGATGACAGGGCAGGCCGGGACTCGCAGGACAGGCCGGTGGATCGAGCGGTGGGATCCCGAGGACGAGGAGTTCTGGGAGCGCGAGGGGAGAAAGACCGCCGGGCGGAACCTGCTGTTCTCGGTGCTCTCCGAGCACATCGGGTTCTCCGTGTGGAGCATGTTCTCCGTCATGGCGCTGTTCATGGGGCCGGAGTACGGCATCGACCCGGCGGGCAAGTTCTTCCTGGTCGCCGTGGCCTCGCTGGTCGGCGCGAGTCTGCGGGTGCCCTACGGCTTCGCGGTCGCCCGCTTCGGCGGCCGGAACTGGACGATCTTCAGCGCGGGCCTGCTGCTCGTGCCCGTCGTGGCGCTCCTGTTCGTCATGGAGCCCGGCACCTCGTACACCACCTTCATGGTGGTCGCCGTGCTCACCGGCGTCGGCGGGGCGAACTTCGCCTCCTCGATGACCAACATCAACAGCTTCTACCCGCTGCGGCTCAAAGGCTGGGCGCTCGGCATGAACGCCGGCGGCGGCAACATCGGCGTGGCGGTGGTGCAGCTCCTCGGGCTGCTGATCATCGCGGTGGCCGGGGCCACCCAGCCCAGACTGCTGCTCGCCGTCTACGCCCCGCTGATCGTCCTCGTCACGGTGCTCAGCGCCCTGCGCATGGACAACCTGGGGCCCGTACGCAACGACAAGGGCGCCGCGAAGGAGGCCGCGCGGGACGGGCACACCTGGATCATGTCGTTCCTGTACATCGGGACGTTCGGCTCGTTCATCGGCTACAGCTTCGCCTTCGGGCTCGTCCTGCAGAGCCAGTTCGGGCGCACCCCGCTGCAGGCCGCGTCCCTCACCTTCATCGGCCCCATGCTCGGCTCCCTGATCCGGCCGGTCGGCGGCCGGCTCGCGGACCGGCTCGGCGGCGCCCGCGTCACCCTGTGGAACTTCGCGCTGATGGCGGCCGCGGCCGCGGTGATCGTCCTCGCCTCGACGCGGGAGTCGCTGCCGCTGTTCATCGGCGGCTTCATCGCCCTGTTCATCCTCACCGGAGTCGGCAACGGCTCCACGTACAAGATGATCCCGGGCATCTACCAGGCCAAGGCGGCGGCGCACGGCCTGAGCGGCGAGCCGGCAGCCGTCTACGCGAGGCGGCTGTCCGGTGCCTCCATGGCGCTCATCGGCGCGGTCGGCGCCTTCGGCGGCCTCGGCATCAACCTCGCGCTGCGGCAGTCCTTCCTCAGCTCCGGCTCCGGCACCACCGCCTTCGTGGCCTTCCTCGGCTACTACGTGGCGTGCTTCGTGGTCTGCTGGTTCGTATACCTGCGCCGGACCGCCCCCGCGCCCGCCCCGCAGGGAACGGCGCCCGCCGAGGAGAAGCCGCAGCTCAGCTACGCCGAGGTGTGATCGCCCGGTCCCTGACTCCCCGGGGTGGCGGGGAGGCCTTCCCCGGACGCGGAAGCGCGGCCGGGGAGGGCGCGGGCGTAACACCGAGGCAATCCTGGCGAACCGAACCCGTCACGCATCCTTGACAGGATCGGTCGACCGCATGACGCGCGACGACCTCCGCGGGCCAGGGGCTTTCACGGCATCCCGGGCGCAGGGGCCGTCCCGTCGATGCCACAGCGAGCTGAGCGAAGCGGGACGAGAGCCATGGGAAAGAACACGCAGTCCACCGGAGCCGGGCAGCAGCCACTCGCCGGATTCACCGTCGGCGTGACGGCCGCCAGACGCGCCGACGAACTCGGCGCACTGCTTGAGCGGCGCGGAGCGAACGTCCTGCACGCGCCCGCGCTGCGGATCGTGCCGCTCGCCGACGACAGCGAACTGCTCAGCGCCACCAAGGAACTACTCAAGGACGCGCCCGACGTCGTGGTCGCCACCACTGCGATCGGCTTCCGCGGCTGGGTCGAGGCCGCCGACGGCTGGGGCATCGGCCAGGAACTCCTCGCCCGGCTGCGCGAGGCCGAACTCCTCGCCCGCGGTCCCAAGGTGAAGGGCGCGATCCGGGCCGCCGGGCTCACCGAATCCTGGTCGCCGGCCTCCGAGTCGATGGCCGAGGTGCTCGACCGTCTCCTCGACGAGGGCGTCGCGGGCCGCCGTATCGCCCTGCAGCTGCACGGCGAACCTCTGCCCGGCTTCATCGAGGCGCTACGGGACGGGGGTGCCGAAGTCGTCGGCGTACCCGTGTACCGGTGGATGCCGCCTCAGGACCTGACCCCGGTGGACCGTCTCCTCGACGCGGTCCTCACCCGCGGCGTGGACGCCGTGACGTTCACCAGCGCACCCGCCGCCGTCTCCCTCCTCGACCGGGCCGCCGCCCGCGGCCAGGAGGCCGACCTGCTCGCCGCGCTAGGGCAGGACGTGCTGCCCGCCTGCGTGGGGCCGGTGACCGCCCTGCCGCTGCAGGACCGCGGCCTGCCCACGATCCAGCCGGAGCGCTTCCGCCTCGGACCCCTCGTCCAGCTCCTGTGTGTCGAACTCCCCGCCCGCGCCCGCACCCTGCCGATCGCCGGCCACCAGCTGCAGGTCCGCGGCCACGCGGCCCTGATCGACGGCGAGATCCGCCCGGTCCCGCCCGCCGGCATGGCCCTTCTGCGGGCCCTCGCCCGCCGCCCCGGCTGGGTCGTCTCCCGCGCGGACCTGCTCCGCGCCCTGCCGGGCACGGGCACCGACGAACACGCGGTGGAGACGGCGATGGCCCGGCTGCGGGTGGCACTCGGCCTCCCGAAACTGATCCAGACCGTGGTGAAACGCGGCTACCGGCTCGCACTGGACCCCGTATCGGGCGACAAGTACGCGGATGCGGGGCGAGGCTGAGCCGGTGCGGCCGGGGCCCTCGGCTCCCACCTGCGCAAGCGGGCACGCGCCATCGGCCCGGATCGTGCCCGCCCGCGCGGTGCCGCCGGCCGATCCGTCAGGAGGGGCGGCGGCCGAGCAGCACCAGCGCCCTGCCCAGGCACACCACCGCCGCCACGTTCAGCAGACACCGGACCAGGTTCCACGTCACCCACGGGTCCTCGAAGCCGGCGCGTACAGCCGACGGGTCGGTGATCCGGCCGGGGTCGCCGGCGGCGGCGAGCCGGTCGTTGAGCGGTACGCTCGCGCCCGACGTCACCGCGAAGACCGCCACGTACAGCAGTAGTCCGGCCAGCACCCACCCCAGCAGCCGCCGCCGCTGCCGTACCCGCCACGCGAGCACCGCGGGCAGCACCAGCGCGCCGAACAGGGCCAGGAAGAAGGCGGGGTTCTGGATTGTCTCGTTGATGTCCTGCATCACCGAGATGAAGGTGCGGTCGTCCGCCCGGCGCAGGGCGCTCATGACGGACGTGGAGTAGGCGAACCACACGCCGGCCATCAGGCCGTTCGCCAGAAGTGCGGCGATGAGCAGGACGGCGTCCGGGCCGCGGCGGGCCATGGGCCGGGCGGAGCTCGACAGCTTCGGGGTGGGATGCGTCGTCGGCATGCGGGCAAGTCAACGCCACGGGAGGGGGAGTCGACCATGGCCGAGCCGCTCAGTGGCATGCGTGAGCGTGCGCGGCCCCTGCCTCATGGCCACGTACCCGACGTGACCTCCTGGCCACGTACCCGACGTGACCTCCTGGCCACGTACCCGACGTGCGCGCCGGGCGCCCGGTACCGTTCGCCGATGATCGATGACACGTTCGAGATCCGGGCCGCGACCCCGGACGACGCCCCTGCCCTCGTCGAGGCACACCTGAGGAACAGGGCGCACCTGGCTGCCACCGACCCCGCGCGCCCCGAATCCTTCTTCACCGTCGAGGGACAGCTCGCCCGGATGAACGACGGGAACCTGCGCTGGGTCATCACGCACGGCGCCAAGGTGATCGGGCGCGTCGACCTCAGCGGGATCGTGCTCGGTCCCTTCCGCAGCGCCAGCCTCGGGTACTGGGTGGACGGCGACCACCTCGGGCGCGGTCTCGCCCTGCGGGCCGCCGAGACCATGCTCGCGCACGCCCGCGACGAGCTGGGGCTGCACCGCGTCGAGGCCTCCACGCTCACCGACAACCTCGCCTCCCAGCGCGTCCTCGCCAAGGCCGGCTTCGAGAGGATCGGCTTCGCCCCCTCGTATCTGCACATCAACGGGGCCTGGCGTGACCACTTCATCTTCCAGCGCGTTCTGCACGACGACCCACCGCCCCTCACGTGAGGGCGGGGGCTTCCCGGCCGACGGGGGCCGGGGTCTTCCGGCCGCGCGTCCGGCGGGGCACTCTGGAAGGGACCCGGTCGTCCCACGAGGCGGTGACAGGCGCATGGTGGCGAGTACGGCGGCGTACGAGCTGCGGTTCGACTCCGGCAGGATCTGCCTCGATCTGCTTGCCACGGCCCATCCCGCAGAACGCCTCGGCAGCACGGGCGCGCTGTGCGCCTGGCTGGTCGGCGCCGGGCTCGTGCCCGCCGGCAGCCCGCTCGGCCGGATCGACCCGGCCTGCCTGCGGCACTTTCGCGAGCTGCGCGCGGACATCGACCGGCTGATCCGGGCCGAGCCCGCCCTCGACCGCAGACCTGTGGAGTCGGCCCTGGCCCGGATCAACACCCGCGCCCTCGGCGCACCGCCCGCCCCGCGCGCCCTGCTCACCGAGGACGGCCGGCTCGTGCGCCGACTGCACACGGAACCCGACTGCGCGGGCCTGATCGCGGCCGTCGCCCGCGATCTGGTCGAGCTGCTCACCGATCCGGTGGCCGCCTCCTGCGTCCGCCAGTGCGAAGGCGACAACTGCCGTCTCGTCTACCTGGACACCTCACGCGGGCGTCGGCGCCGCTGGTGCTCCAGCGAGGTCTGCGGCAACCGGGAGCGGGTGGCCCGGCACCGGCGGCGTATGTCCGTCACGTGAACGCCCCTCCCGCAGAAATTTTCCGCACCGCTTGAACACAACCAGCCGCCGCCCCGTATCTCCCCGATAAGTGAGCCGAAGCAAAAGGGGAAGCCCCCGTCGAGCAGGGGACACCGGAGGCAGGCGTGCGCAAGGATTCCGCAGTGGCCGACGACCGACCTCCGCGGGCCAGGCACCGGTTGCCGAAGCCCTCCCGCCAAACCACGCCGGAGGAGGAGCTGATGCGCGCGCTCTACCGTGAGCACGCGGGTCCGCTCCTCGCGTACGTGCTGCGCCTGGTCGCCGGGGACCGCCAGCGCGCCGAGGACGTGGTGCAGGAGACGCTGATCCGAGCGTGGAAGAACGCCGGGCAGCTGACCGGGGCCACCTCCGTGCGCCCCTGGCTGGTGACCGTGGCGCGGCGTATCGTCATCGACGGCCACCGCAGTCGGCAGGCCCGGCCGCAGGAGGTCGACCCGGCACCGCTCGACGTCATCCCCGCGGAGGACGAGATCGACAAGGCGCTTTGGCTGATGATGCTTTCGGACGCGCTCGAGGATCTGACGCCCGCGCACCGGGAGGTCCTCGTCGAGACGTACTTCAAGGGACGCACGGTCAACGAGGCGGCCGAGGTGCTCGGGATACCCAGCGGCACCGTACGCTCGCGGGTGTTCTACGCGCTGCGGTCCATGAAGCTGGCCCTCGAGGAGCGGGGGGTGTCGGCATGAACGACTTCCACGGACCGGACCACCACCCCTACGGACCGAACCGTCCCTACGGACCGGACCACCCCCAGGGACCGGACCCCCGCGGCGGGCACCGGGCGCCCGGCCCCGACCTCCACGAGAGCGTCGGCGCGTACGCGCTCGGCATCCTCGACGCCCCGGAGGCCGCCGCCTTCGAGGCCCACCTGGCCGGCTGCGCCACCTGCGCCGCCCGCCTCGACGAACTCGCCGGCATGGAACCCATGCTCGCCGCCCTCGCGGACCGCCCGCCGCACCCGGCACCGGCCGCCCCGGCCGCCCCGGCGCGTCCGCCGGCCGCCGGGCAGCCCTCGGTACCGCCCGGCCCCCGCCTCGTACAGGACCTCGTCGGCGAGGTCACCCGACGGCGCGGGGCGAAGCGGCGGCGAGGCTTCCTCCTGGTGGCCGCCGCGGCCGCGCTGATCATCGGCGGCCCGCTGACGGTGGTCGCCGTCCAGGACGGCGACTCCGCGGCGACCCCGCACGCCCACTCCACCAGCCCGGCCGAGGACGCCTTCTTCCACCACATGGACAGAAAGCTCACGGCGACCGACGCGGACACCGACGTCACCGCCACCGTCGGCCTGGAGAAGAAGGGCTGGGGCACGCACGCCGTCCTGGAGCTGAAGAACGTCAAGGGCCCGCTCAAGTGCTCGCTGATCGCGGTCGGCGAGAACGGCGAGGAGGAGACGGTCACCTCGTGGTCCGTGCCCGAGCGCGGCTACGGCATCGACGGCGCACCGGACGACTGGTCCCGTGCACCGCTGTACGTGCACGGCGGAGCGGCCCTCGCGCCGGACGAGATCGACCACTTCGAGGTGCGTACATTCGACGGGAGGAAACTTGTTGATGTGAAGACGTGATGCACATCGGCCCCGCCTTCGATTACGGTGGACGGCTGCTCATATCGGGCAGCAGCACGTGAGAAGGGGACCTCGGTGGCCGAAGTCAACGCCGCCTCGCCGACCGGCACGCACGAGCCGGCCGGAACGCAGGAGCCTTTGAGCCCGCACGAGCCGGCCGGAACGCAGGAGCCTTTGAGCCCGCAGGAGCCGGTCGGCACACGGGAGCGCGAACTCGCGGTCGAACAGCGCCATCTCGACCGTGTCTACGCCCGCCTGGAGGAGAAGATCCACGAGGCCGAGTTCCTGATGGAGGACGCGGCCAAGCGCTCCCAGGTCGGCACGCCCGGCGCGCTCGCCGAGCGCGATGCCCAGGTCTACCGCGCGGGCATCCACCTGAACCGGCTCAACAACGAGTTCGAGGACTTCCTCTTCGGCCGGATCGACCTGCTGCTCGGCAAGGACGGCAAGAAGGGCCCCGACGGCGCGTACACCTCGGTCGAGCCCGCCGAGGACGCGATCCGCCCGGACAACACGGCCGATATCGCCGAGACCCTGCACATCGGCCGGATCGGTGTCCTCGACGCCGACTACTCGCCGCTCGTCATCGACTGGCGCGCCCCCGCCGCTGCGCCCTTCTACCGTTCCACCCCGGTCGCGCCCGGCCGGGTGGTACGCCGCCGGGTCATCCGCTCCAAGGGCCACCGGGTGCTCGGCGTCGAGGACGACCTGATGCGCCCCGAGCTCACCGCGTACCTGGACGGTGAGGAGCTTCCCGCGCTCGGCGACGGCGCCCTGATGGCCGCGCTCGGCCAGGCCCGCAGCCACTCGATGCGCGACATCGTGGCCTCCATCCAGGCCGAACAGGACCTCGTCATCCGCGCCCCCGCCGCCTCCGTGACGTATGTGGAGGGCGGCCCGGGCACGGGCAAGACGGCCGTGGCGCTGCACCGCGCCGCGTATCTCCTCTACCAGGACCGCCGCCGCTACTCCGGCGGCATTCTGATCGTCTCCCCGACCCCGCTGCTCGTCGCCTACACCGAGGGCGTGCTGCCCTCGCTCGGCGAGGAGGGCCAGGTCGCGATCCGCGCGGTCGGCTCCCTGGTCGACGGCGTGGAGGCCACGCTGTACGACGATCCGGCGGTCGCCCGCGTCAAGGGCGCCTCACGGATGCTGAAGGTGCTGCGCAAGGCCGCCCGCGGGGTGCTCGACACCCCGGCCGCCCCGTCCCGTCCCGCCCCGCAGCCCGTCCAGCCGACCCTGGAGGATTCCGTACGGGATGAGGATGCTGTAGGGGATGAGGATGCTGTAGGGGATGAGCGTTCCGTACGGGATGAGCGTTCCGTACGGGATGAGCGTTCCGTACGGGAAGCAGGCCCCCAGGTCCGTACCGACCTGCTCCGCGTGGTGGCCTTCGGCCGCCGCCTGGAGCTGGACGCGGACGAACTGCGCTCCATCCGCCGCACCGTCCTCGGCGGCACAGCCCCCGTGAACCTGCTCCGCCCACGCGCCCGCAAGCTGCTGCTCGACGCGCTGTGGGCCAAGTCCGGCGGGGCGGCCCGGCACGACGATCCGGAGCTCGCCGCCGAACTCCGCGCCTCCTTCGACGAGGACGTGAGCGAGGAGGACTCCTTCACCGCATTCCTCGGCGCCTGGTGGCCGGAGCTGACCCCGCGCATGGTCCTTGACGCGATGGCGGACGAGAAGCGTCTGTCCCGCTGGGGCCGCCGGGTCCTCAACCCCGGCGAGGTCCGCAGACTGGCCCGTTCGCTGCGCCGCGAGGGCCACTCGGTGCACGACGTGGCGCTCCTCGACGAGCTGAACGCCATTCTCGGCACCCCCGCCCGCCCCAGGCGCAAGCGCGAACTCGACCCGCTCGACCAGCTCACCGGCCTGGAGGAGCTGATGCCGCAGCGCGAGGAGACCCAGCGCGAGCGGGCCGAACGCCTCGCCCAGGAGCGCGTCGAATACGCGCACGTCATCGTCGACGAGGCACAGGACCTCACCCCCATGCAGTGGCGGATGGTCGGCCGCCGCGGACGGCACGCCACCTGGACCGTGGTCGGCGACCCGGCCCAGTCCTCCTGGTCCGAGCCGGACGATGCCGCCGCCGCACGCGACGAGGCGCTCGGCACCCGCCCGCGCCGCCGCTTCGAGCTCACCGTCAACTACCGCAACCCATCCGAGATCGCGGACCTCGCGGCCAAGGTGCTCGCCCTCGCGATGCCGGGCATGCCCTCGCCGAAGGCCGTACGGTCCACGGGCCTCGAACCCCGCTTCGCGGTCGTGGCCGAGCCGGTGGCGGGCGGCGGGAGCGACCGAAGCGGCGTACGGGACGGGCTTGGGGCCTCCGTACGGGACGGGCTCGGCGCCTCCGGACGGGAGGGGCTCGGTGCGGCCGTGCGCGCGGAGGCGGCCCGGCTCCTGGACCAGGTCGACGGGACCGTCGGCGTCGTGGTCGCCATGCGGCGCCGCGAGGAGGCGGCCCGCTGGCTGGACGGCCTGGGGGAGCGGGTCGTGGCGCTCGGCTCCCTGGAGGCCAAGGGCCTCGAGTACGACGCGACGGTGGTGGTCTCCCCGGCGGAGATCGCCGACGAGTCACCGGCCGGCCTGCGCGTCCTGTACGTGGCACTGACCCGCGCCACCCAGCAGCTGACGGTGGTTTCGGCACCGGCGGACGCGCCGGACGCGGGCGGAGTCCCGGACCTGCTGCGCGACTAGATCCGCACTGGATTCGTCATCTCCTGCGGGACGGGGTTCGTTTGTTACCGTTGTTCTGGCACCGGCTCGATCCAAGCCCCCGGGCCCAACCTTCGTCGCTACGAGCGACCACTTGCCGCGAGGCGAGCATGGCGGGCCGGTGTCACTGAGCTTCAGCAGAGGTCCACGCCCCTCGGGGCGTGGACCTCTTTTTGTATGTAGCCACAGACTCGGTGCGTGCCCCCTGAACGGGCTTCCGCCGCGACCCATGTTTCTCGTATGGTGGAAGTAGTTTTCCGAAATCGACCTGTCTCCACGAGCAAAACGTTCTAAACCCGGGACGGCTACCTCGTACCGGCAGGTAGGTGCGACGATCGGATGACGCACGCGATGTAACAGGTGAAAGAGAGAAGTCGGCATGGCAACGGCGCCCAGCGTCTCCTACTCGATGACGGTCCGTCTTGAAGTGCCCGCGAGCGGCACCGCCGTCTCCCAGCTCACCACGGCCGTGGAGTCCTCCGGCGGCCACGTCACCGGCCTCGACGTCACCGCATCCGGCCACGAGAAGCTCCGTATCGACGTCACCATCGCCGCCACCTCCACGGCGCACGCGGACGAGATCGTCGAGGAGCTGCGCGGGATCGACGGTGTGGTCCTCGGCAAGGTCTCCGACCGTACGTTCCTGATGCACCTCGGCGGCAAGATCGAGATGGCCTCGAAGCACCCCATCCGCAACCGTGACGACCTCTCCATGGTCTACACGCCGGGTGTGGCCCGCGTTTGCATGGCGATCGCCGAGAACCCCGAGGACGCCCGCCGCCTCACCATCAAGCGCAACACCGTCGCCGTGGTGACCGACGGCTCCGCCGTGCTCGGCCTCGGCAACATCGGCCCCATGGCGGCCATGCCGGTCATGGAGGGCAAGGCGGCCCTGTTCAAGCGTTTCGCCGACATCGACGCCTGGCCGATCTGCCTCGACACCCAGGACACCGACGCGATCGTCGAGATCGTCAAGGCCATCGCACCCGGCTTCGCGGGCATCAACCTGGAGGACATCTCGGCGCCCCGCTGCTTCGAGATCGAGGCGCGCCTGCGCGAGGCCCTCGACATCCCCGTCTTCCACGACGACCAGCACGGCACCGCGATCGTCGTGCTCGCCGCGCTGACCAACGCGCTGCGGGTGGTCGGCAAGTCGATCGGTGACGTACGCGTCGTCATGTCGGGCGCGGGCGCGGCCGGTACCGCGATCCTCAAGCTGCTCATCGCCGCCGGCGTCAAGCACGCCGTCGTCGCCGACATCCACGGCGTCGTGCACGCGGACCGCGCCGACCTCGTCGACGCGGCCGAGGACTCGCCGCTGCGCTGGATCGCCGACAACACCAACCCCGAGGGCGTCACCGGCACGCTCAAGGAAGCGGTCGTCGACGCGGACGTGTTCATCGGCGTCTCCGCGCCGAACGTCCTCGACGGCGGCGATGTGGCCGCCATGGCCGACGACGCGATCGTCTTCGCGCTCGCGAACCCCGACCCCGAGGTCGACCCGGCGATCGCCCGCAGGACCGCGGGAGTTGTCGCCACCGGGCGCTCGGACTTCCCGAACCAGATCAACAACGTGCTTGTCTTCCCCGGTGTGTTCCGCGGTCTGCTCGACGCGCAGTCGCGCACCGTCAACACCGAGATGATGCTCGCGGCGGCGACGGCGCTCGCGGGCGTGGTCACAGAGGACGAGCTCAACCCTAACTACATCATCCCCAGCGTCTTCAACGACAAGGTCGCGGGCGCGGTCGCGGGCGCGGTCCGCAACGCGGCGAAGGCGGCGGGCGCGACGGCCTGACCGGAGCTTCGCAGGTTCCCCTCCGTCTGTGACGGGAACCACGCCCTGATCGGCGGCGCGTCGTGGAACGCGGTGCGCCGCCCGGGGCTCTAGGGTTGCGGGCGGAAACCACGCCCTCGCGGCTGCGGTGCCTCACCGGAGGCCGACGGAGCGTCACCATTTCGGGGTACGTTGCCGGTGATGGGCGCTTTTCGTGTGACTACTGTTCCTCTGACGGGGTGCCGGATTGGCTTTCCCGCCAGAGGTGGGGGCAGGATGCTTCCCCAAGGGCTTAGTCCGAGGGGCACCACCCACGGGCGCGAGGGTCCGGCCGGCGGACCCGGGTCACCCGGCCGCCGAGGACCCTGGCAGCATCGGCTTCGCTGTGCCCGACAGGCTCTGCCGCGTGGCACCGCCTCAACAGCAAGATGAACACGGGAGTAACAACATGAACCGCAGTGAGCTGGTGGCCGCGCTGGCCGACCGCGCCGAGGTGACCCGCAAGGACGCCGACGCCGTGCTGGCCGCGTTCGCCGAGACCGTCGGCGAGATCGTCGCCAAGGGCGACGAGAAGGTCACCATCCCCGGCTTCCTCACCTTCGAGCGCACCCACCGTGCCGCTCGCACCGCCCGCAACCCGCAGACCGGCGAGCCGATCAACATCCCCGCCGGCTACAGCGTGAAGGTTTCCGCGGGCTCGAAGCTCAAGGAAGCGGCGAAGGGCAAGTAAGCCTTTTCGTTTGCGGAGGGGGCACCCGGAACGTTCCGGGTGCCCCCTCCGGCGTTCCGCCGGGCCGCTCCGTCGCTCCGCGGCGGGGGGTGCTGGTACGGGGCTGACGCCGCGGGCCCCTGCCGACGGGGCTCTGCCCCCTGTAGTCCCGGGGTGGTGCTGACGCCGCGGGCCCCTGCCGACGGCGCTCCGCCCCCTGCGCCCCGTGGTGCTCCGCCACTCCCCGACAGGGTGTTGGTATGGGGCTCGCACCCTGGGCCCGCTTCACGGGGGCTGTGCCCTCCACTCCCGGGTGGTGCTCAGCCGGCTCCGCGACGGGGGTGCTGATACGGGGCTGATGCCCCGGACCCTGCCGCGGGGCTGCACTCTCGCGGGTCCCACCCCCGTGGGTCCCACCCCAGTGGGGATCTGCCTCCCGCGCTTTCGGTGGGACCTCGGTTCCTGCACCCCGCTGGGGGCAACTTTCAGCCCGTCCGGCGTTTGAGGACGAGCGCGTTCAGCGCGATTGGGGGCAAGGGGCGCAGCCCCAAACGGGGGTCCAGGGGGCGGAGCCCCCGGGTGGTCCGCCCACGCAGAGGGCGCGCCGCACGGGCCCGTGCACCCTGGGCTGGTCCGGGCTGGCCCACGAACCTGTGCACCCCGGGCTGGCCCACGAACCCGCGCCCTCAGAACGTCACTTCGGTCAGGGACTTCACGATCGTCGTGCGTGGTCCCGGGAGGATTCCCGGGACCGAGGGGACGGCGAGGAGGGTGCAGGAAGCCGAAAGGGCCGCCTCCGCGCCCGTGGGCGTGTCCTCGACCGCCAGGCAGGCGGACGGGGAGACACCCAGCGCCGCCGCCGCGTTCAGGTACGGGTCCGGATGCGGCTTGCCGCGCTCCGATTCGCCCTCCGCGAAGGAGACGTCGAAGCGGTGGCGGCCCAGCGCCCCGAGGACGAGATCCGCCACGTGGCGTTCCGAGGACGTCACCAGGGCCGTGGGAACGCCCAGTTCCCGCGCGCGGTCCAGGAGCTCCAGAGCCCCCGGCTGGATCGTCACCCCCTTCGCCACCGCCGCGGTGAACGCCTCGTCCAGCGCCCGGACGGCCTCCTCCCGCGGGCGTGCGGTGAGTTGCCCGCGTATGAGCAGCTCCGCCGCCCCGCCGATCGTCGCACCCGCGAACGGTTCGAGATCCGAGGCCAAGGCCGATCTCCCTTCCGCGGCGAGGAATTCCCGTACGACGTCGAGCCAGGCGTGCTCGGTGTCGACCAGCGTGCCGTCCATGTCGCACAGCAGGGCCGCGGGGCGGGGCAGGAGTGTCATGCGGTGTGGTGCTTCTTTCGGTTGAGGGGAGAGAAGGGGAGGGGAAAAGGAGAGGGGAAGGGGAAGCGGGAAGCGGGAAGGGAGAGGGGGCGGCGGCAGGCCGCGCCGGGCGTTCAGGGGTGCGCGCGGCCCGAACCCTGCCTCACGCAGGGGCCGTTCGGGCCAGTGGGTTGGCCTGGAGGGAGTTGCGGACCGTGAAGACGACCGATCCTGGCCTGTAGCGGTCGTCGGAGGTCTCCACGGGACGGCCTTCGGCCGTGGTCGTGGTGCGGCGCACCCGCAGGAGCGGGGAGCCGCGGCGCACGCCGAGCTCCCTGGCCTCCGTGGTCCCGGCGGCGACCGCGTCCAGGTGGTGTTCGCCGTGGTACATGACCAGTCCGACGGCCTCGTACAGGCTCTGTGTGACCGACTCGCAGTCGGGCGGCAGCAGTTCGGCGGCATCCGCGGCCCAGCCCGCGTAGGCGGTGCGTTCCAGGAGGGTCGGTTCGCCGTCGAGGGTGCGGATGCGCAGCACGTGCAGTACCTCGTCGCCGGGCGCGAGGTGCAGCTGCGCGGCCTCCGCCTCGTCCGCCTTGCCGCGCGCCGAGCTCAGCACAAGACCGCCGGGCGTACGCCCGCTGGCCCTCGCCCACTGGGCGAAGCTGCGCAGTTCGGTGAAGCTCTGGCTGGGTGTGGTGGCGAGCACGACACGGCGGGCTCCCTGTCGCGAGCCGATGAGGCCCTCCGCCTGGAGCGTGCCGAAGGCCTGCCGCAGTGTGCCGCGGGACACACCGTGTTCGAGGGTGAGCTCGGACTCCGAGGGCAGCGCGGACCCCACCGGATAGGTGCCTTCGGCGATGGCGCGGCGCAGTTGCTCCGCGATCTGCTCGTGCCGTCGGGTCACTTCACTCCTCGGGGGCTCTCTTGTGGTGCGGCTCACGGGGGCGCCTGCCCCGCCGGGATCATGTCATCCCAGGTCGCCGTATGCATCTCCCCCTGTGCGCAGCCGAGTGCGCAGATCCTTGCATGCCGCGAGCGCGAGCCTTGCTCATAACCGCTTTACCGGCCGGTAAACCTTCGACCTGATAACGCTTTTGACCTGCGGTTTTTATCGAGACAGAACTTTACCCGCGGGCAACTTCCTGGTTAGCTTCGGCTGGCTTACTGACGATGGCTTGTCCAGACAGGTGGCTCGCCGAAGACCTAGGAGTAATGCATCGTGAAGGCACCGCAACCCCGTCGCTTCCTGACCGCCGCAGCCATCGCGGCCGTCTCCGCCGTCGTGGTCACGGGCTGTGGCTCGGCCCCCGACGACGGCGGCCAGGACAGCGCGGCCGCGAAGGCCACGTCGGCCGCCGACCTCGGCGGTATGGACAAGCTCGTCGAGGCGGCGAAGAAGGAAGGCAAGCTCAACGTCTACGCCCTCGCCCCGGACTGGGCGAACTACGGCGAGATGATCGAGACCTTCGAGAAGAAGTACGGCATCGAGGTCAACAACGAGGACCCGGGCGGCTCCAGCCAGGGCGCCCTGAACGCCGCCGCCAAGCGCAAGGGCCAGGACCGCGCCGTGGACGCGCTGGACCTGGGCACCGCGTACATGCAGGACGCCAAGGCCAAGGACCTGCTCGCGCCGTACAAGGTCCAGGGCTGGGAGTCGATCCCGGACTCGCAGAAGGAGGCCGACGCCTCCTTCATGAACAACTACGGCGGCTACATCTCCATCGGCTGCGACGCCAAGGCCGTCAAGACCTGCCCGGAGACCTTCAAGGACCTCCTGAAGCCCGAGTACAAGAACAAGGTCGCCCTCAACGGCAACCCGACCGAGTCCGGCTCCGCGCTCGCCACGGTCTACGCCGCGGCGCTCGCCAACGGCGGCTCCTTCGACGACATCCAGCCCGGCCTGGACTTCTTCGCCGAGCTGAAGGACAAGGGCAACTACGTCCCCGCCGAGTCCACCCTCGCCACGATCGAGAAGGGCGAGACCCCGATCTCCATCGACTGGGACTACCTCAACCTCGGCTACGGCGAGAAGCTCGAGCCCAAGGGCGTCGACTGGCAGGTCACCGTGCCCGCCGACGGCAAGTACTCGCGTTACTACAACCAGGGCGTCAACAAGTACGCCCCGCACCCGGCGGCCGCCCGCCTGTGGCTGGAGTTCATCTACAGCCCCGAGGGCCAGAACATCTGGCTCAAGGGCTACTCGCGCCCCGCGCTGCTCGACAAGATGAAGCAGGACGGCACCGCCGACGAGGCCGCCCTCGCCAAGATCCCCGAGGTCGAGGGCACCCCCGAGTTCCCGTCCGCGGAGCAGGAGGCCAAGGCCAAGGAGACGGTCGTGCAGGGCTGGGGCAAGGCGGTCAGCTGAGCATGCCCGACAAGACCGTCGCTCCGCGTACGGCCGCCGCGCCGGCCGCCGCCGCACCGGCCCCCCAGCCGGTCGCGGCGGCGGCCGGCCCCGGCGCCGGCCCGCAGGCGGCGGACGCCAAGCCGTCCGCCCCCGCCAAACGCCGCCGGCGCCTGGGCCGCTGGCCCGCCGTGGTGCCCTTCTTCGTCTTCCTCGCCCTGTGCTTCGGGCTGCCCGCGGGCACCATGGCCTACGGGGCGTTCACGGTCGCCGACCCGGTCACCGGGCAGAGCAGCTTCTCGCTGGAGAACGTCAGCGGCTCCCTCTCCGGCGCCTACGCCACCGGCCTCACCGGCAGCGTCGAGCTGTCCATGGTCTCCGCCCTGTTCGCCACGATCATCGGCGCCCTGATCGCCCAGGCTGTGGTCTCCTCCAAGCGGCCCGGACTGCGCCAGATCGTCGTCTCGGCCAGCGGTGTGCTCGCCAACTTCTCCGGCGCCCCGCTCGCCTTCGCGTTCATCGCGACCCTCGGCACCACCGGCACCGTGACCAGGCTGCTCTCGCTGCAGTCCACCGGCTTCAGCCTCTACAGCTTCACCGGCCTGGTCCTCGCCTACCTCTACTTCATGATCCCGCTGATGGTGGTCGCCGTACTGCCCGCGCTCGACGGGCTGCGCACCCAGTGGCAGGAGGCCGCCGCCTCCTGCGGCGCGAGCCGCGCCCAGTACTGGCGGCACGTGGGCATCCCCGTCCTCACGCCCTCGCTGCTCGGCGGCGCGGTCCTGATGTTCGGCACCGCCTTCGCCTCGCACGCCACCGCGGCCGTGATGGTCGGCTCCTCGGTGCCGCTGATCACCATCCAGATCGCCAACGCCCTCAACGGCAACGTCCTGGTCGGCCAGGAGAACCTCGCGCTCGCGATGAGCCTCAACATGGTCGTGATCGCGTTGCTCGTGATGCTCGTACAGATACCGCTGCAGCGCAGGAGTGCACGATGGCTCGGCTGACCTCACGGGGGCCCGTGCTCGGCCTCGCGGCCCTCTACTTCCTGGTCCCGATCGCGGCCACCCTCTGGTACACGATCGACAACACCGGCGGCATCAGCTTCGAGGTGTACGAGCGGGGCATCGGCTCCGACGGCCTCACCGAAAGCCTGACGCTCTCCATCGGCCTCGGACTCGCCACGGTCACGCTCGGACTGCTGCTCATGGTCCCGACACTGGTCGCCGTCGCGCTCTATCTCCCGAAGCTGCGCAGACTCGTCGAGATCCTGTGCATGCTGCCGCTCGTGGTGCCGCCGATCGCGCTGGTCGCCGGTGTCTCCACGGTGCTCTCCTGGGAGCAGGACTTCGCGGACACCCCGCTGTACATGACCTTCAAGGTCCTGCGGGACGAGAACTTCCCGCTGATCCTGGTCCTCGTCTACACGGTGATGTCGCTGCCCTTCCTCTACCGCTCCCTGGACGCCGGACTGCGCGCCATCGACCTCAGGGTCCTCGTGGAGGCCGCCCGCAGCCTCGGCGCCTCGCGGCTGCAGACCCTGTGGCAGGTCGTCGTGCCCAATCTGCGCACCGCCGTGATGGGCGGCGCCGTGCTCAGCCTGGCCATGGTGCTCGGCGAGTACACCGTCGCCGCGGTGCTCTCGTACCGGCCGTTCTCGGTGTGGATGGTGGACATCCGCGATGCCGAACCCCAGCTGTCCGCCGCCTCCGCGATGCTCAGCCTGCTGATCACCTGGGGCCTGCTGCTTCTGCTCACCACCCTGGCCGGCGGCCGCACCCGCCGCCGTACGAACCGAAGGAACCCCACGTCATGACCGTCGCCGTGCAACTCAAGCAGCTGCGCCGGGAGTTCGACCGGACCGTGGCCCTCGACGGCCTCGACCTGGACATCGCGCCGGGCGAGATGATCGCCCTGCTCGGCCCGTCCGGCTGCGGCAAGACCACCGCGCTGCGGATCATCGCGGGCTTCGAGACCGTGGACAGCGGCGAACTCCTGATGGACGGCCAGGACATCACCGGGACGCCCGCCAACCGCCGCGACATCGGCATGGTCTTCCAGTCGTACAGCCTCTTCCCGAACATGACGGCCGCCGAGAACGTCGGCTACGGCCTTCGGGTACGCGGCAAGAGCAAGGCCGAACGCGGCGAGCGCGCCCAGGAGCTGCTCGACCTCGTCGGCCTGCCGGGCCGCGAGGGCCACTACCCGCACCAGCTCTCCGGCGGCCAGCAGCAGCGCGTCGCGCTCGCCCGCGCCCTGGCCGTACGGCCCAAGGTGCTGCTCCTGGACGAACCGCTGTCCGCGCTCGACGCCAAGGTGCGGCTCACGCTGCGCGAGGAGATCCGCCGCATCCAGCTGGAGCTCGGCATCACCACGGTCTTCGTCACGCACGACCAGGAGGAGGCGCTGTCCATGGCGGACCGCGTCGCCGTGATGAAGGACGGGCGGCTCGAACAGTGCGCGGCGCCCTCGGAGCTGTACGAGCGCCCGGCGACCCCGTTCGTCGCCGAGTTCGTCGGCACCATGAACCGGCTGCCCGGCACGGTACGGGACGGTTCGCTGGCCGAGCTGTTCGGCCGCAGGCTGCCCATCCACGGCGAGGCCCCGGCCGCGGGCACCGACGTCGACGTCCTGCTGCGGCCCGAGGGTCTCGCGGTCGGCGCCGCCGATGCCGAGGGCACCCCCGCCACCGTCAAGGTCGCGACGTTCCTGGGCGCCACCACCCGGCTGCTGCTCGCCACCGAGTCCGGGGTCGAGCTGAAGGCCGACCTGCCCAGCTGGGAGGCGACCGGTCTGACGCCGGGCGCGCGCTGCACGGTCACCCCGCAGGACACGCCCGTACTCGTCGCCGTACGGGACTGAGCACGGCATACGGAGGGGGGCGGGCCACAGCGGCCCGCCCCCCTTTCGTACGCGGAGAACCCAGCGCTGCTAGACCAGCGCACCGCCCGGCAGCTCGACCTTCGCGCCGAGCTCGACGAGCTTCTCCATGAAGTTCTCGTAGCCGCGGTTGATCAGGTCGATGCCGTGCACGCGCGACGTGCCCTGCGCCGCGAGCGCCGCGATCAGGTACGAGAAACCGCCGCGCAGGTCGGGGATGACCAGATCCGCGCCCTGGAGCTTCGTCGGGCCCGAGACCACCGCGGAGTGCTGGAAGTTGCGCTGCCCGAAACGGCAGTCGGAGCCGCCGAGGCACTCGTTGTACAGCTGGATGTGCGCGCCCATCTGGTTCAGTGCGGAGGTGAAGCCGAGCCGCGACTCGTACACCGTCTCGTGCACGATGGAGAGCCCGGAGGCCTGCGTGAGCGCGACGACGAGCGGCTGCTGCCAGTCGGTCTGGAAGCCGGGGTGGACGTCCGTCTCCAGCGCTATGGCCTTGAGCGCGCCGCCCGGGTGCCAGAAGCGGATGCCCTCGTCGTCGATCTCGAAGGCGCCGCCGACCTTCCGGTAGGTGTTGAGGAAGGTCATCATCGTGCGCTGCTGGGCGCCGCGCACGTAGATGTTGCCCTCGGTGGCGAGCGCGGCCGAGGCCCAGGAAGCCGCCTCCAGGCGGTCCGAGAGCGCCTGGTGGTTGTAGCCGCCGAGCCGGTCCACACCGGTGATCCGGATGGTCCGGTCGGTGTCCATCGCGATGATCGCGCCCATCTTCTGCAGCACGCAGATGAGGTCCTCGATCTCCGGCTCGACCGCCGCGTTGGACAGCTCGGTGACGCCCTCCGCGAGCACGGCCGTGAGCAGCACCTGCTCGGTCGCGCCCACGGACGGGTACGGCAGCCGGATCTTGCAGCCGCGCAGCCGCTGCGGGGCCTCCAGATACTGGCCGTCGGCGCGCTTCTCGATGGTCGCGCCGAACTGCCGCAGCACCTCGAAGTGGAAGTCGATGGGCCGGCCGCCGATGTCGCAGCCGCCCAGGCCCGGGATGAAGGCGTGCCCGATCCGGTGCAGCAGCGGGCCGCACAGCAGGATCGGGATACGGGACGAGCCCGCGTGCGCGTCGATGTCCGCGACGTTCGCGCTCTCGACGTGAGAGGGGTCCATCACGAGCTCGCCCGGCTCGTCGCCGGGGCGGACGGTCACACCGTGCAGCTGCAGCAGCCCCCGTACGACACGTACGTCGCGGATGTCGGGCACATTGCGCAGCCGGCTCGGCTCGTGGCCGAGCAGCGCGGCGACCATCGCCTTGGGCACGAGGTTCTTCGCCCCGCGGACCCGGATCTCACCCTCCAGGGGCGTTCCGCCATGGACAAGGAGGACGTCGTCGGTGCCTTTGACGGTCATGTATCTCGCGTTCCGATGAGGTCGGGCAGGGGGGAGTCGGGCCGAGGCCCTGGCTGGGGGACCGAAGATGCAAGCGTAATGGCCGTATACCCCTGCTCCCTAAGCCTGCGGGCGCCTTGGAACGTCATGGATTCGCCACAACACGAGCCGTTGCTTCGCAGTCGCGTACGGTCACCGTTCGCACCGCCCCTCCCACACCACGCGCCGGGGCCCGCCGCAACCGGCTGACAACCGGCTGACAACCGGCTGACAACCGGCTCACCACCGGATATGGGCGGACAGACCCCCGAGTGTCCGCTTCTTCGCCCCTTCTCCACCCCTCTGGGCCGAAGATGCGGGATCATGTCGAGCATGACCGAGGTGTCCTCCCTCACAGGGCGGCTGCTCGTGGCCACCCCCGCCCTGGCGGACCCGAACTTCGACCGCGCCGTCGTCCTCCTGCTCGACCACGACCAGGAGGGCTCGCTCGGCGTGGTCCTCAACCGGCCCACACCCGTCGGCGTCGGCGACATCCTCGAAGGCTGGGCGGAACTGACCGGTGAGCCGGGCGTCGTCTTCCAGGGCGGCCCCGTCTCCCTCGACTCCGCCCTCGGAGTCGCCGTCATCCCGGGCGAGGAAGGCCCCCTCGGCTGGCGCCGCGTCCACGGCGCGATCGGCCTCGTGGACCTGGAGGCCCCACCGGAACTCCTCGCCGCGGCACTCGGCTCACTCCGCATCTTCGCCGGCTACTCGGGCTGGGGCCCCGGCCAGCTGGACGACGAGCTGTCCGACGGCGCCTGGTACGTCGTCGAGTCCGAGCCGGGCGACATCTCCTCGCCCTCCCCCGAGGGGCTGTGGCGTGCCGTCCTCCGCCGCCAGCGCAGCAAACTCGCGGTGATAGCGACATATCCGGACGACCCCTCCCTCAACTGAAGGTGCGGCTGCGGAGGGGCACCCCGCGGGTTGACGCGCGGGGGTGTTTGCCGCACGGCTTCGGTAGCCTCAAGGTATGAGCACTCTTGAGCCCGAGCGCGGCGCAGGTACGGGGACCCTCGTAGAGCCGACACCCCAGGTGTCGCACGGCGACGGCGACCACGAGCGCTACGCCCACTACGTCCAGAAGGACAAGATCATGGCGAGCGCCCTCGACGGCACCCCCGTCGTCGCGCTCTGCGGCAAGGTCTGGGTCCCGGGCCGCGACCCGAAGAAGTACCCGGTCTGCCCCCTGTGCAAGGAGATCTACGAGTCCATGGGGGACAGCGGCGGCGACAAGGGCAAGGACGGCAAGGGCGGCGGCAAGAAGTAGCCCCCTGGGCAAGTAGCCCCCTGGGCAGGTAGCCCCCGGGCCACGTCAACCGCTCCGCACAACCCACCCCGTACGGCCCCCGGCGAGCACAACACGTGCCCGCCGGGGGCCGCGCGCGTCTCAGAACCCGAAACGCTGCTTTCCTCCATTTGAGACGCACCCCCGCGCCTCGAATTTTCCTCACCAGCGGGATGCGTTCGGCTACCCAGGGTGGTCTCGGCCGGTCCGGCCTCGGCGGCGTGTCCGAGGCGTGCTGGGGTGCTGCTGGCGGGCGAGCTGCTGCGCGTTCCTCCGAACGCCCTTGGTGAATAGGGGAGTTGGGTGGTGCGCGAGCTGTTGCGGCGGATGGAGCGTGATCACGTTGAGCTGATCACGGGGAGTGATGTGAGGTGAGCATCATGTGTAACTTCCTGAGGGGGTTCAGATTCGGACGAGTCACGCAAACGCGCAGATCGTGAAGGTGTGGCGGGTGCGGATTGCGGCCGTTGTTCCTTGACCGGCGGCGCTGATGGCGCGTTGACTCCCGGCTCGACCTGTGAAGTTCTGGTGATTCTGGGGTGGGGACCGTGGGGTTGAGGGGGAGGCGGCGTTCTGCCGTGGCGAGACGCGGCAGGGCGGGCCGGTCCAGGGCGGCGTTGGCGGGGGCGACGCTTGCGGGGCTGCTGTCCACGCTTCTGGTGCAGGTGCCGACCGCGCAGGCAGCGGTGCGCACTGCTGACAGCACGGAGTTGTCGGAGGGGCGGAAGGCGCTTGCGGAAGCCGAGGCGTCGGGTGAGCGGGTTGAGGTGACCGGCCGGCGCTCGGAGCGGACGACGGTCTACGCCAACCCGGATGGTTCGACGTTTTCGTTGGTGGAGTCGTCGGTTCCGGTGCGGGTTTCGAAGCCGGGTGGGGGCTGGCAGGCGCCGGATGCGACGTTGGAGAAGCGGGCGGACGGTTCGGTGGGGCCGAAGGCCGCTGCCGCGCAGATCAGCTTCTCCGGTGGTGGTGCGGATGATCCGATGGCCCGGATTGCCGAGCGAGGCAGGTCGTTGGAGTTCACGTGGCCCGGGACGCTGCCCGAGCCGACGCTGGATGGGGATAGCGCCTTGTACCGCGAAGTGATTCCGGGGCGTGGACCTGAAGGTGACCGCGACGGTCGAGAGCTTCCAGCATGTACTCGTTGTGAAGACGCCTGAGGCGGCGCAGAGTGCGGAGCTGGAGAAGCTGACCTTCGGTCTGCGCACCGACGGGCTGACGGTGCGTGAGGGCGCGGCGGGCAATCTGGCTGCGGTCGATGACGACGGCAACACGGTGTTCAAGGCGCCGCCGGCGCGGATGTGGGACTCGGCGGGCCAGGCGCAGGCCGGCCAGCTGGCGAAAACGGCGAAGGCCTCTGGTGCGGTGTCGGCCGACGGGGCGGAGGCCGCGGCCGGTGACCCGGCGGAGGTCGCGCCGTCGGGAACGGGCCGGGAGCCGGGCCAAGGCGATGCGGTGGCCACGATGGACGTCAACGTCGGCAAGGGGCAGCTGGCGTTGGTGCCGGACGCCGAAATGCTGGCCGAGACCCCCGAGTCGGAGTTTCCGCTGTTCATCGACCCTTCCGTCTCATGGGGTGAGTCGGAGCGCACGCTGCTGCGTTCGGACGGCTATGAGTCGTATGGCTGGGGCAATGGCAGCGACAACGAGGGCAAGGGGATGGGCAAGTGCGGCTACTGGAACGGCTACAAGTGCAGTGACAAGGGCTATGTGCAGCGCCTGTACTTCGAGTTCTCCCCGGCCAGCCTGAAGGGCAAGCACGTCCTGGACGCGACGTTCCGGGTGACGGAGACGTGGTCGTTCACCTGCACGGCGCGCAAGGTGGATCTGGTGCGGACGAACAACATCTCCTCGTCCACGACGTGGTCGTCGAAGCCCAAGGAACTGGACTGGATGGTCGACCGTACGGTGTCGGCCGGACGCGGCTCGAAGTGCGACCCATCGCAGCCGAATGCGACGATTGAGTTCAACGACAACCCGAACGAGTCGAACGAGAACCTCACCCCGACGGTGAAGGACTTCGCGGCGGGCAAGTTCTCCCGTCTCACGCTGGAGTTGCGCGCGAATGACGAGTCGGACACGTCGGCGTGGAAGCGGTTCCGCAACGACGCGGTGCTTGAGGTCAAGTATGTGGCGAAGCCGGCTTATCCCACGGAGGTCGGTCTGGTTGCCGGGTCGGGCCGGGTGTGCTCGACCGACTCCAGCGCCCCGACCGTCGTCTCCGATCCGACCCCGTTGGTGACCGGCCGCCCGAAGGCCGCCTCCGGCGCCACGGCGGATGCACTGTTGCGCATCCGGTGGCGTACGGACAAGTGGGACGGCTCGTCGTGGGTCCGGGCGCACAGCGATCTGGACGGTCCCAGTACCGGCTATGTGGGGCATCTGGTCAAGCAGTCGCGGAGCCTGCCGACGTTGCAGGAGGGCGTGAAGTACCGGCTGAGGTCGCTGACGATGTCGTACTACGAGGGCGGTACGAACCGGCTCAACACCGGCTACACGGCGTCGTGTTACTTCATGGTGGATCCGACGGCACCGAAGGCACCGCAGATCACAATCGGGAGTCCGTACACGGAGTGCACAGCCAATGCCTGTCAGGCGTCGGGCGGTCCGGGGCAGGAGGCCACGTTCGGTTTCGCTCCGGCAGCCGGTGACAGCGGGGTCGTGTCGTACCAGTACCAGTTGTCGGGGATGACGACGTATCCGACGGTCAATGGTTCGACGGTGAGTGTTCCGCTGACCCCGGAGCGGGCTGGTACCCACTCCCTGTTGGTCAGGGCGAAGGACACTGTGGGCCGGTATGGGGCGTGGAACTCGGTCGACTTTCTGGTCAAGGCCGGTGACGGCCCCGTGGGGCGCTGGCACTTCGACGAAACGGACGGTGTCGCGAAGGACGCCGCGACCGGGGACGGCGCGGACGACGCGACACTGGGCGGCGGTGCGGTGCGGGATGACCGCGGTCGCCGGGGCCTGATCACCCATGACTCGGCAGGCCAGCCACTGGGGACACCGATCACGGACAAGGGGCTGTCACTTAACGGCACGACCGGCTACGCGGCCACCGAGGGGCCGGTGCTGGAGACACGTTCCGCCTACACCTTGTCCGCGTGGGTGCGCTTGGACAGTCTGGAGAACAAGGCCGGGGTGTTGTCGTCAAAGGACGGGGTCAGTAGCCCCTTCCTCTTCTACTACACGACCACCGAGAAGACCTGGTACTTCGGGGTCAGGAAGCCTGGCGAGAATGACTGGTACTTCGGCAAGTACGCCGTGTATCCGGCTCAGACCGGTGTCTGGACGCACCTTGCTGGCACCTTTGACCCCGCGACGAAGGAGTTGAACTTCTACGTCGATGGCAGAAAGCAGGGCAGTACGGCCGTGGTCGAGGGCTCATGGCCTGCGACAGCGCCGCTGGAGTTCGGACGGCACCAGTACAGCAACGGTCCAGGCTCGTACTTCCCTGGCTCGATTGACGAGGTCGCGGTGTGGCAGCGTGCTTTGACCGAGCAGGAGATTGCTGCGGAGGCGCAGTTGCTGGTTTCGCAGGAGTTCGCGGCGGCGGAGCTGGTGGCTGACTGGTCGGCTGACCGGGGCAGCGGCACGACGATCGCGGACACTACGTCCGGCTATGGTCGTGATCTCACGCTGACGGGCGGGGCCTCCCTCGATGGTGAGGCGATCGTGCTGGATGGTGTGGATGATGCTGCGACTGCGCCTGGTCCGCTGGTCAATGAGCATGGGTCGTTCACGGTGACGACGCTGGCCCAGTTGGACAGCGCCAAGTTGTTGTCCCGGGATGTCGGCTATACCGGGCAGGTGCTGGGGCAGCGGACGGCGGATGGTTCGGCCTGGGGGTTCTGGTTCGAGCTGACGGAGAAGAAGTCCGTGCTTGACGAGGACACTCTGGAGGAGCGCACGGTGCCGGTTGGCCAGTGGCATTTCGGGCGGCTTGAGGCGGATGGCACGTTCTCGTCGGTGGTGTCCGACGAGACGGCGGCGATGGACGCGCCGGTGCGCCTGACGGGGATCTACAACTCGCTTGACGGCACGATCAGCCTGTACCTCGGTCATACGCAGAACGGTGGGGCGAAGGCGTTCACGGTCAGGCTGGGCAGTGGTGACTTCGCGATCGGCAAGGGCCTGACCGGCGGTGAGTGGAAGCATCACCTGCCCGGACGGATCCACGAGGTGCGCCTGTGGGCAGGGGCCATGGCCAGCGACAAGCAGATCGCCTACCGCGTCGGCGACTGATCCGGGGATCGGGAGGGCGCGCGGCTACGCCGCCCGCCCTCCCGATCCCGCATTGGACTGAGACCGCAGGCCGCTGCTGTGGTGCGGCTGACCCTTTTGAATCTTGTGGACTGGGTGGGGACGGAATTCCGATGGTGTTTGGCAGGGGCACTTCACGTAGAGGTGTGAGGGGTTGGGGGCGGCGGCTGCTGGTCCCCGGTCTGGCGCTGGCGCTGCTGGCTCCGGTGGGTCAGCTGCCAGTCGCGGTCGCTGAGGACAGCGGCAGCGGGTTGGGGCGCCCGGATGTGCCTGCGCCGCGGGTCAGCAAGGTCAAGGCGGTCACCGGGCAGGGGGCGAAGAAGGCCCGGGAGCGTGTCGCGGAGGGGAAGAAGGCGGGGGCTGCGCAGGCGCGGCGGGCGAGGCAGGAGCAGGAGGCTGCCTGGCCGAAGCCGGACCAGGGCACGCTGAAGCTGTCCACGTCCAAGGCGGCCAAGGCCGATCTGGGCGGCGCACCGGTCGCAGTGCGGGCTGAGGGGCGTAGCCGGACGGCCGCGGCCTCGGGCCAGGCGCGGGTCGCGGTGCTGGGGCAGAAGGCCGCTGAGAAGGCGGGCGTGACGGGTGTGCTGCTGACGGCGTCGGCGGATACGCCGGGTGCGGCCGAGGTCCGTGTGGACTATGAGCGGTTTGCGGCGAAGTTCGGTGGTGGCTGGTCGCAGCGGCTGCGGATGGTTCAGCTGCCGGCCTGTGCGCTTTCCACGCCGGAGAAGGCGGAGTGCCGTAAGCAGACGCCGCTGCGCTCGGAGAATGATCCGAAGGCTCAGTCGGTGTCGGCGCAGGTGCAGCTGGCCAAGGCTACGCCTGCCGGGCTTTCGTCCCAGCTGGCTTCGGATGCTGCGGCATCGGGTGTGTCGGTGTTCGCGGTGACGGCTGCGGCTGCCGGTGGCGGTGAGGCCGCGAACGGCAGTGGTGACTATTCGGCCACCGAGCTGTCGGCGTCCTCATCGTGGGAGGCGGGTGGCAGCTCCGGTTCGTTCACCTGGAGTTACGGCTTCGCGCTGCCTCCGGCCGCGGCCGGGCCCGCGCCGAGCATCGGCTTGTCGTATGACTCGGGCAGCATCGACGGCCGCACCGCGACCACCAACAACCAGGGCAGCGCGGTCGGCGAAGGTTTCACGCTCACCGAGTCCTACATCGAACGCACCTACGGCTCCTGCGACGACGACGGCCACGCGGACGTCTTCGACCGGTGCTGGAAGTACGACAATGCCCGTCTGGTTCTGAACGGCAGGTCCAGCCGCCTGATCAAGGACAAGACCACCGGTAAGTGGCATCTGGAGAACGACGACGCCTCGACGGTGAAGCGGTCGACCGGTGCGGCCAACGGCGACGACAACGGCGAGTACTGGACCGTCACCACCGGCGACGGCACCCGGTACACGTTCGGTCTGAACAAGCTGCCGGGCGCCGACGCTCAGCGCACCAACTCCACGTGGACCGTGCCGGTGTTCGGCGACGACTCCGGCGAGCCCGGCTACACCAAGGGCAGCACCTTCGCGGACCGTGCCGTGGTGCAGGCGTGGCGGTGGAACCTCGACCTGGTCGAGGACACCCGCGGCAACGCCTCCACCTACTGGTACGCGAAGGAGTCCAACTACTACAAGAAGAACAAAGCCACCACCGCGAACTCGTCCTACACGCGGGGCGGCTATCTGAAGGAGATCAAGTACGGGCTGCGCACGGGCGCCCTGTTCACGGATGACGCCGACGCGAAGGTCACGCTCTCGCACAAGGAACGCTGCACGGTCGGCGACTGCACCACGCTGACCAAGGACACCGCCAAGCACTGGCCCGATGTCCCGTTCGACGCGATCTGCAGCAAGGACGACAGCGACTGCAACGCGGCCGGTCCGTCGTTCTTCTCCCGCAAGCGCGTCACGAACATCCACACCTGGTCGTGGAACGCCTCCGGCTCCAAGTACGACCCGGTCGACTCGTGGGCGCTGACGCAGGACTACTACGACGCGGGTGACATCGGGGACACCACGGACCACGTCCTGGTCCTGAAATCGATCAAGCGGACCGGCAAGACCGGTACCGCGATCGACGTCAACCCGGTCACGTTCACGTACCAGCTGCGCGAGAACCGTGTCGACGCCACCGACGACATCGTGCCGCTCAAGCGGCACCGCATCCACACGATCACCTCGGAGACCGGGGCGATCACGACCGTGACCCTGTCCGGCCCGGAGTGCAAGCGCTCCGAAGTCCTCGGCGCTGCGCAGGACTCCAACACCCGCTCCTGCTACCCGCAGTTCTGGAACATCAACGGTGCCGAGGAAGCCTCGGTGGACTGGTTCCACAAGTACCGCGTCCTCGCCGTGTCGGTGTCCGATCCGACCGGGCAGAACGACACGGTCGAGCACGCCTACTCCTACAGCGGCCCGGCCTGGCACCACGCGGACGACCCGTTCACGCCGAAGGACGAACGGACCTGGTCCGAGTGGCGTGGCTACCGCGACGTGACCGCATATTCGGGCGCGCTCGGCACCACACGCTCCAAGACCGTCTCCCGCTACCTGCAGGGCATGAACGGAGACAAGAACAAGGACGGCACCACCAAGACGGTGTCCGCGGCCCCGCTCCTGGACACGGACGTCGACTTCGCGGCCCTGACCGATCACGACCACTATGCGGGACAGTTGCGCCAGCAGGTCACCTACAACGGCAGCCAGCCGATCGGCAGCACATTCAGGACGTTCACCTCCAAGACCACCGCCACCCAGTCGGTCCCGGACGCCGCGGACCACGTCGCACGCTGGACTCGGCCCAGCACCGCGTACACCAGCACCTATCTGACCGTTCCGAAGTCCTGGCGTACCCATGTGGCCACCACCCGCTACGACGAGCTGGGCATGGTCCGTGAGGTCGACGACTACGGCCAGCGCGGTGTGGGTGGCGACGAAATCTGCACCCGCACCTGGTACGCCCGCAACCCGGATGCGGGCATCAACAGCCTCGTCTCCCGCACCCGCACCGTCGGCAAGCAATGTTCCGTCGCCGATGCCGACCTCGATCTGCCTGCCGACTCCACCTGGCGTGGAGACGTGCTTGCGGATACGGCGGTCGCTTACGACGGGGCCACCACGTGGTCGGCGTCGATGAAGCCCACCAAGGGCCTGCCCACCTGGTCCGGCCGCGCCAAGGGGTACACCAGCAGTGGCGTGCCGACGTGGCAGCGCGTGGCGAGCACCGAGTACGACACGCTCGGCCGCCCCACCAAGGTCACCAACGCGGACAACCGGTCCTCTTCCACCGCGTACCGGCCCGCCACCTCCGGACCACTGACCCGCACGGATGTCACCAACCCGCTGGGCCACCGCACGGTCAGCTTCCTCGACCCACGCCGCGGACAGCCGCTGCGTACCTATGACGCGAACCTGAAGAAGACCGAAACCGCCTACGACGCGCTCGGCCGACTCACCAAGGTCTGGACGCCGAACCGCTCCAGCGGTACTTACGGCCCCACCATGAAGTTCGCGTACCACGTCGACAACACCAAGCAGTCCTGGGTGTCCACATCGACGCTGAAGAAGGACGGCGAGACCTACAACACCACCTACGCGATCTTCGATGCGCTGCTGCGTCCGCTGCAGACCCAGGCACCCACACCCGACGGTGGCCGGCTCCTCACGGACACCCGCTACGACACCCGTGGTCTGGCGTATGAGTCGCAGGCCGACATCTTCGATACGACCAGCACGCCGAACGGCACCTACACCCGGGCCGAATACGGCGAAGCACCCGTCCAGACCATGACCACCTTCGACGGTGCGGGCCGCGCCACGACCAGCAGTCTGCACGTGTTCGGGGTCAAGAAGTGGACGACCACCGCGACCTACACCGGTGATTCCACCGCCACCACCGCCGTCGACGGCGGCACCGCGACCCGGACGATCACGGACATCCGCGGCCGCACCACCGAGACCCGCGAATACGCGGGCACCTCCCCCTCCGACACCGACTTCGGCGGCGGCCTGGGCACACCGTATGCACCGACGAAGTTCGCCTACGCCCGGGATGGCCTGCAGACGCAGATCACCGGCCCGGACGGCGCGGAGTGGTCGTACACCTACGACCTGTTCGGCCGCCAGACCAAGGCGGACGACCCGGACAAGGGCACGTCCACGACCACGTACGACGTCCTCGACCGGCCCGTGAAGTCCACGGACTCGCGCGGTACGTCGATCCTGACGGCCTACGACGAACTCGGCCGCTCCACCGGTACGTGGTCGGGCTCTCAGACGGACGCCAACCAGCTGACCGGCCACACTTACGACACACTGCTCAAGGGCCTGCCCACCAGCAGCACCCGCTACGTGGGCGGCAAGAACGGCCAGGCGTACACCGACACCGTCACCGAATACGACACCCTGTCCCGGCCCGTCGCCAGCAAACTCGAACTCCCCGCGGACGACCCGTTCGTCAAGGCAGGTGAACCGGCCACCCTGGAGTACTCCCGCTACTACAACCTCGACGGCACTCTCCAGAACACCGAAGAACCCGCCCTGGGGGCCTGCCCTCCGAAATCATCGGCTACAAGTACAACGACCTCGGCCAGGTCACCCAAGCCGGCGGCTACCTCCTCGACACCGACTACTCGCCACTCGGCCAGCCCCTCCAGCTCACGGTCGGCACAGGCGGCACAGCCGAGCACAAGAAGAGCTACATCAACAACACGTTCGAAGAAGGCACCGGTCGCCTGAAGCGTAGCTACGTCAACACCGACACCCACGGCTACCAGCTGCAGGACCTCAACTACACCTACGACCAGGCCGGAAACGTCACCTCCATCTCCGACCCCACCAACCTCGGCGGCACCAGCAGCCCGGAAACCCAGTGCTTCGCCTACGACGGCCACCGCCGCCTCACCGAAGCCTGGACCCCCGCCTCCCAGAACTGCACAGACCCCCGCAGCGCAGACAGCCTGTCAGGCCCGGCCCCGTACTGGACCTCCTACACCTACAACACGGCAGGCCAGCGCACCTCGGAGACCAGTCACAAGGCCGCCGGCACCACCAAGACCACCTACTGCTACACCGACACCGACCAGCCGCACTTCCTCACCGGCACCACCACCAGTGGTGACTGCGCGGCCCCGCAGAAGACCTACACCGCGGACACCACCGGCAACACCACCAAACGCCCGGGTACCTCGGGCTCCCAGGACCTGACCTGGTCCGAGACCGGCAAGCTCGCCAAACTCACCGAGAACGGCAAGAGCACCGACTACCTGTACGACGCAGCCGGTGAACTCCTCATCCGCAACACCGAAGACGGCGAACGCGTCCTGTACGCCGGAGCCACCGAACTCCACCTCCGCGCCGACGGCACCACCTGGGCCCAGCGCTACTACACCGCAGGCGGCCAGACCGTCGCCATGCGCTCCAACGAGAACGGCAGCAACAAACTCACCTACCTCGCCGGCGACCATCACGGCACGATGTCCCTGGCCATCAACGCCGACGCCACCCAAACCCTCACCAAGCGCTACATGACCCCGTTCGGCGCCGAACGCGGCAAACCGACCGGCACCACCTGGCCCGACGACAAGGGCTTCCTCGGAAAAACCGAAGACAAAACCACCGGCCTCACCCACATCGGCGCCCGCGAATACGACCCCGCCATCGGCCAATTCATCAGCGTCGACCCCCTCCTCGTCCCCAACCAGCCCCAATCCCTCAACGGCTACAGCTACGCCAACAACAGCCCCGTCACCCTCACCGACCCCACCGGCCTCGCACCGATCTGCGGCTCCTACACCGTCTCCTGCAGCACGCCCATCGGCGCCATCACGGGCGGCGTCGGCCACGCTGTTGCCACAGGTTCCTCCGGAAGTGGAGGAGGCACACACAACGGAGGCGATAACGGCGGATGTACTGCTGCGGCACAGTATCGCGGGGACTGCGGCAAGATCATCACCAGCGGTTTCGGCCCTAGCGTCGACGATGAACTATCCGCCGCTGCCCCATACTTTGAGCCGACGATCGCGGAGAAGGTGCTAGACGGCATGGGTGCCGTGGCCGATATGGGCTTGTGGGAAATCGGTAAGGCCTTGGTCCTCCCAGACACTGAAGAGTGGAAAGCTTGCTGGGACGACTTCGGAATAAACTCGCATTGCGGCTGGGCGGCAACAGACCTCCCGACACCGATGAAAGCCATCGGATGGGCCCGCAAGCTGTTCAAGCTCAGCAAGAAGGCCAAAGAAGTACCGTGCACATGCTTCGTAGCAGGCACCGACGTCCTCATGGCAGACGGCACCACCAAGGACATCGAGAAGGTCGAACTCGGTGACAAGGTCCTGGCGGCCGACCCGGAAACGGGCGAGCGGCAACCCCGTGAAGTGACCCGCCTCATCCGCACCGAAGACGACAAGTACTTCAACACACTCTCTATCGCATCTGCGGACGGTGTGGACGAAGTCACGGCAACGTACGAGCACCCGTTCTGGTCGCCATCCCAGAAGAGCTGGATCGAAGCCGGTGACCTTACCCCCGGCATGACCCTGCTCACCGATGACGGCGACACGGTCCTGGTCACAGCTAACAGGCCCTTCACGCAGCACGCCCGTACCTACAACCTCACCGTCGATGACCTGCACACGTACTATGTGCTTGCGGGCGAGACGCCGGTACTCGTTCACAATGCAAACTCGGAACGATGCCCAACTGGATACGAGAACCCTGGTCACCATGACCCTCATGACGGGCCGAACGCGTACAACCCTAAAAAGGGTGTCCTTCCAGCCGATGCTGAGGAGCAGTTTCAGAACAGCGTGCTAGTCAATGGTGTGCGCTGGACTAAGATCGGCACCGGAAAGAAGGCGGTCTACTATAGATACTCCGATAACGGTCACGGGCAATGGCATTGGAGCGGGAGCTCGAATGGCCGTGATAACCGGGGTAATCCGGTTGAGATTCCGATGGAGCACATTCCAATTCAAGTACGGCGAGGCTAGTTAGATGAGATTCCTTGATGACGCTGGCCAGTTCGGTCTACTCGTCAGCCCACTCCCCGGCCATCGCATGTTCCGTTTCCAAATAATTATCGGCGGAGCTTTGCTTGGTGATCGGGAGGGGTGTATTCTTGGATCGGTCATGGCGCAACTCAAGGATCGTCCGCAACTCGATGATGCAAAGGTCGATATCGGATTCGATCCTTCAGGGCTCATGGATCGGTTTGCTGTAGATGAGTTCCTCCATGACGCTGCGATAATTTCGAGCGTCGAGTCGCTGGACGGATGGACACTGTATGGTTTCATCCATACGGGTCGCTTCTTCCTTCTAGCTCGGGAAATCATGCCAGCTGGGGTCGGGCCAGTTCTCGTCGGGAGTGTTGTAAAGGCTGATTACGATTCAATCGTTGATGCGGCTCGTGACTACTGGCTAAAGTCTCAATGAGGAGGAGGCGATGACCTCCCTGTAGCGGCAGCGGGAGGTCGGCTGGCCACTCGTTCCGGCAAGATTGCGCGTCCGCCGTTCGCGTCAGTGGCCATGGCACGTCGTCTGCCCCGAATATTCAGCTATGCCTCACCCCACCCTTTCAACCTCGGCGGCAACACTGAAAAGGCTCGCTGAATACATCGACAGTGCAGAGTGATTCAAGCGCAATTGCATTGCACTTGAAAATGGCAAGTACGTGTTCGAGTGGAAGCCCCACTGAGATCTTCTCGGCGGGGCTTCTGGCACGCTTGAGGCTGCGGCAGCTGCGGCGAACATCAGGGGCGGGAGGTCGCCCCCTTTGTGGAAATTTTTTGAAGGTCGGGTCGTGGGGCCTGATTCAGGTGGTCCGTGTCGCCAGCGGCTGGGGTGCGATAGTTTTCTGGGAGTGATTCTGGGCGACAAAAGTGGCTTACGGAAATCTGGCCGAAGTGCATAGCCTCGCCAGGCCGGTCATGGAGTCCGGGTTCCCTGATCACGAGTTGCTCGTCGGTGTTGACAGTGTCCGGCAAGTCGGAGTCCTTGGTTTCATGGATGAGCGGGGGAATTTTGTGTCTCATAACCCGTCAGGCAATGCGGGTGATGTGACATATTTCGCAGTCGGTAATCCAACTGACTTCCCTGGGCGATCCGAGATTTCCATTCGGCTTGTGCGTGATGCCGTGAAGGAGTTTCTGTCATCCGGAGGAGCGCGGCCTACCTGCGTTCGCTGGAAGGAGCCAGAAGTCTGGTAGTGGCAGAGCTTGCGGGTGGGGAGATGATGAGCCGAAACGTTCTGGGTTCTGGGTTGTTGTCCTCGATCCGTCGGCGGCTATCGCTGTCTTGGGTCCACTTCACCGTCCGTGCCTGCCCTCTCGGTGGTCTCCCGACTGATGAGCGAGCGTCCAGGGCGTCGATGGTGTGCGTTGAAGGCGGAGTCTGACGTGGGGCGTGCTCGAATTATGGCGCGGTGAAGTGGTCGAATTCGCCGGAGTGGATGCCTTGGGTGAAGGCCTGCCACTTGGGGAGGGTCGTGGTGACCGGGCCTAGGTGGATCGTTCCGTCTGGGGTGGTGTTCAGGGGGTGCGTGCCGGACTTGATGCTGGTGAGGAGGGTGGTGAAGTCGGGGCGGGGGAGGCGGAGTATAGCGCCGGTCGGGTCGGCGGATTCCGTGAGGAGGATGGTGGGGCCGTCTGCCGCGACATGTATGCAGGCCTCTCCCTCGCCGCAGTAGGACGACTTCTGCCAGCGGTGCGTGGTCATGGCGGTCCTCAAAGGTCGTTGATGATGGTGTGGATCAGGTCGCGTGACGCGTGCGGAGTGAGCGCCGTGGATTCCATTCGCCTCATGAGCACCCGGTACTTGCAGAGTTGGGCCTCTGCGTCCAGGAGAAGCGCGCCGTGGGACTGGTCCAGATGGACTGTGTCAAGGCCGGGTACGGGGCCGTGCGCGTAAAGGATCGACTGGCCCGAGCCCGGGTAGGCGCCGGCCGTGAACGGGATGACCCGGATCGTGATGGGGTCCCGCTCGGTCAGGTCGAGGATGTGCTGTAGCTGACGCTTCGTGACCGCGGTACCGCCGAACTGCATGCGCAGGGCGGCTTCGTGAATCGTTGCGTCGTATGGCGTCGAGTGATCGTTGAAGAGGACTTCCTGACGCTTGATGCGGAACATCAGGCGGTGCTCGATCTCCGGCGGGGACAGCTCGGGGACGACCTGGCGGAACACCTCACGTGCGTGGTCGTGGATCTGCAGCATCCCTGGGATGTGTGCCGTGATTCCCGCGCGCAGGCGCGTCGCGTGGTGTTCCATCTCTGCGAGGTCGATCAGGCTGCTCGACAGGCTGTCGCGGTACGCCTCCCACCAGCCACGCTTGCGTGCACCGGTCATGGCGGCGAGGGCCTCGATCAACTCCTTGTCGGAGCAGTCGTAGTGGCACGCGAGGGTGCGAACGCGGTCGGCGCTGACCGCGAGGCGGCCCGTTTCCATGTTGCTGACCTGGGCCTGCTTGATACCCAGGAGTTGGGCCGCGGCTGTGGAGCTGAGGCCAGCCCGCTCGCGCAGTTTGCGCAGTTCCATGCCGAATCGGAGTTGGCGACCCGTCGGGTTGGTCCGGACGGCCATGCGTTGCGCTCCTGTCACTCACACGAGTGGTTGCCCTAGAACTCGCTCCAGCAGGGATGAAGAATATAGTCCCCGCCGCTACCGTGAAGTCATCGGAAGAGCACCGGGTGCCGACGACCCGGCGAAGCCACCGGTCCACATCAACTCCCCTCAACCGAAGGAGACTTCCATGGCAACGTTAACCCCGCCCCCGTGGGCGTACACCCTCCAGTTGCCCCATGACCCCCGCGCCCCCGGCGTCGCCCGCGCCGCGCTGCGGGCGGTGCTCGATCGGCACGGGATGGGTGAACTGGCGGTCACTGCCGAGTTGTTGGCGTCCGAGCTCGTCACCAATGCGCAAGTGCATACCTCGGGTCCGTACGCCCTGAGGATCGGGCAGCGGCCCCAGGGGCGGCTGCGGGTCGGGGTGTGGGATGCGGATCCGGAGGTTCCGCCGCCTTTCGAAGGGGTGGCGGTGGTTCCCGGCGGCGCGCGTGAAACCGGGCGTGGGCTGCTGCTCGTGCGGGATTGTGCGGACCGGTTCGGGTGGTACCCGCTGGGCGGGCCGGGGAAGTACCTGTGGGCCGAGTGCGGGGGCGGCTCGTCGTGAACCGGGAGGCTCGCCGTGAACCGGGAGGGGCGGAAGCGCTCGGATTATTGAGGCTCGTTGTGTATGCCGTCCGCATGGCAGGGTCGTCGGTATGACGACTGAAGTGGAACTCGCGGCCCTCGTACCGCAGCCGCGCCGCTGCCGCTGGGGCGGGGGTGAGTGGTGCAGGATCGCCGTCGACACCGCGCTCGGTGCCGGACCCGGCACCGAGGGCGTCGCGCGCTGGCTCAGGGGTACGGTCGGTGCCGCGACCGGGCTGCCGCTGGAGTCAGGGTCCGGCGGCGACTTCGGCGTCACGCTGCGCGTCGACGGGAGGCTGGCTCCCGAGGCGTACCGTCTCTCCGTCGAGGCGGACAGCGGTGTCCGGATCGAGGGCGGCAGTGCCGCCGGTGTGTTCTGGGGGGCGCAGACCTTCCGGCAGTTGCTCGGACCGGAGGCGTTCCGTCGGGCGCCTGTCGTGCAGCGGGCCGAGTGGCGGGTTCCCGTGGTCACCGTCGAGGACGAACCCCGGTTCGGGTGGCGCGGGATGATGCTGGATGTCGCGCGGCATTTCATGCCCAAGGACGGGGTGCTGCGCTATCTCGATCTGATGGCCGCGCACAAGCTCAACGTCTTCCACTTCCACCTGACCGACGATCAGGGCTGGCGGATCGAGATCGAGCGGTATCCGCGGCTGACCGAGGTGGGTGCGTGGCGGGCGAGGAGTAGGTACGGGCATGGTGCCTCGCCACTGTGGGAGGAGAAGCCGCACGGCGGCTGCTACACCCAGGACGACATCCGGGAGATCGTCGCGTACGCGCGGGAACGGCATATCAGGGTCGTGCCCGAGATCGACATCCCGGGCCACTCGCAGGCCGCGATCGCCGCGTATCCCGAGCTCGGCAACCGCGATGTCGTGGATACGGAGGCACTCGGGGTCTGGGACGACTGGGGTGTCAATCCGAACGTGCTCGCGCCGTCCGAGGACGTGCTCCGCTTCTACGAGGGTGTTCTGGAGGAGGTGCTCGACCTGTTCCCGGCAGACGTCTCGCCGTTCGTGCATATCGGCGGCGATGAATGCCCCAAGGAGCAGTGGAAGGAATCGGAGTTCGCGCAGGGGCGGATGCGGGAGCTCGGGCTGAATGACGAGGACGAGCTGCAGTCCTGGTTCATCCGGCACTTCGACCGCTGGCTGGGTGAGCGCGGGCGGCGCCTCATCGGCTGGGACGAGATCCTCGAAGGCGGGCTTGCGGAGGGTGCGGCGGTGTCGAGCTGGCGCGGGTACGCGGGTGGGATCGCCGCGGCCCGCGCGGGCCACGATGTCGTCATGTGTCCCGAGCAGCAGGTGTACTTGGATCACCGGCAGGACGGAGGAGCGGACGAGCCGGTGCCGATCGGGTACGTACGCAGCCTTGAGGACGTGTACCGGTTCGAGCCTGTTCCGCCGCAGCTGACCGCCGAGGAGGCCGCGCACGTCCTCGGTACGCAGGCGAATCTGTGGACCGAGGTGATGGAGAGCCGGGCCCGCGTCGACTACCAGGCGTTCCCGCGGCTGGCCGCCTTCGCGGAGGTGGCGTGGAGTGAGATGCCGGCGGCGGGGGAGCGGGACTTCGCGGACTTCGAGCGGCGGATGACCGCGCACTACCGGCGGCTTGAGGCTCTCGGTGTCGAATTCCGCCCGCCCGGCGGCCCGTTGCCCTGGCAGCGGCGGCCCGGCGTGCTCGGACGCCCGATCGACGGGGCGCCCCCGAACGTGTGAGGCGCCCACTCGGCCGTCTCCCGCGCGGGGGCGGCCCTGGGAGGGGGAGGTGCGCCTGGAGCTTGACCTGCCATGCCGTAGGAAACTTGGCCTGCCATGCCATAAGAAATGCGGGCATTACGTGAATTCCCTGGCGAAAGGGTCCTAGTGGACCCCCTCGTCGGCGGACCCGGAACATGTGCCAGAGTTGCCACGTCCGGCCTGTGAGCACGTACCGTACGGCGCAGTAGGCACACCTTGGCTCGCGAGGGCTCACGAGTCGGGCACGGGAAGGGGTAGCCGGTCTTGACCACGCAGGCACCGCAGGTAGCGCACACAGCGCAGTCCGTGACGTTGCCGACCTCGCTCGACGAGGCGGTCGCGGCGCTCTCCGCCATGCCCGCCGCCGTGCCCGTGGCCGGCGGCACCGATCTGATGGCCGCCGTGAACAAAGGGCAGCTGCGGCCCGCCGGTCTGGTCGGCCTCGGGAAGATCGCCGAAATCCGCGGCTGGCAATACCAGGACGGCCACGCACTGCTCGGCGCCGGTCTCACCCACGCCCGCATGGGCCGCCCCGACTTCGCCGCCCTGATCCCCGCCCTCGCCGCCGCCGCGCGTGCGGCCGGGCCGCCCACGATCCGCAACGCCGGAACGCTCGGCGGCAACATCGCCACCGCCGCGCCCACCGGCGACTCGCTGCCCGTGCTCGCCGCCCTCGAAGCCACGCTGGTCGTCGCGGGGCGCGAAGGCGCGCGCCGCGAAGTGCCCGTCTCGCATCTGCTTGCCGGAATGGAGCGGCTGCGCGGCGGCGAACTCATCGGATTCGTCCGGGTTCCGCTGCTGCACGCCCCGCAGGTCTTCCTGAAGGCGACCGGGCGCACCGGACCCGGCCGCGCCCTCGCCTCCGTCGCCCTCGTGCTCGACCCCGCCCACCGCGGGGTCCGCTGCGCGGTCGGCGCCGTCGCGCCGATGCCGCTGCGGCCGCTCGAGGCGGAGCGCTGGATCGCCGCCCACATCGACTGGGACGCCGGCCGCGTCCTCGCCCCGGAGGCGCTGCACGCCTTCGGCGACTACGTGGCCGCGGCCTGCATCCCCGACCAGGACCCGGACGGCACCCCGCAGGAACTGCCGCCCGCCGTACAGCAGCTGCGGCGCACGGTCGCCGTGCTCGCCCGGCGGGCACTGGGGAGGGCACTGGCGTGAGCGACAGGGGTACGGACGGTGGCAACGGCGCTCCCGGTCCCGGCTACGGGGCGGGGGACGCGTACGGGAGCGGCGGAGACGTGGGGAACGGGCAGACGGGCGAGGGGGCGTACGGGGACGGGGCGTACGACGGCTCGTACGGCGACGGCACGTACGGCGAGGGTGCGCACGACGGCTTGTACGGGGACGGCGCGCAGGACGGTTCGTACGGCGAGGGCTCGTACGGGGACGGTGCGTACGGAAACGGTGCGTACGGCGATGGTTCGTACGGCGATGGTTCGTACGGAGACGGCGTCTACGGGCAAGGCGGCTGGCAGCCCACCAGCCAGGGCGACTACGACGGCGACGCGACCGCCTTCGTCGCGCTGCCCGACGGGTATGCGGACACCCCGCTCGCGGCGCCCGGCGGCAGCTTCGTACCGCCGCAGATCTCTGTCGTGCCCGGAGCGGCGGCCGATCCGGCGGCGACGGGGACGTTCGTCCTGCCCTCGCTCGTCCCGCAGATGAGACCGGAGACCGCCCAGGCCGCACCCGCCCAGGCCGCGCCCGCCCAGGCCGCGCCCGAGCAGGTCCAGTGGCCCGAGCCCAACGCGCCGCAGCAGCCGGCCCCGCAGCAGCATGAGGCGGGGATGACCGGGCAGTGGTCGTTCACCGATGCGCAGGACGCAGCAGTACAGGACGCGGCCGTGCAGGACGCGGCAGGGGAGCAGGGCGCCGCGCAGGCGCACGCCACCGGGCAGTGGTCGATTCCGCTGGCGCAGGGGGATCTGCCGGATGAATCGGGCGAGTTCACCCAGTCCTCGCTGATCGACCAGTGGGCTGACCGCGCCCCGGCGACCCTCCCGGGCGGGGCGACAGCACCGTGGGCACCCGCCGAGCCGGTCGCGCCGGAGGAGCCGGTTGTCCTGGTCGCGCCCGGCGCCGAGGAGCCGGCCGGGGAGGTGCAGGCCGCCTCTGCGGGGCCCTCCTCCGTTGCAGCTGCCGCTGCGGAAGCCGGCCCTGCCGAGGCCGCCGATGCGCAGGCGCAGGCCACCGGAGAAGCCTCGCACTCCGAGCTGCCGGACCAGCCCGAGTCTTCCCGCGAGCCCGAGGCGTCCCGCGAGCCCGAGGCGTCTCACGAGCGCGAGGCGTCTCACGAGCCCGAGCCCGATCCATCCCCGAAGCCGGACTCACCGGACCACCCGGCCCCGTCCGGCGACCTCTCCGAGGCCGGTCACCCCGCCGAGACCGACCACACCACCGCGACCGAGCCCGAGCAGTCCACCGACGCCGGTCACCCCACTCCACCCCCCGCCTTCGGCGACGAGCACCCCCTCGTCTCCTACGTCCTCAAGGTGAACGGCTCCGACCGGCCCGTCACCGATGCCTGGATCGGGGAGTCGCTGCTCTACGTGCTGCGCGAGCGCCTCGGCCTCGCGGGGGCCAAGGACGGCTGCTCGCAGGGCGAGTGCGGTGCGTGCGCGGTGCAGGTCGACGGCCGTCTCGTGGCCTCCTGCCTCGTGCCCGCCGCGACGGCCGCGAGCAGCGAGGTCCGTACGGTCGAGGGCCTCGCCCGGGACGGGCAGCCCTCCGACGTGCAGCGGGCCCTCGCCGCGAGCTGCGCCGTGCAGTGTGGCTTCTGCGTGCCGGGCATGGCGATGACCGTGCACGATCTGCTCGAGGGCAACCCGCGCCCGACCGAGCGCGACGCCCGCCAGGCGCTCTGCGGCAACCTGTGCCGCTGCACCGGCTACAAGGGCGTACTCGAAGCCGTGAAGGACGTCGTCGCCGAACGCCAGGCGGCCGGTACGGCCGAGGCCGAGGACCAGGGCGAGGGTCAGAGCGAGCACACGGACGCGCCGGCGGACGGTTCCGCGCACGGACCCGTACACGGGCACGGACCCGCACACGCGCACGGACACGCCCACGGGCACGGACAGGCCCACGCCCACGCGCCCGAAAACGACCCGGCTGCCCGCGTCCCGCACCAGGCACCCCCCGGCGCCGGAGGCGTCACCCACCCGCAGGACGGAGGCCACGCGTGAGCACCGAGACCGTCGCCGCCGAGGAGAAGCAGCACGGGCTCGGCACCTCGCTGCCGCCCGCCGACGCCCGTGCGAAGACCGAGGGCACCTTCCCGTACGCCTCCGACCTGTGGGCCGAGGGTCTGCTGTGGGCGGCGCTCCTGCGCTCCCCGCACCCGCACGCGCGCATCACCTCCATCGACACCACCGGCGCCGAGCAGATGCCGGGCGTGCACGCCGTCATCACGCACCGGGACGTGCCGGGGGACGCCGCGCACGGCCGCCGCATCGCGGACCGCCCGGTCTTCGCCGCCGAGCTCGTACGGCACCACGGCGAGCCGATCGCCGCGGTCGCCGCGGACCATCCGGACACGGCGCGGATGGCGGCGGCGGCGATCGTCGTCGAGTACGAGGTGCTCGAACCGGTCACCGACCCCGAACAGGCCTTCGCCGCCGAACCCCTGCACCCGGACGGCAATCTGATCCGGCACATCCCGCTGCGCTACGGGGACGAGGAGGCCACCGGCGAGGTGATCGTGGAGGGCCTGTACCGCATCGGCCGCCAGGACCCCGCCCCGATCGGCGCCGAGGCGGGCCTCGCCGTGCCGCGCCCCGACGGCGGCGTCGAGCTGTACGTGGCCTCCACGGACCCGCACGCGGACCGCGATCTGGCCGCCGCCTGCTACGGCCTGGAACCCGAGCGCGTGAAGGTCGTCGTCACCGGTGTGCCCGGGGCGACCGCCGACCGCGAGGACCCCGGTTTCCAGCTCCCGCTCGGCCTCCTGGCCCTGCGCACCGGCTGCCCGGTCAAGCTGACCGCGACCCGCGAGGAGTCCTTCCTCGGCCACGCCCACCGCCATCCCACGCTCCTGCGCTACCGCCACCACGCGGACGCCGAGGGCCGCCTGGTGAAGGTGGAGGCGCAGATCCTCCTCGACGCGGGTGCCTACGCGGACGCCTCCTCGGAGTCCCTCGCCGCCGCGGTCTCCTTCGCCTGCGGCCCGTATGTCGTCCCGCACGCCTTCGTCGAGGGCTGGGCCGTGCGCACCAACAACCCGCCCTCCGGGCACGTACGCGGCGAGGGCGCGCTCCAGGTCTGCGCCGCCTACGAGGCCCAGATGGACAAGCTGGCCGCGAAGCTGGAGGTGGACCCGGCCGAGCTGCGGATGCGCAACGTGCTCGCGACCGGCGACATCCTGCCCACCGGCCAGACCGTCACCTGCCCCGCCCCGGTCGCGGAACTTCTGCGCGCCGTACGCGATGTCGACCTGCCGCCGCTGCCCAAGGACACCCCCGAGGAGGAGTGGATCCTCCCCGGCGGCCCGGAGGGCGCGGGCGAACCGGGCGCCGTGCGGCGCGGTGTCGGCTACGCGCTCGGCATGGTGCACATGCTCGGCGCGGAAGGCGCGGACGAGGTCTCCACCGCGACCGTGAAGATCCAGGACGGTGTGGCGACCGTGCTCTGCGCGGCCGTCGAGACCGGTCAGGGCTTCTCCACGCTCGCCCGGCAGATCGTCCAGGAGACCCTCGGTGTCGAGGAGGTCCACGTCGCGGCCGTCGACACCGACCAGCCGCCGGCCGGACCGGGCTGCCGCAGCAGGCATACGTGGGTGTCGGGCGGAGCCGTGGAACGCGCCGCGAAAATGGTCCGCACCCAACTCCTCCAGCCGCTCGCCCACAAGTTCGGCATGTCCACGGAGCTGCTGCAGATCGCCGACGGCAAGATCACCTCGTACGACGGTGTGCTCTCCACGACCGTCACCGAGGCCATGGACGGCAAGGAACTCTGGGCCACCGCCCAGTGCCGCCCGCATCCGACCGAACCACTCGACGAGACCGGCCAGGGCGACGCCTTCGTGGGCCTCGCCTTCTGCGCGATCCGCGCGGTCGTCGACGTCGACGTGGAGCTCGGCTCGGTACGCGTCGTCGAACTCGCCGTAGCCCAGGACGTCGGCCGCATCCTGAACCCGGCCCAGCTCGCGGCCCGGATCGAGGCGGGCGTCACGCAGGGCGTCGGCGCGGCGCTCACCGAGAACCTGCGCACCCCGCGCGGCGTCGTCCGCCACCCCGACCTCACCGGCTACGCGCTGCCCACCGCGCTCGACGCCCCGGACATCCGGATCGTCAAGCTGGTGGAGGAGCGGGACGTGGTGGCGCCCTTCGGCGCGAAGGCCGCCTCGGCCGTCCCGGTCGTCACCGCCCCGGCCGCCGTGGCGGGCGCGGTGCGTGCGGCGACGGGCCGCCCGGTCAACCGGCTGCCGATCCGGCCGCAGCAGGCGGTCGTGGTGCCGTCCGTGTAGTCGATCGATGCGCCGGATCGATGTGTCGCATCGAATCGATGCGACACGCAGCACGCAGCACGCAGCAAGCTGACAATTGATAGGGGGCCCTTGTGGCCGAAGCAATCCTCAAGGGTGATGGGCTCGTGCTGCGGGAGTGGCGGGACGAGGACCTCGACGCCATGATCGCGATATTCGACAACGAACAGGTCGCCGTCCATACCCCGCTGCCGACCCCCTTCGGACAGGCCGAGGCGGAGGCCCACCTCGCGAGGTCCCGCGAGCAGCAGGCGGCCGGCACGCATCTGCGGTTCGCCGTGACCACCGACGGCGAGCAGCCGCTGGGCGAGTCCATGGTGAACAGGGAGGCCGGCACCCTCGGCTACGCCATCGCCCCCGAGCACCGCGGCCAGGGCCTCGCCGTACGGGCCACGCTGCTGCTCACCGCGTATGCCCACGAGGAGCTCGGCCTGCGCGAGCTGCGGCTGCAGATCGACGCGGACAACATCGCAAGCCAGGCCGTCGCACGGGCCTGCGGCTACCGGCAGGTCGAGGAAGAGAGCGAGTGGATCGAGGCCAAGGGGCGGCGAGTGCTGCTCACCAGCTGGCTGCACGAGGGGCCGGGGTGACACCCGGACCGACCGGTGACCCCGGCGGCTTCGGCCGTCCCGGTGGCCCCGGCGGCCCCGGTGGCCCGGGCGTTTCCCGCAGCCCCCGGATCCTCCGCGAGCTGCGGACGCCGCGCCTTCGTCTGGTGCCGCTGAGACCCGAGCACGCCGGCGAGATGGCGCAGGTGCTCGGCGATCCCGCGCTGCACACCTTCATCGGGGGCGAGCCGGAGACCGAGGAACAGCTGCTGGCGCGCTACGAGAGGTGGGCGGCCGGTGCGCCGGACCCGCGGGTGACCTGGTGCAACTGGGTCGTCGGGCTGCGCGAGGAGTGCCGGCTGATCGGAACCGTACAAGCCACGCTCGGGCCCGCACCGGACCATCTCCCCGAACACGGCGGGTCCGCCCGCCTCGCGGAGATCGCCTGGACCGTCGGCACGCCCTGGCAGGGGCGGGGATACGCGCGGGAGGCGGCCCGCGCGCTGGTCGTCGCGCTCGCGCAGGAGCCGCCGGGGAGCATCGCCGCGGTCATCGCCCATGTACACCCCGACCATCACGCCTCCGCGGCCGTCGCGGCGGCGGCCGGGCTCGCCGCCACGGATGTGCGGCACGACGGGGAGACCGTGTGGCGTCTCGACCTGCCCCGGGAGCCGTGACGCGGACCAGGGTGTCGTGACGCGGACCGGGGAGCCCTGACGCAGCCGGTCACGGGGCGGGCGATGAGTTTCCGGCGCGCCGCCGGTCCACCCTCCAGGGGCGCCGACCGGCCCCCGTTCTCCCAGGAGGCGTCATGGCCGCACCACAGAAGATCACCACGTTCCTCTGGTTCGACACGCAGGCCGAACAGGCCGCGGAGTTCTACACCACGCTCTTCCCGGACTCGAAGATCATCGAAGTGCAGCGGTACGGGGAGGCCGGACCCGGCACGCCCGGCACCGCGATGCTCGTCGCCTTCCAACTGGCCGGCCAGCGGTTCAGCGCGCTCAACGGCGGCCCGGAGTTCTCCTTCACCGAGGCGGTCTCCCTCTACGTGGACTGCGAGGACCAGGAGGAAGTCGACCGCCTGTGGACCGCGCTGACCGCCGACGGCGGCCAGGAGAGCCAGTGCGGCTGGCTCAAGGACCGCTGGGGCCTGTCCTGGCAGATCATCCCGAAGGAACTCCCGCGCCTCCTCTCCGACCCCGACCCCGAGAAGGCCGGGCGTGCCATGCAGGCCATGCTCGGGATGCAGAAGATCGACGTGGCGGCGCTCAGGAGTGCGTACGACGGTGAGTGAGTTCTGGTGAGTCCGTTACCGCATCACCGTGCATCACCTTGAGCATCATGATGTGGTCGGCGTATGCTTGTGTGCATGAGGACCACAGTCGACCTGTCAGAGGGCGTGCTGCAGCAGGCGAAGCTCCGCGCCGCCCGGCGCAAGGTATCCGTGAGTGCGGTGATAGAGGATGCGATCAGGGCGTCGTTCGCGCGGGACGCGGTGGCTGCGCAGCGCATCGCGAAGCTGACCACCGACCCCGGGGGGAGCGGACTTCGCCCTGGTGTCCACCTCGACGACAACGCATCCGTGCGTGACCTCATGGACGGCCTCGCGTGATCCTTTGCGATGTCAACGTCCTGGTGAACGCGTTCCGCGAGGACGCCAAGGACCACGAGCTGTACAAGGACTGGCTCCTTGGCAAGCTGAACGGTGAGGAGCCGGTCTGCCATCACGGCGTGATCGACAGCGGATTCATCCGGATCGTCACGCATCAGCGTATCTTCCAGCCGCCGAGTGACCCGGAGCTCGCCTTCCAGTTCCTGCGGGACATCCGTGGCGCGGCGAACGCGGCACCCATCGACGTGGGTGCGCGTCACTGGGAGATCTTCGAGCGGCTGTGCGGCGATGCGAGCGCGCGGGGCAATCTCGTCCCGGACGCCTACATCGCCGCCCTGGCCATCGAGGCGGGCGCGACGCTGTACTCGGCCGACCGCGGCTTCGCCCGCTTCCCCGGCCTGCGCTGGATCCACCCTCTGGACGAATGAGAGGCGTGTCATGCCCGAGATCGAGGTGCGGCTACGGCCCGAGCAGGAAGAAGCCGTGCGCCTGCTCGCGGAGGCGCGCGGCCTGACGCCGGAAGCGATCGTCTCGCAGGCGATCGACGAGCTGCTCGCAGAGCGAGCTTCACAGCTCCCCGGGCCGCCGCACCGGTAAGGTGGCCCGGTTGTCATAACGGAGTCGGCGGGCGGCCGCCGACTCCGTGTGCCCGCCGCAGTCGAACCGCCGAACCGGAGACCGTGTCTACCACCGCCACCAGCAGCTCGCACCACCTCTCACCCGCCTTCCCCGGCCGCGCCCCCTGGGGCACGGCGGGCAAGCTGCGTGCCTGGCAGCAGGGCGCTCTCGACCGGTATGTGCAGGAGCAGCCGAGGGACTTCCTCGCCGTCGCCACCCCCGGCGCCGGCAAGACGACCTTCGCGCTGACCCTTGCCTCCTGGCTGCTGCATCACCATGTGGTGCAGCAGGTGACCGTCGTCGCGCCGACCGAGCATCTGAAGAAGCAGTGGGCCGAGGCCGCGGCGCGGATAGGGATCAAGCTGGACCCGGAGTACAGCGCGGGCCCGCTGAGCAAGGAGTACCACGGCGTCGCCGTGACCTACGCGGGCGTGGGCGTGCGCCCGATGCTGCACCGCAACCGCGTCGAGCAGCGCAAGACCCTCGTCATCCTCGACGAGATCCACCACGCCGGTGACTCCAAGTCCTGGGGCGAGGCCTGTCTGGAGGCCTTCGAGCCGGCCACCCGCCGCCTCGCCCTGACCGGCACCCCGTTCCGCTCGGACACCAACCCGATCCCCTTCGTCCAGTACGAGGAGGGCAACGACGGGATCCGGCGCTCCTCCGCCGACTACACCTACGGCTACGGCAACGCACTCGCCGACAACGTCGTGCGGCCCGTCATCTTCCTCTCGTACAGCGGCAACATGCGCTGGCGCACGAAGGCGGGCGACGAGATCGCCGCCCGGCTCGGCGAGCCGATGACGAAGGACGCGGTCAGCCAGGCCTGGCGCACCGCACTCGACCCGCGCGGCGAATGGATGCCGAACGTGCTGCGCGCCGCCGACCAGCGCCTCAGCGAGGTCCGCAAGTCCATCCCGGACGCGGGCGGCCTGGTGATCGCCTCCGATCAGGATTCGGCGCGTGCGTATGCAAAGCTGATCCGCGAGATCACCGGCACCAAGGCGACCGTCGTCCTCTCCGACGACACGGGCGCCTCGAAGCGGATCGACGACTTCAGCGCGGGCACCGACCGCTGGATGGTCGCCGTCCGCATGGTGTCCGAAGGCGTCGACGTGCCGCGTCTCGCGGTCGGTGTGTATGCGACGACGATCTCCACACCGCTGTTCTTCGCGCAGGCCGTCGGCCGTTTCGTACGTTCCCGGCGGCGCGGCGAGACCGCCTCCGTCTTCCTGCCCACCATCCCCGACCTGCTCGGCTTCGCGAACGAGATGGAGGTCGAGCGCGACCACGTCCTCGACAAGCCGAAGAAGGACGGCGAGGAGGACCCGTACGCCGAGTCCGAGAAGGAGATGGACGAGGCGAACAAGGAGCAGGACGAGGACACGGGGGAGCAGGACATGCTCCCGTTCGAGGCCCTCGAATCCGATGCCGTCTTCGACCGGGTGATGTACAACGGCGCCGAGTTCGGCATGCAGGCCCACCCCGGCAGCGAGGAGGAGCAGGACTACCTCGGCATCCCCGGGCTCCTCGAACCCGACCAGGTGCAGATGCTGCTGCACAAGCGCCAGCAGCGGCAGATCGCGCACAGCCGCAAGAAGCCCGCCGAAGAGGCCGATCTGCTCGAGGTGCCCGCCGAGCGGCGGCCGGTCGTCTCCCACAAGGAGATGCTCGAACTGCGCAAGCAGCTCAACACGATGGTCGGGGCGTACGTCCACCAGTCCGGCAAACCGCACGGCGTGATCCACACCGAGCTGCGCCGGGTCTGCGGCGGCCCGCCGAGCGCGGAGGCCACCGCCGGGCAGCTGAAGCAGCGGATCGCCAAGGTGCAGGAGTGGGCGACCCGGATGCGGTGAGCGCCTCCGGCCGAGGCGAGAGGCGCGGGCCAGTGACGTGTGGGGCGCGCACCCGCCGAAGTGAGGGCGCGGCGCGCGCCGTGCGCGGGGACATACGGCGCGTACCGCCGCGTAAACGATCTCCCAGTGCCCGGATTCTGGACGGAGTCTTCCGCTCAGCGGACCCGCTCGCTAATGTCCCGGCAAAACACACGCCCCGTGGCAGCGCCGCCGCGGAGCGCAGCCGGTGCGAGAGGCCCGTCCGCCTCTGAGCCCAGCGGGGGTCTCCAGCCTCCGCCTGACTGATGACCGGCGGCCTCTGCCGTGCGCGGAGCCGTCGCAACTCACCTCAAGGAGAGGGCGTCGTGACCGCGGAGACCTCCCAGACCCTCGACAGAGGACTACGTGTCCTCAAGCTGCTCGCCGATACGGACCACGGACTGACGGTCACCGAGCTCTCCACGAAGCTCGGGGTCAACCGCACCGTCGTGTACCGCCTGCTCGCCACGCTCGAACAGCACGCCCTCGTACGCCGCGACTTGGGCGGCCGTGCCCGCGTCGGCCTCGGCGTGCTCAGCCTGGGCCGCCAGGTGCATCCGCTGGTGCGCGAGGCCGCGCTGCCGGCGCTGCGTTCGCTGGCCGAGGACATAGGAGCCACCGCGCACCTGACGCTCGCCGACGGCTCGGAGGCCCTCGCGGTCGCCGTCGTCGAGCCGACCTGGACCGACTACCACGTCGCCTACCGCACCGGCTTCCGTCACCCGCTCGACCGCGGTGCCGCGGGCAAGGCGATCCTCATCGCCCGCCAGGGCCTCGTCGACGACCCCGGCTTCACGCTCACCCACGGCGAGCTGGAGGCCGGCGCGAGCGGGGCGGCGGCGCCGCTGCACGGCGTGACGGGGATCGAGGGGAGCGTGGGGGTCGTGATGCTGTCCGATTCGATCCCGGATCGGGTCGGACCGCGTGTGCTTGACGCGGCGCGAGAGGTCGCCGACGCGCTGAGGTAGGGGGTGGGGGCCTACGCGCCGTGGACGGCTGCGGATTCGTTCGCGGCCTCGGCCCGGTGGCCGCTTCTCGCGAAGTTCCCCACCCCCGAAGGCGCCGGCTCCGCCGCGCCCCTGGAGGTGCCCCTTCGCCGCGCTCCCGAGGCGCCCGCCGTGCCCCGCGACGGAGCCCGCTCCACTCACCGCGCTAGATTGACCCCGTGCTCACCCCTCTCACCCGTCTTACCCGCCGCACCGCCGTCCTCCTGAGCGCGATCCCCGTGATCGCGCTCCTCGCCGTCGCCGCGCTCGCGCCGCTGCCCTTCACCGTGGCGCAGCCCGGCGGGACCGCGGACGTGCTCGGGGAGCACGACGGGAAGCCGGTGATCACCATCGAGGGAGCGCGCACCCTGGACACCAGCGGCGAGCTGCGGATGACCACGATCCTGGCGACGGGCCCCGATGCGGACGTCGACCTCGGTGATGTGGTCGACGGCTGGTTCCGTACCGACCGCGCGGTGCTGCCGCGTGAGGCCGTGTACCCCTCGGGCGGCAGCGTCGAGGAGATCGAGGCGCACAACGAGGCCCAGATGATCCAGTCGCAGGACGACGCGGTCGCGGCGGCCCTGAACTACCTGGACGCGGACCCGGACCAGGTGAAGGTCGATCTGGAGCTGGCCGGGGTCGGCGGCCCGAGCGCGGGCCTGCTCTTCTCGCTCGGCATCGTCGACAAGCTCGACGGCGACGGCGCGGGCGGCGATCTGACCGGCGGCCGCAGCATCGCGGGTACGGGGACGATCGACGCGGACGGCAAGGTGGGCCCGGTCGGCGGCGTCTCCCTCAAGACCCAGGCCGCGCACCGGGACGGCGCGACCGTCTTCCTCGTCCCGAAGGCGGAGTGCGCGGACGCCAAGGCCGAACTCCCCTCCGGCCTCCGCCTCATCCCGGTCACGAGCCTCGACCAGACCATCGAGTCCCTGCGGTCCCTGAACAAGGGCGGGAACGTCCCGAGCTGCTGAGCCTGAGCGGCTGTTGTCATCCGACCTCTGCGGGCGTCGAGGCGGAATCGAGGTGATGACGTCCTGTGCCCACGTCCCACGTCCCGCGCCCGCGCCCCTGCCCGCGCCCCCTGCCCACGCCCTGTGCCCACGTCCCGCGCCTACGTCCTGCGCCGGTCCCGGATCGCCGCCTGCTCCACCAGCGGGATGATCCGCAGCGGAACCGGGTTCTCCATGACGATCGCCGTGGAGGCCCGGACGATGCCCTCGAAGCCCACGACCCGGTCGATCACACGTTGAAGATCCGCGTTGGAGCGGGCCACCAGACGGCACAGCATGTCGCCGTGTCCGGTCGTGGTGTGCAGTTCCAGGACCTCCGGCACACCGCTCAGATGCCCCCGTACCTCGGCGCCCTGGCCCTGTTTGATCTCCAGCGTCGCGAAGGCCGTCACCGGGTAGCCGAGCGCCGCCGGATCGACCTGCGGGCCGAAACCTCGGATGACCCCGTTCGACTGGAGCCGGTCCATCCGCGCCTGCACCGTCCCGCGCGCCACCCCGAGGCGGCGCGAGGCCTCCAGGACGCCGATCCGCGGTTCGCGGGCCAGCAGCACGATGAGCCGTCCGTCCAGCTCGTCGATCCCGGGCACGCCCGCGGTCGCACCGGACGGGGAGGGGGAAGCGGGGGAGGGAGCGGAGGAGGAGGCGGGCATGGCGTGGGTCACACTCCGACTGGTCATCATGTACAGATCGTCCGGCCATCCTCGCGTATCACTGTGCAGATTGCCCAGTGAATCAGCCAACTATTGCGCAGCTTGCAAGCCGGAGAGACGCTACGGCCATGACTGCATCGACTGAGCACGCTCACTCCACCCCCGAAACCGCCCGGCAGGCCGACCCCTTCCCGGTGAAGGGAATGGACGCGGTCGTCTTCGCCGTGGGCAACGCCAAGCAGGCCGCGCACTACTACTCGACGGCCTTCGGCATGAAGCTGGTCGCCTACTCCGGACCGGAGAACGGCAGCCGCGAGACCGCCAGTTACGTGCTCACCAACGGCTCCGCCCGTTTCGTCCTCACCTCCGTCATCAAGGCCTCCACCGACTGGGGCCGCTTCCTCCAGGCCCATGTCGCCGAGCACGGCGACGGCGTGGTCGACCTCGCCATCGAGGTCCCCGACGCCCGCGCCGCGTACGCGCACGCCGTCGAGCACGGCGCCACCGGCCTCGAGGAGCCGTACGAGACGAAGGACGAGCACGGCACGGTCGTACGCGCCAGCATCGCCACGTACGGGCAGGTCCGGCACACCCTCGTCGAGCGCAGCGGCTACGACGGCCCCTACCTGCCGGGCTTCGTCGCCGCCGCCCCGATCGTCGAGCCGCCGGCCAAGCGCACCTTCCAGGCCATCGACCACTGCGTCGGCAACGTCGAGCTCGGCAAGATGAACGAGTGGGTGGCCTTCTACAACAAGGTCATGGGCTTCACGAACATGAAGGAGTTCGTGGGTGACGACATCGCCACCGAGTACTCGGCGCTGATGTCGAAGGTCGTCGCGGACGGCACCAAGAAGGTCAAGTTCCCGATCAACGAGCCGGCGATCGCGAAGAAGAAGTCGCAGATCGACGAGTACCTGGAGTTCTACAACGGCCCGGGCGTCCAGCACATGGCCCTCGCGACGAACGACATCGTCGAGACGGTACGGACGATGCGCGCCGCCGGTGTCCAGTTCCTCGACGTGCCCGACTCCTACTACGACACGCTCGGCGAGTGGGTCGGCGACACCCGCGTCCCGATCGACACCCTGCGGGAGCTGAAGATCCTCGCCGACCGCGACGAGGACGGCTACCTGCTGCAGATCTTCACCAAGCCGGTCCAGGACCGTCCGACCGTCTTCTTCGAGATGATCGAGCGGCACGGCTCGATGGGCTTCGGCAAGGGCAACTTCAAGGCCCTCTTCGAGGCGATCGAGCGCGAGCAGGAGAAGCGCGGGAATCTCTGAGGTTCCTGGAGGTTCCTGGAGGTTCCTACGGGGGGCGGGGGCCGGGGCGGACTGCTCCGGCCCCCGGCCGTATGCCTGGTGTGTGTCTGCCTGTGCGTGGGCGCCTGTCTAGCGGGTGGGTGCCGGGCTGGTCTGCTTCGTCTCGGCCGAGGCGGAACTGCCGCCGCCGCGCGCCGTGTCCTCGCCTTCGCCCTGCGTCTCGCCCTCGCCCTGCGCCGCATCCTCGCCCCGAGTCGAGGGCTCGGCCCGGGCGGATGGCTCGGCCTGCTTCCGCGGCTTGTCCCGGCCCGAAGGCCCGCCCTGCTTGCGGGGTTCGGACGTCTTTCGGGGCTTGCCCGGCTTTGCGGGCTCGGCCTGCGCCCCGCCCGGCTTCCCCGGGGACGGCGGCCGCGGCTTCTCGCCGGTGACGTTCACCGGGCCGCCCGGCGGCGGCTCGCCCAGCGCCTCCAGGGCCTGCTCGGCGGCCGGGGCGTGCAGCGGCGAGAAGTGCGGGTTGAGCTTCAGCGCCTCGGTCAGGAAGCGCCGGGCTGCCCCCGGGTTGTCCAGGCCGCGTTCGATCTGCCCGCGGTGATACGCGAACAGCGCACTGCGCGGAGCCTCCTTGGCCATCGCCTTCTTCGCGAACCGCAGTGCCTTCGCGCCGTCCCCGGCCCGGAAGTACGCCCAGCCCAGCGCGTCCGTGACCCGCCGGCCCGGATGCCTCCTGTACTCGGCCGCCAGCCGCCGCACCGCCTCCTCCGGCTCCCCGTGGTCGGCCTCGAACAAGCCGAGCACCACCTGGTCGTGGCCCGCCTCCCTCAGCCGCCGCCGCACCGACTCGTACTGCTGCTCCGCCTCCGGCTGCATCTCGAGCGAGTCGTACAGCTCGCCGAGCTCCACCGCGTAACGCGGCAGCGGCAGCCTGCGCAGCACGTCCCGGTACGCGGCCAGCGCGTTTTCGGTCCGCCCGAGCGCCGCCAGCGCGCGCGCCCGCCCGGCGAGCGCCGGATGGTGCTCCGGATCGGTGCGCAGCGCCGCCTCGAACCAGCGCAGCGACTTCCTCGTCTCGCCGCGCTCCCAGGCGAGCTCGCCGACGGCGTGCTGGTGCGCGGCCCGTTCGGCGGGCCCTTCGGCCAGCGCGGCGGCATCCGCGACCGCCGCGTCCGCCATCTCCAGCCAGCCGCGCGCCGCGTACAGCCGCGCGGCGCGCGCCCTGACCGCCGCGTCGGAGCGCAGCTCCTGGAGGGTGTCGAGTGCCTTGTCGGCCGCCTTGTAGTGGCCGATCCGGTCGTACGCGTCGATGAGCACCGGATAGACCGTCCACCGCTTCGGGGCCTGCTCGGCCGCCTGCTCGCCCCACCGCTTCGCGGCCCGGTAGTCGTGCCGGGCGTGGGCCAGCGCGGCCATCCCGGTCAGCGCCTCGACATTGCCCTCCTCGGCGGGCCGCAGCTCGACGGAACGCTTCAGCGCCCGTTCCGCCCGGGTGTAGAGCATGTGGTCCGCGGTCCGCCGCCCGTGCTCCACGTACGCGCCGCCGAGCACGGCCCAGGACTCCTCGTCCCCGGGGTGCGCGGCCAGATGCGCCTCACGGTCGGCGATCAGCGCGCCGAGGTCCGCGAGCGAGGCGGGTGCACCCGCACCCACCGCCTCCATCGCCCGGCCGACCGGCCCGGGCGCGGGCGGCGGCTCCTCGCCGACGAGCGAAGGGAGTGCGAAGACCGTGCAGGAGAGGGCGAACGAGCCCACGACCGCGGTGACCATGGTCCGCCGCAGGGACCGGGCGCTGTCCTCGAACTTCTCGTTCTCCATGGCGCCACTGTGCGTCAGTGTGAAGATCGCACCGGCGTGTGGCGAGCCGCGCGCCGACGGGTTCACACCGATGGCCCCGGGTGCCAGTCTGGGGATCATGACCGCCGTACCGGACCCGGCCGTACCGGACCCGGCCGTACCGGACCCCGCCGCGTCGGCCGCCGACGCACCGGACCTCATCGGGCGCCTGCGCACGGGCCTGCCCGCCGAGGCGCTCCTCACCGATCCGGACGTCACCGCCTCGTACGCCCATGACATGGCGAGCTTCTGCGAGGCGGGCGTACCCGCGGTGGTGGCGCTCCCACGCACCGTCGAGGAGGTGCAGCACATCATGCGCACCGCGACCGAACTACGGGTGCCGGTCGTCCCCCAGGGCGCACGCACCGGCCTCTCGGGTGCGGCGAACGCCGCCGAGGGCTGCATCGTGCTCTCGCTGTTCAGGATGGACCGCATCCTGGAGATCGACCCGGTGGACCGGATCGCCGTCGTCGAACCCGGCGTCATCAACGCCAACCTGTCCCACGCGGTGGCCGAACACGGCCTCGCCTACCCGCCGGACCCCTCCAGCTGGGAGACGTGCACCATCGGCGGCAACATCGGCACGGGCTCCGGAGGCCTGTGCTGTGTGAAGTACGGGGTCACCGCCGAGTACGTGCTCGGCCTCGACGTCGTCCTCGCCGACGGCCGGCTGCTCCGCACCGGACGCCGTACGGCCAAGGGCGTCGCGGGCTATGACCTGACCCGCCTCTTCGTCGGCTCCGAGGGCAGCCTCGGCGTCGTCGTACGCGCCGTACTCGCCCTCAGACCGGAGCCGCCCCGGCAGCTCGCCCTCGCCGCCGAGTTCGCCTCGACCGGCGCCGCCTGCGAAGCCGTCTGCCGGATCATGGAGGGCGGCCATGTGCCCTCGCTCCTCGAACTCATGGACCGCACGACGGTACGCGCCGTCAACGCCATGGCCCGGATGGGCCTCCCCGAGACCACCGAGGCCCTGCTCCTCGCCGCCTTCGACACCCCGGACCCGGCCGCCGACCTCGCCGCCGTAGCGGAACTGTGCACGGCCGCGGGCGCGACCGGGGTGGTCCCCGCCGAGGACCACGCGGAATCCGAACTCCTCCTCGCCGCCCGGCGCCTGTCCCTCACCGCACTCGAAGCGATCAAGGGCACCACCATGATCGACGACGTCTGCGTACCGCGCTCCCGGCTCGCCGCCCTGCTCGAAGGCACCGCCCGCATCGCGGAGAAACACGACCTGACCATCGGGGTCTGCGCGCACGCGGGGGACGGCAATACGCACCCCACGGTCTGCTTCGACGCACAGGACCCCGACGAATCCCGGCGCGCCCGCGAATCCTTCGACGAGATCATGGCCCTCGGCCTCGCACTCGGCGGCACGATCACCGGCGAGCACGGCGTGGGCGTCCTCAAGAAGGAGTGGCTGGCACGCGAGATCGGCCCGGTGGGAGTCGAACTGCAGCGGGGCATCAAGCAGACCTTCGACCCGCTGGGACTCCTCAACCCGGGCAAACTCTTCTGAATGTTCCGGCCTTTCCGGCTCCGTCGGCTGTCCCGATCCTTCCGGACCAACTCCTCTGCGCGCTCTGTGCGGTGTACGGGATCTATGGAGGGCACCCGTCGTCCTCGTCCTCATTCACCGTCCTTGGACTCGTCCGAGGGCCACGGGTCGCTCAGCCACAGGTCGTCATGGCCGCGCGGGGCGGGGGCGAGCAGCTCGGCCAGGCCCTCGTCGATACCGAGCTGATCCGTCTCCGCGCCCGGCGGCACCACCCGCAGCGTGCGTTCGAGCCAGGCGGAGACGGCGGTGGAGGGCGCCTCAAGGAGCGCGTCCCCGTCCGGCGAGCTGAGCGCCATGAGCACCACGCTCCGGCCCTCGACCTTCGTCGGCCAGATCCGCACATCGCCGTGCCCGCACGGCCGGAAGACGCCCTCGACGAGGAGCTCGCGCGCGAAGGTCCAGTTGACGGGCTGGTCGGTGTTGACGTGGAAGGTGACGTGCACGGCATACGGGTCATCCGTGCGGTAGGTCAGCCGGGCCGGCACGGGAATGCTCCGCTCCGGCGACAGAACCAGCCTCAGCTCCAGCTCCCGCTCCACCATGCTCTGGATACGCATCTGCTTGCCCTTTCCTTCTCCTGTGCGGGCTCCTGAGCGGCCCACGCAGGGAGAGAGCGGGGTGGGGCGGGTTGCTTACGCGACTTTCGCAGATTTTTTTCGGGTGCTTCCCGTGGGCCGCGGCCGCAGTCCCGGGGAGGCGGTCCCGGGGCCCACGAAAGGGGCCGTTGGCCCCGGACGGGCCCAGCTGCGGGCCGGGGTCTGATAGATGTGGAGCCCACACCTAGACCCCCGAGCAGATACGGGACTGCGGACCATGAGCGCGCCCACCCCGGCACCAGGCGACACCAGCCCGCGCGCGGGCTACTACCCCGATCCGTCCATTCCCGGATATGTCCGGTACTGGAACGGCGTCGCCTGGGTCCCGGGCACCAGCCGCCCCGCTCCGTCCGAGGGCGAATCCATGCCCGCACCGCCCGGGGGCACCGCCCCACCCGGAGGCACCGCACCGCCCGGCGGATCTTCCCTGACCTCGGTCCCGGCCCAGAACATGGCGCCCGCGGACGAGACGGGGCCGATGTTCTTCGACGAGGAACCGGGGGGCAGCTCCGGCCGCTCCACCTCGGCCCCTTCGGCCCCTTCGGTCCCTTCAGCCCCTTCGGCCTCCTTTGGGACCTCCGCCCCGCAGGGCGCACAGGGCGCACAGGACGCGCGCCCCGAACCCGCCTCCGCCTGGCAGGCGGACGCAGGCCGGCAGGCAGGCTTCGGCGGCGAACACGACCGGCGCGTCTCCTGGGGTGCCCCCACGGGTTCCACCCCGGACCCGCGTGTCGCGCCACAGGCCTCTCCCGCACAGCAAGGCCCCGCACAGCCGAGCCCCGCACAGCCGAGCCCCGCGCCCTCCGCCCCCGCGGAGCCCACCGCGGCGGCCTCCGCGGCCTCCGCCGCCCCCGCACCGGGCGACGCCCCGGCCGACGGCACCATGGCGATGCGCGCCGTACGCCCCCGTACGGGCGAATCCGCGGGCACGGGGCCGCAGGGCCCCTCGCACCGCACCGACGGCACGATGGCGATCCGCCGCGTCGACCCGACGGCCGCCGCCCCCGAGGCCACCAAGCCGGCCCCCGCGCCACCCCGGACATCCGCCGCTCCGGCCGCCCCCGCTCCGGCCGCCACGCCCTCGCAGCCCGCACCACCGGCCGCCTCCGCACCCCAGGCGCCCACCACGCCCACCACGGGCTACGGCTACCCCCAGGGCGCCGCACCCTCCGCGGCGCCGAACGCGGCGGGCTCCCCGGTGACCCCCGGGCCCGGCGGCGGCAGCGCCTCGTGGGCCCAGCAGGTGCATCAGCTCGCCCAGTCGCCCGGGGGCGACGGGCAGCCGGTGATGCCGTTCAAACCGGTGGCCGAGGACCCGTTCCTCGCCGCCGCCCAGGCGCAGGCCGCGGCGCGGCCCGCCGGGCTCGGCAAACGGCTCGCGGCCCGGCTCCTCGACACGCTGGTCGTCGGCGGTCTCACCGCGGCCGCAGCGGTGCCGCTCGTGCCGAAGGCGCTCGACCACGTCGAGGGCAAGATCGACGAGGCGAAGATGTCGGGCCTGAAGACCACGGTCTGGCTGCTTGACGGCACGACGGCGCTGTACGCGGGGATCGTCCTCGGCGTCCTCCTGATCGCCGGACTGCTCTACGAGGCGCTGCCGACCGCGAAGTGGGGCCGCACCCTCGGCAAGAAGCTGCTCGGCATCGAGGTCCGCGACATCGAGGAACACGATGCCCCGTCCTTCGGTGCCGCCCTGAAACGCTGGTTCGTCTACACGTTCCCGGGCCTGCTGCTGATCGGAGTGGTCGGCGTCCTCTGGTGCCTCTTCGACCGCCCCTGGCGCCAGTGCTGGCACGACAAGGCCGCTCGCACCTTCGTGGCGGGCTGAGGGCGTGTCGGCCCACCCGGCCGGTGTGGGCGCACCCGTACGGCCCACACCCGGATGCGCCCCGCGGGCCCGCGCGATCGACTCGGGCCATGACCACCAACCCGCCGCCCCCGGGCTCAGGCCAGCCGGATGACGACCCGTTCCACAAGCCGCCGCCGACCGGCGGCGGCTCGCCGTACGACAGTCCGCAGGGCGCTGCAGGGCCGCCGAGCGATCCGTACGGCGGCACGCCGCCCCCGCCGCCCCCGGACGGCGGCGGCTTCGGCGCATCGCCGCCTCCGGGCAGCGGCTCGCCGTACGGAGGGGGCGGCAACCCGTACAACACCCCGCCTCCGGGCGGTGGCGGAGGCGACCCCTACGGCGGCGGAGGCGGCGGCTACGGCGGTCCCGACCCCCTCCAGGGCATGCCGCCGCTTGCCGACATGGGCCGCCGCATCGGCGCCTTCTTCATCGACCTCCTGCTCATCGGCATCCCGCTGACCCTGATCCAGCTGCCGTTCCGCAGGGTGGAGACGGAGACCGACGACTTCGGTGACGTGATCTCCCAGTCGTACGGCGGCTCCGGCCTCTTCTGGACGCTCGTCTCCTGCGCGGCCTATGTCGCCTACGAGTGGCTGATGGTCAGGGCGAACGGCCAGACCGTCGGCAAGAAGCTGATGAAGCTGCGGGTCGCGATGCTGAAGGACGGATCCACCCCGGACTCCAGTACGGCACTCCTGCGCGCCTCGGTGCTCTGGCTGCCCGCGCTGCTCTGCTGCTACTGCGTCTGGTGGTTCATCCTCGTGCTGTCGGCCGCGGCCGACAAGCCCTACCGCCAGGCCCTGCACGACAAGGCCGCCAAGACGGTGGTGGTCAGCACGCCCTGAGGCGAGGTGGTCAGCACGCCCTGAGGCGAGGTGGTCAGCACGCCCCGAGGTGAGGACGGGGCGGTGGGAACAGACCGGTGGGGCCGTGCGCGGACACGGCCCCACTGTCGTGTGCGGAAGCCCGGTTCAGGCCCTCCCGGACCCGACCCGCGCCCCGTCCGCCCGCCCCGTACGCGCCAACTCCGCGCCTGAACCCGGGACTTCACGTGCTCCGGCAGGGGCGGGCATCGGGGCGGGCGCGGCGGACTTCCGTGCGGGCGCGGCTGCGGAGGACTTCCGCGCGGCCGGCGACGGCACCGTCACCGCGACGAGGAGTCCGAGCCCGAGCGCCGCGACGGTGATCACGCCGATCCCCGGTCCCGTGCTGGTCCGGGAGAGCAGCAGCATGGCGACCGTGGCGGTCACGACCGTGAGGCTTCCGTAGGCGAGCTGTGCGACTGTCGGGCGCGGCATGGCGAACCGTCCTCTGGAGAGGGTGCGGGGGTGCAGGTCGGTCGAGCTGCTCGATCGGTCGGGCTGCTTGGGCAAAATCACCGTCAACTGACTCTATTTCGCTGAATTCCCAAGCGGAACGCCTAGTAAGCGTGACCTAACCCACGGTGCCGGAGCACAGGGGGCGCACAGGGTCATATCGGCTCTCATCCCCCGGGCAGGACGCGCCTCGGGCTCTCCGTGAGTGTCCGGATAGTGCAACTCGCGCTGCAACTAACGTACTTGGCCGCCCGAAGTCAAGGTCTGTCTTTTCTGCCGAAACTCCGATCGAATGTCGTCACTTGTGACGCGACAGACGCGCGGATCGCACCATCTCCTGGGATCCCCCATCCGTTTGCGCTGTCGCGGGGGAGGACTACATTCACGTGAACAATCAGACAGGCAGGCGCCGTTCCATACGTGCGCTGTCGGTTGGCGTCGTCATGGCCGTGACCGGAGCGATGTCGTACGGCGTCGCTCAGGCCGCCGACGGCTCCGCGCCGGTCGACCCGTCCACGATCGAGCGCCAGGACCCGGCGCCCGGCAACAAGGGCGAAGTCGACCACGACCTCGAGGGCCCGCTGAGCGAGCAGCAGGCCGCCGCGCGCGAGACCGCGCTCAAGGAGGTCGTCTCCGGCAAGGCCAAGGCCGAGAAGCGCGGCGCCTCGCAGGTCGTTCAGCTCGACAAGGGCAAGTACGTCGAGCTGGGCCGCGAGAAGACCGACAAGATCTTCACGATCCTCGTGGAGTTCGGCGACAAGGTCGACGACACCACGATGTACGACCCGGACGGCGACGGACCGAAGCCGCCGGAGAAGAAGTTCGGCGGCACGCCGGGCCCGCAGCACAACCAGATCGCGGAGCCCGACCGCAGCAAGGACAACTCGACGGCCTGGCAGCCCGACTTCAACCGGGAGCACTTCCAGGACCTGTACTTCGGCGAGGGCGGCAACTCCGTCAAGAAGTACTACGAGAAGCAGTCCTCGGGCCGCTACTCGGTCGACGGTGACGTCTCCGACTGGGTCAAGGTCGAGTACAACGAGGCCCGCTACGGCTCGAACTACTGCGGCGACAGCACCTGCGCGAGCGTCTGGGACCTGGTCCGGGACGGCACGCAGCAGTGGGCCGAGGACCAGAAGGCCGCCGGCAAGACCGACGCCGAGATCAAGGCGATGCTGGCCGAGTACGACCAGTGGGACCGCTACGACTTCGACGGCGACGGCGACTTCAACGAGTCCGACGGCTACATCGACCACTTCCAGATCGTCCACGCGGGCGAGGACGAGTCCGCGGGCGGCGGCGCCCAGGGCGGCGACGCGATCTGGGCGCACCGCTGGTACGCCTACGGCTCGGACTACGGCCGCACCGGCCCGGTCGAGAACAAGGCCGGCGGCACCGAGATCGGTGACACCGGCATGTGGGTCGGCGACTACACCATCCAGCCGGAGAACGGCGGCCTCGGTGTCTTCGCCCACGAGTACGGCCACGACCTGGGCCTGCCGGACCTCTACGACACGGCCGGCGGCGACAACTCCACCGGTTACTGGACGCTGATGTCCTCGGGTTCCTGGCTGGGTGACGGCAAGGACTCGATCGGCGGCATGCCCGGCGACATGACCGCCTGGGACAAGCTGCAGCTCGGCTGGCTCAACTACGAGACGGCCAAGGCGGGCGAGCGCTCCCTGCACAAGCTGGGTGTCGCGGAGTACAACACCAAGAACGCCCAGGCGCTCGTCGTCGAGCTGCCGAAGAAGACGGTCACGACCCCGGTCGTGGAGCCGGCTGCGGGTGAGAAGCAGTGGTGGTCGGGTCGTGGTGACGACCTCAAGAACACCCTGACCCGTTCTGTCGACCTGACCGGCAAGTCCGCGGCCTCCCTGGAGCTCACGGGCTGGTGGGAGATCGAGGCCGGGTACGACTACCTGTACGCCGAGGTCTCCACGGACGGCGGCGCCAACTTCACGCCGCTCGACGGCACCGCCGACGGCGCCGCGATCCCGCGTGACGGCTCCGACGCCCCCGCGCTGCACGGCAACTCGGACGGCTACAAGAAGCTGGTGTACTCGCTGGACGCCTACGCGGGCCAGCAGGTCGAGCTGCGCTTCCGTTACCAGACGGACGGCGGCGTCAACATGACCGGCTTCACCGCCGACGACATCTCCGTCGTGGCCGACGGCACCGCCCTGTTCACGGACGGCGCCGAGGCCGATGACGCGGGCTGGACCAAGAACGGCTTCTCGCGCATCGGCGGGGCCATCACCAAGGACTACGAGCAGTTCTACATCGCCGAGAACCGCCAGTACGTCTCGTACGACACGACCCTCAAGACGGGTCCGTACAACTTCGGCTGGGCGAGCACCCGTCCTGACTGGGTCGAGCACTTCCCGTACCAGAAGGGTCTGCTGATCTGGAAGTGGGACACCTCGCAGCCGGACAACAGCACCTCGACGCACCCGGGCAAGGGCCTGGTCCTTCCGGTCGACGCGCACCCGAAGGCGGAGCGCTGGAGCCAGGACCTGGACGGCAAGGGCGGCAAGGACATCATGCGCAACCGCATCCAGTCCTACGACTCCACGTTCAGCTGGTACCCGACCCAGGGCTTCAACCTGCACCGTGACGGTGTCGAGGCTCGGGTGAACTGGAAGCTCGGCAACCCGGTCTTCGACGACGGTCTGAGCGACTACTACGACGAGGACAACCCGACCGGCGGTGTCAAGATCACTGACACCAACACCCGGATCACCATCGTCAGCCAGCCGTGGAGCGGCAAGACGATGACCCTGATGGTTGGCCCCTCCTGGAAGTAATGGGTTAAGCCGCAGGTCAGAACGTGTTCGGCCGTCGCCCCCTAGCGGGGCGGCGGCCGAACGTGCTTATGTGCGTGCTGTGGTTCTCTTATTGACGCGACGTCTCACGGGGGAGTGGAACGCAATGGCATGTGGAGGTTTCAGCAGGCTGCCGGGCGGCGATGTGGTCGTGGCCCTGAACCTGCAGAACCCCTGGCCCGACGGTTGCGAGAGGGTGCGCGTCGTCGTCCACGCGGCGAACCGCGCCCGGGCCCTGACCAGGCTGCGGAACCTCGGGCTGCGCGCCGTCTACCTGCGGGGGAACTCGGCGCCGCCGACCCCGGACGAGATCACGGCCGTCCTGCACCATCCGGACGGCCTGATATGGCGCGGGAGACCGGACATACCGGACGCACCAGGCGCTGCCCAGGAGCTGTGGCAGCCGATCAGGGCGCTGCTGCGGCCTACACGACCGGTTTGCCCGTGAGCTCCACGCCCGCCGCCCGCAGCTCCTCCAGGGCCCGCTCCGTGCTGTCCTCGGCGACCCCGGCGGTCAGATCGAGCAGCACCTGCGTACGGAAGCCCTCACGGGCCGCGTCCAGGGCGGTGGCCCGGACGCAGTGGTCGGTGGCGATACCGACGACGTCCACCTCGGTGACCTCGCGGGCGCGCAGCCAGTCGGCGAGCGGCAGCCCGTTCTCGTCGGTGCCCTCGAAACCGCTGTACGCGGCGTCGTGCGCGCCCTTGTCGAAGACGGTGTCGACCGCGCCGGAGGCGATGGCGGGGGCGAAGTTCGGGTGGAAGCCGACGCCCTCGGTGCCGGCCACGCAGTGTGCGGGCCAGGACTCACGGAAGTCGGGGTGCTCGGAGAAGTGGTCCCCCGGGTCGATGTGGTGATCGCGGGTGGCGACGATGTGCTGGTAGCAGGGGCCGCCGGTCTGGCCGATCAGTTCGGTGATCGCGGCGGCCACGTCCGCGCCTCCTGCCACGGCGAGGCTGCCGCCCTCGCAGAAGTCGTTCTGCACATCCACGACGATCAGGGCGCGGCGCATGAGGCTAGTCCTTCGGTCCTTTGGAGCGGTGGGTGGTCGGAGCTCGGCCGTACCGTCCGAGCCTAGAGACTTCACGTCCGTTGCGGGAGGGGTCGGCGGGGCCGCGGTACCGGGTGGTCGCGCCCGTCCACACGTTTCCCCCGCAGAGGGGCCTTCATCCATGTTCCTCCGCGCTTCCTCCCCTCTCCCCCCGCGCTTCTCAGTCGGCTCACACGTACTCGGTGGGAATGACGGCCTCGCCGCGTGAGAGCTGGGTCGCCGACAGGGGCAGCGAGGCGCGGGCGGCGGTATGCCGGTCCCGTACGACATCGAGCGGCTCGCGGCCCAGGATCTTGCCGCCCCGGACCAGCTCGACCTGAAGCTGCAGGTCGGCGAGCTCCTCGGGCAGGGGGCCGGTGCCGATCACCTCGGCCTCGGCGACCCCGTCCCGGTCGACGCGGCGCGCGGCCCACTTGCGGCCGCCGACCGAGGTCTTCCCGCCGAGCGACTTCTTGGCCACGGGTACCAGCGGAGCGCCCGGGTCGCCGGACCCGGCGCGGGCGACCAGCTTGTAGACCATCGAGCAGGTGGGGTGCCCCGAGCCGGAGACCAGCTGGGTCCCCACGCCGTACGCGTCCACGGGGGCGGCCGCGAGCGAGGCGATGGCGTACTCGTCGAGATCACTGGTCACGACGATCTTCGTGTGCCTCGCGCCCAGCTCGTCGAGTTCCTTGCGCACCCGGTGGGCGACGAGCAGCAGGTCACCGGAGTCGATGCGCACCGCGCCCAGCTCGGGCCCGGCGATCTCGACCGCGAGGCGTACGGCCTCGCTCACGTCGTAGGTGTCGACGAGCAGCGTCGTGCCGCGGCCCAACGAGTCCACCTGGGCGGTGAACGCGTCGCGCTCGCTGTCGTGCAGCAGCGTGAAGGCGTGCGCGGAGGTGCCGACGGTGGGGATCTGGTAGCGGAAACCTGCGGCCAGATCGGAGGTCGTGCCGAAGCCGCCGACGTAAGCGGCGCGCGAGGCGGCGACGGCCGCGAGCTCGTGGGTGCGGCGCGCACCCATCTCGATCAGCCCGCGGTCGCCTGCGGCCGCGGACATCCTGGAGGCGGCCGCCGCGATCGCCGAGTCGTGGTTGAGGATCGACAGGATCACGGTCTCGAGGAGCACGCACTCGGCGAAGGAGCCCTCGACGCGCAGGACGGGGGAGCCCGGGAAGTACACCTCGCCCTCGGGGTAGCCCCAGATGTCGCCGCTGAACCGATACTCCGCGAGCCACTGAAGCGTGGGCTCGTCGACGACGGCGTGTTCACGCAGGAAGCCCAGCACGCCCTCGTCGAAGCGGAAGTTCTCCACGGCGTCGAGCACCCGCCCGGTCCCGGCGACGACGCCATAGCGCCGCCCCTCGGGCAGCCGCCGCGTGAAGGTCTCGAAGACCGAGCGCCGCCCGGCCGTACCGGCCTTCAGGGCGGCCTGCAGCATCGTCAGCTCGTACTGGTCGGTGAAGAGCGCCGTAGAGGGAACATCCACCGGCAGCCCAAGGTCCGCTGTGTTCATATGAAGGATCGTACCCCCATCTCGTCACCTTGACGATTTCCCGACACGCCCCGCCGGATACGTCCAGCCGCGCTCCCCGCGCCCGGGGCACCCGCAACGCCCCCCGGGGCGTCCCGCGCGACAAACGCAGACGTGGCAGCATGGGGTGAGTGAGTGTCGCTCCAGACGTAACCCCCGCAGAGACCGGGCAGATCCAACCCGCACAGGACGTGCGTGCGGTCGTCGAGCCCGACGTCCCCTGGGTCACGATCGTGCACAACGACCCGGTCAACCTGATGAGCTACGTGACCTATGTCTTCCAGGCCTATTTCGGCTACTCCAAGGACAAGGCCCACAAGCTGATGATGGACGTCCACCACAAGGGCCGAGCCGTCGTCTCCAGCGGCACCCGCGAGGAGATGGAACGCGACGTACAGGCGATGCACGGATACGGCCTGTGGGCCACGCTGAGTCAGGACAGGAACTGATGGCCGGCATGTTCGAGCCCGTACCCGGAGGCGGCGCGGCCGTGCCGCTCGACGAGGTCGAGGTCTCCATTCTGCGCTCCCTCGCCGTGCAGCTCCTGGAGCTGATCGGCCCGGGCCCCGCCGGCGAGGACGGCGCCGACCCGCTGGCCGAACTCTTCGCCGAGGGTCCGAGCGAACCCCCGACGGACCCGGTGCTGCAGCGGCTTTTCCCCGATGCGTACGGCGACCCGGAATCCGTGCCGGACGACCAGCTCAAGGCGTACTCCGCCGAATTCCGCCGCTTCACCGAGAACGATCTGCGCGCCGGCAAGCGCGAGAACGCCCTCGCCGTGATCCGCAGCCTCGACGAGCTCACCCTGGAGAGCGGGAGCGGGAGCGGGAGCGGGGGCGAGAGCGAGAGCGAGAGTAAGGGTGAGGGCAAGGGCGGCGCGGTCCTCAAGCTGACCGCCGAGGACTCCAAGCAGTGGCTCGGCGCGCTCAACGACCTGCGTCTGGCGATCGCCTCCCGCCTCGACGTCATCAGCGACGAGGACACCGAACTCCTCTACCGGCTCCCGGACACCGACGAGCGCAAGCCGATGGTGATGGCCTATCTGTGGCTGGGCGGGCTGCAGGAGACCCTGGTCGAGACGCTGCTGCCGTGAGGCGGGCGGGTGTGCCGACCGCCTCGCCGTCAAAGGTGGCCGCCGTAAGGTGCCCTGCTTGGTCACGGTGCTGACATCCGTTATTCGGATCATGATGTCCGAATAACGATCGCGTCACAGGCCAGGGACTTTAGGCCTGGTGAGGGGGTTTAGGCCGATTCGGCCGTGACGTGCATCACGTAGGGGGGTCATAAAGCCGTGGTAGAACTTCCCAACTCCGCTGCGGCACCACCCCCCGCCGCTCCCGGGGACCTGGCGCACCGCCAGAGATATCGCCCGCACGACCCAGCACGAACCAGTACGACCCTGCCGAATGGTCCGAGTCCGCGGACCGGACGCCAGGCAAGTCGCCGACCGGACAACGGCGTTCGCTCAACCGTGCCCCCACTTGCCCGTCCGCATCCGCTCCGGATGCCGCCGCACCGCGTGCCCGTCGCACCCATCTGCTGTGCCGCGCACGTACATGAGGTAGTTCGATGTCTCTCGAATCCATCACGCAAACAGTCGACGAAACCGTCAACGGCTGGTTCAAGCCGGTCGCCGACGTCCTCGGTGACGTGGTCTTCTTCTCCGTCCCGGTCTTCGGCGCCGATTTCCCCCTGATCGTCGGCTGGCTGGTCGTCGCGGGCGCCTTCTTCTCGGCGTACTTCGGCCTGGCCCAGGTGCGGCACATCAAAACCGCGGTGCGGCTCGTCCGCGGAAAGTACGAACAGAAGGACGCCCCCGGTGAGGTCAGCCACTTCCAGGCCCTGACCTCCGCGGTCTCCGGCACCGTCGGCCTCGGCAACATCGCCGGTGTGGCCATCGCCATCGCCATCGGCGGCCCCGGCGCCACCTTCTGGATGATCCTCTGCGGCCTGCTCGGCATGGCCACCAAGTTCGTCGAGTGCACCCTCGGCGTGAAGTACCGCGAGGTCGGCCCGGACGGGAAGGTCACCGGCGGGCCCATGCTCTACCTGCGCAAGGGTCTGACCGAACTCGGCCGCCCCGGCCTGGGCAAGGTCCTCGCCACGCTCTCCGCGGCGATGATCCTCTTCTTCACCTTCTTCGGCGGCAACCTCTTCCAGGTCAACCAGTCCCTGGAGCAGCTGACCACCGTCACCGGCAAGGAGGACAGCTTCTTCGCCACCTCCGGCGGCGCCATCTTCTACGGCCTGCTGATCGCCGCGGCCGTCGCCCTGGTCCTCATCGGCGGTATGCGCTCGGTCGGCCGGGTCACCAGCCGCCTGGTCCCCTCCATGGCGATCCTCTACATCATCGCCTGCCTCCTGGTCATCGGCTTCAACGTCACCGCGGTCCCGGCGGCGATCGGCGCGATCTTCGAGGGCGCCTTCGCCCCCACGGGTGTCGCCGGTGGTCTCATCGGTGCCCTGATCGTCGGCTTCCAGCGCGCCGCGTTCTCCAACGAGGCCGGTATCGGCTCCGCCCCGATCGCGCACTCCGCGGTGAAGACCAAGCGCCCCGCCACCGAAGGCCTGGTCGCGATGATCGAGCCGTTCATCGACACCGTGGTCATCTGCACCATGACCGCCCTGACGATCATCATTGCCGGCGGCCCGAAGTACCTGGAGGCCCGTGACCTGGTTGCCAGCGGCAAGGGTGACGAGGTCGGCGGGACCACGATGGGTATCTCCATCACCTCGGACGCCTTCGAGACCGCACTGCCCTGGTTCCCGTACATCCTCACCTTCGCGGTGATCCTGTTCGCCTTCTCCACGATCATCACGTGGGGCTACTACGGCGAGCGCTGCTGGACCCACCTCTTCGGCAAGAGCCAGGCCTCGGCGATCACGTACCGGATCTCCTTCTCGGCGATCATCGTCCTCGGCGCCCTGCTCTCGCTCGGCACCCTGGTCGACCTGTCCGACGCGGTCCTGTTCCTGGCGGCCCTGTTCAACATCATCGGCCTCTACTTCCTGGCTCCGATCGTGAAGAAGGAACTGGCCAAGGTCCTCAACTTCACCCGCCGCCGCGACGCGGGAGAGACCGAGGAGCAGATCGAGGCCTCCGAGCGCGAGGAGTTCGAAGGCGCGGGCGTGAAGGCCTGATCCGAGCCTGATGGTATGGATCCGAGCCTGATGGTATGGATCCGAGCCTGATGGTATGGATCCGAGCCTGATG
>NZ_JBLMKT010000019.1:0-81254 GCF_047779955.1 Streptomyces lothianensis | reverse complement strand
CGCGCACCCCGCGCACCCCGCGCACCCCGCGCACCCCGCGCACCCCGCGCACCCCACGTGCCCGGGCTACCGGGCGTGAGCCGGGCGTCGCCACCCAGCCCCGCCGCGCTCCAGAGCCCCGCCGCGCTCGAGAGCCCACCGGACCGGTGAGCCGACTCCACCGCCTCCGCGTCTCCCCGCCCTTCTGGCTGGCGCTCGTCACGGCGGCCGTGTACGTCAACCAACTCCTCTTCACCGTCTACGTGGACCGCGTCCACGCCGGCGACCCGTCGTTCATCGCACGTCACCTGCCCGCCGGCTGGTTCGATCTGGCCGAGCTGCCCACCGCCCTGCACGGCCTGGTGGCCGCCGTACCCGCGCCGGAGCTCCTCGCCCCGAGCGTGCTGCGCGTGCAGGCCTTCCTTGAACTCCCCTTCGTTCTCCTGGCGTTCGCGACCGTCCTGCGCTGGCTGGACGCACCCCTGTACCGGCTGATCGCCCGCTCACCCCTGCTCCCGCTGGCCGCCGCCTCGTACACCCTCGTCTTCTGCCTGGTCGAGTGGGATGTACGGAACCCGTACACGGTGGACGACCTGCTGCTGCGTGCCGTATCGGCCGTCGTCACCCCGTGGCTGATGGCTCGTGCGGCGGCGCGGGACCGGGCGACGGGCGGCCAGGTGTCCGCCTCCGTCGGCGGCCTGCTCGTCTTCATCGGCTCGCTGGCGGCGCTGGGCGGTCTTGTCCTCGTCGTCTACGAGACCGCGCTCCTCTACAACCTGGGCCGCCTCGACGACCGCCTCGCGCTCGCCTGCGCGGCCGCGGCCGCCCTGCTCTGCCTACGGGCTGCCGCACCCCGGCTGCCCGTACGGAACGGGCCCGCGCCCACCCTGTCCTTCGTGGTCCATGCGCTGCGGCACTGGCTGGCGCTGTTCTTCGTACCCGCGCTCGCGGTGCGCTACGGGCTGCTGTTCGGGACACAGTTCCTGGCGCTGGCGGCGGGCGTGCTGACGGCGGTGCTCGCGTGCGCGGGGGCCGGACGCGCGGCGCTGGCGGAGACCGGGGACGTACGGGATGACGCGGGTGTACGGGATGACGCGGGCATACGCGGCGACGCAGGCGTACGGACCGGCGCCCACGCACCCGTCAGCGGCGCCCACGCACCAGGCGGCGGCGCCCGGCGTACGAGGCTGGCCGTCGCGGTCGGCGCGGCGGCCCTCGCGGGGGCCGGCGGGGCGGGCTTCGCGGTGTGGCTGACACCGAAGTCGTATGTGGAGGTCGCCCTGCTGTCCGGCATGGCGGCGTTCCTGGTGGTGGGCGTCGCGGTGTGCGGCCTGATCGACCTCCGGCAGGGGCCGGCGGCCGTCCCCGCAGGCGTCCGTACGGCCGTCCCCTCAGGTGTCCGTACGGAGCAGAAGGAAGAGAAGAGTCCTTGATGCAGCAGGCACGAGCAGGCCGCGGTCTCCGGACCGCGGCCTGGTTGCTGCTCCCGGTCGGACTGGTGCTGATGGTGGCCGGAATCGGGTTCGCGCGTACGGACTACGAGGGCGTCACCGTTCGGGGCCAGGCGATGGAGCCCACGTATCAGGTCGGCGACCGGCTGGTCACCGAAGTCGTCGACACCGACGCGATACGACGCGGTGATGTCGTGCTCGTCGACGTGCCCGGACGGTACGGGGGCGCACCGGTCCTGCAGCGGGTCATCGGCGTCGGCGGCGATCACGTGGAGTCCCCGGACGGCGAGCGCGTCGAGGTGAACGGCGAGCCGCTCGACGAGCCGTACCTGACGAGGGAGGACTTCCCGGCCGTCCACGAGCCGTACGACGTACACGTGCCGGAGGGCCGGCTCTTCCTGCTCGGCGACAACCGCGCCAACTCGAACGACTCCCGCTACTTCCTCGACGACCGCTCGGGAAGCGTCGCGGCATCGGGGGTGCTCGGGCGAGTGGTCGACAACCCGGCCGTCCCGTACACGCTTGTCGCCCTGGGCATCGTGGGCGGTGTGCTCACGCTGACCGGGATCGGACTCGGCATCGGCGGCTATGCGACCGGCCGCCGCGCCCGGCGGACGGCGGGCTGGGGCGCGCCTCCGTCGCCCGGGGTGTGGCCCGGGGCCCGGGGCCCGGGGCGTGGACCGGACGCCCCCTGACGGGCAGGCCCTGATGGACACGCCCTGACGGACACTCCCTGATACCTTCCGTGCCGGACAAGCGAACAGCCGGAGGCCGCCTGACAGTCCGGCCGACCCGTCCCCGGCCGTACCGTACAGCCGTGTCTACAGGGGGTTTCGTGAAGCAACGATGGAAGTTGATGCTGGTCTGCAGCGTTCCCGTACTCGGGCTCTCGGGGCTCGCCGTCGCGGCGCTCGTGGAGTTCGTCGCCGACGGCCCGACGGCCGAGTTCTGGTTCCCCAGCAAGGGCTCGGACAGCACGATGAGCGCCTGGGGCGCGTCCCTCTCCTATGCCCTCATGGCGGCCATCACCTTCGCGATCGCGTGGTCCTTGTCGGCGAGCGTCGACCGGATCGGACCGGCGGATGGCGAGGACCCGCCCACCGACACCCGCTGACACCGCCGCGCGAAGTCCGCGCCGTCTGTTCCGGGGCCGTGCAGTGCGGAGTCAGCGAATGCGGCATGCTCCTCTCCGGTTCGTGCAGGGGGCGGACGAGGAGCTGTGCCTGGAGTGTCGACGTCAACTCAAGTCCGGAGCGGAGTCCCGGCAGCGCGAAGCGCTTCCGGTCTACGCGGAGGCCAGGGGGACCGGATCTTCAACGTCCTGCTCGCCGAACGGGTCCTCTGCGCCAACTCGGCGGACCCGACGTCATGCGAGGCCGGCTCGACCGTCTCCTCGCCGTCATGTACCACCCGCCTGAGTCACGTTTCCGCAGGTCGAGCGAGTGGCATCCAAGCGAACAGCCGGAGGCCGCCACCCCCCACAGGAGAGGCCTCCGGCTGTTGCGTGTGCGGGCGGTCCTTGGGGAGAGCTGCCCGCATTCCTTACAGCGTCACGGATGCGTTTTGTGTCACACCCCGCTGTGTGACCCCGTTGTTGCGCGTTGTACAAACATGGACGTGACATAGGCGAACGCCGTACCGTGCTGCATCGCACGGGGCTGCGACATGGGCAGGATGAGGCATTGCTGGGGGATGACGCGGAGCTGACCGCCGCGGTGCTCGCGGCGCAGGGTGGGGACGAGGCGGCGTTCCGCGCCGTGTACCGCGAAGTGCATCCGCGGCTGCTCGGGTACGTCCGCACCCTGGTCGGCGATCTGGAGGCCGAGGACATCACGTCCGAGGCCTGGCTGCAGATCGCCCGGGACATCGGCCGCTTCGACGGGGACGGGGACCGTTTCCGCGGCTGGGCGGCGCGCATCGCGCGCAACCGGGCGCTCGATCATGTACGGATGCGGGGGCGCAGGCCCGCCGTCGGCGGCGACGAGAGCGAACTCACCGGCAAGCCCGCCGAGTCCGACACGTACGGCGAGGCCATGGAGGCGCTCGCCACCGGGCGCACGATGGAGCTGATCGCCCGGCTGCCGCAGGACCAGGCCGAGGCCGTGGTGCTGCGGGTGGTCGTCGGGCTCGACGCCAAGAGCGCGGCGCAGACCCTCGGGAAGCGTCCCGGAGCCGTACGCACGGCCGCGCACCGCGGGCTGAAGAAGCTCGCCGAGCTGCTCGGACCCGATGAACGCAAGGCCGCCGGAGCGCTCGGCGCCGTACCCGGACAGTGGAACGGACGCACCGCCCCGGCACCCCGCGGACACGGCGGGGTCACGCACGAACGTCCCGACGAAACGGAGCACGACCGCACCGGTGGTGTGACGCATTCGCGGATGCGGACGCAGAAGGACATGTGATGGCCGACGAGGACAACCGGTGGTTGACGAAGGACGCCGCGGAGCGACTGCTGCGCGGTGAGCCTCTTGATGCCGTCGACGGCCGTCGCGACGGCGAGGCGGCACAGCGGGCGGCACGGCTGGCCCGCACGCTCGACGCCCTGCGGCTGGAGGCGGGGGCGGGGGCGGGTGCCTCGGGCGAGCAGTCGGGTGCCGTGCCCGGTGGGCTGTCGGACGGTGCGTCCGGGGCGCGGGCCGACGGCGCGGCCGGGGAGCCGGTGGGCTCCGTATCGGGGGCGCGGTCGGGCTCCGTGCACGGTGAGTTGCCCGGGGAGCTGCCCGGTGAGGCGGCCGCTGTGGCGGCGTTCCGGGCGGCGGGGCATGGTGCGGCGGCGTCCGGCGCAGCGGCGTCTGCAGCGGCGGCATCCGGCGCCGCGGGTGCGGCATCCGATACGCCCGTAATGCCGGTACGTACGAGAAAGGGCGCCCACGCGGTGCCCGCCGGGGCGGGACGGCTCTGGGCACGCCCCCTGCGCTTCGGTCTGGCCGCCGCGCTCGCGGTGGGCGCGATCGGCGGGGTCGCCGTGGCCGCGGGCACGGGCGTGCTGCCGACACCGTTCGGCGGCGACGACCCCGGACCCGCCGCAACCGTCTCGGCCGCGGCCACGCCGCCGGACGCCCCGGAGCCGGGCGTCACCTCGACCGACGGCGCGCGGGAACCCTCCGCCGCGACCGGCGGGAGCTCCGGGCCGGCCGAACCCGGCGAAGGCGAAGGCGATACGACGACCGACACCGACGGCAGTGGTGGCAAGGACGCGTCGAGCGAGGACGGCAAGCGGCAGCAGTGGGCCGAGGGCGATTCCTATGACCGTACGGTCGAGGCCTGCCGCGCTCGGGTGGCTGGGCGGCCACTCGACGAGGAACTGCGCAAACGGCTCGAGAAGGCGGCCGACGGGGCCGAGCGGGTCGGCCGTTTCTGCTCGGACGTACTCGCCGGCAAGTACGAGCGGGGCGACGGCGAGGAGTACGACGGCGGCGTGCTCGGCGGCGGCACGGCCGAGGGCGGCAAGGGCGAGGGCGGCACCGGCGGCGAGGGCAGCGAGAGCGGCGGGACCGGTGAGGACAAGGGGAGCGGCGGGACCGGTGACGACCGGGACGGCGATGCTGACGAGGACGGTGCGGTGGGCGGCACCACGGCCTCCGCCCCGACCGCACCGCCAAGAGGCTCCGCAGTGCTGCCTCACTCACCCCTCTGACCTGCACTTTCCCCCGATCTCAGAAATTTTCTCGTCAGGGTGTGACACTTTCGCGTCCGTCGGCGCAGATAGAAGTGAGCCGACTGGTCATCGGCGTGCACGAGCCGGGATTCCCCCCGTATCCCTCGGCTCGGTGCAGTCGGCGCGGGGTGGGACTCGTTCCCCCGGTCCCATCCCGCGCCCCCCCCACTCCCTCACCTCACCTCACCGGTACACGACGACCTTGTCGCCCTTGCGTACCTGCTCGAAGAGCGAAGCGATCTTCGCCTCGTCGCGGACGTTCACGCAGCCGTGGGAGGCCCCCGCGTAGCCCCGGGCCTTGAAGTCCGAGGAGAAGTGGACGGCCTGTCCGCGGCTGAAGAACATCGCGTACGGCATCGGCGTGTCGTAGAGCGTCGAGTGGTGGTACCGGGACTTGAAGTCCACCTTGAAGAGCCCCTCGCGCGTGGGCGTGGCGGGCCCGCCGAAGCGTACGTCCACCGTGAGCTTCGCCTTGCCGTCGACCATCCACACCAGCGTGCGGCTGGTCTTGCTGATGCACAGGACCCGCCCTTCCAGGCACCGCGGGTCCGGCTTCGCGGCCGGCTGATCCCCGCCCGCGTACAGCTCGAAGTACCCCGGCTTCGAGGTCATCCCGAGCAGCTTCTTCCAGGTGACCGCGTCCACCTCGCCGGTCTTCGGCAGCCCCCGCTTGCCCTGGAAACCCTTGACGGCCTTGACGGTGGAGTCACCGTACGAGCCGTCCGGGTATGCGAAGAGCCAGGCGATCTGCCGCAGCCGCGCCTGCAGTTCCCGTACCTTCTTGCCCTTGTCGCCGGGGCTGAGGACCGCGCTCTGCGCCTCGGGCCCGTCGGGCAGGGAGGGAGAGGCGGACGCGGAGGGAGAGGCGGACGCGGAGGGAGCGGAGCTCGGCTCCGCGGGCCTCGAAGGCTCCGCGGACTGCGAGGGATCCCCCGCCGGCTTGTCGTCGGTCGTCGTGGACTGCGTGGGCGCCGCGCTCTTCGAGGACGCGGCCGTCGGCGCGCCCGTGCCCGTCCCCGCGCATCCCGCCGCCGCGGCGACCACCACGGCTGCCGCGAGCACTCTGCGCGTGACGCCGCCGAACGTGTTCTGCTTCATCTGTGTCCCCCCAGGACCCCGGCTGCCGCAGGCCCCGTACCTGCCGCGTTTCCCCATAGATGCTGCCCGGCCAGGATTGGTTGCCAACCGGCAGCTCGATCCGCGGATGCGTTATGGAAGGGTGACTCTTTCCGGTCAACGCATGTGCGGAGGCCGTACAGAGGCCGTACGAGGCCTGTGCGGAAGCCGTACGGGGCCTGTACGGACGCCTGTGCGCAGACCGATCCGGAGGCCGATCCGGAGGCCGATCCGGAGACCGATCCGGAGGCCGACCCGGATCGGCGATTTCCGGGATGCGAAACGGCCGTGACCCGAATCCGCCTTTCATGCGACACTCCCGCCCATGCTGGGTGTCATAGATCTGCCGACCTACCTCGCGGGACTGATCGTCATCATCCTGCTCCCGGGCCCCAACTCGCTCTACGTCCTGTCGGTCGCCGCCCGCCGCGGCGTACGCGCCGGGTACACCGCCGCGGCGGGCGTCTGGTGCGGCGACACGGTGCTCATGGCGCTCTCGGCGGCCGGTGTGGCCTCGCTGCTGCAGGCCAACGCGCTGCTGTTCTCGATCGTCAAGTTCGCGGGCGCCGGCTATCTGACGTGGCTGGCCATCGGCATGCTGCGGGCCGCGTGGTCGATGTGGCGCACCCGGCGGGAACGGCTCGAACGGGCGGCGGCCGAGGAAGGCTCGGCGCACTCGGCGGACTCGGCGGAGAACGCGCCGACGGGGAAGGGCGAGAGGCCCTTCCGCCGGGCCTTCGTGGTCAGCCTGCTCAACCCGAAGGCGATCCTGTTCTTCATCGCCTTCTTCGTCCAGTTCGTGGACCCCTCGTACGCGCATCCGGCACTGTCGTTCGTGGTGCTCGGCGCGTTCGCCCAGCTCGCGAGCTTCCTGTACCTCTCCGCCCTGATCTTCGGCGGCACCCGCCTCGCGGCGGCCTTCCGCCGACGCCGTGCCCTGTCGGCGGGGGCGACCTCGGCGGCGGGCGCGCTGTTCATCGGCTTTGCGGTGAAACTGTCGCTGAGCAGCGTGTGAGCGTTGTGAGCGCCTCGAACGGGTGATCCCGGGCCGATTCCCGACGGGCGTGGCTACGCTCTAGACAGAGTCACTCCAGAAGGAGGATGCCGTGGCTGTACTGCAACATGAGATGACATTGGGCGACGCCGCCGACCTGCTCTCACAGTCCCTGCCTGGGCACCGCGTGGAGATTCTCCAGGGGAGGCTCACTGTGACACCGCCTGCTGATGGCTCGCATGCCCTGTCGCTGACGTGGCTGGTCGAAGCATTCGCCGGTGCCGGGGCACGCAGAGCAGGGCTCCGGTACGTTCAGGTAATCGGCCTGTGGCTGCCCACCCTGCCGGACGATTACGCGGTCCCCGACTTCTCCGTCGTCGACGAGGACTTCAGGGACGCCCACGTGGCGAAGAACTGCTATGCCCCCAACGTCTTCCGCCTCATCGTCGAAGTGACCTCGTCGAACTGGGCCGACGACCTCGGCCCCAAGGTCGAGTGCTACGCCCAGGCCGGTGTCCCCGCCTACCTCATCGTCGACCGCAAACACGACGAGGTGCTCCTCTACCAGGACCCGGCCGACGGCGAGTACCCCGCCCCGCGCCACTACAAGCGCGGCCAGTCGGTTCCCGTGCCCGAGTCCGTCGGCCTCACCCTCGACCTGTCCGTGGACACCCTCCTCGACGGCGACTGACCAGCACTGCCAACTGCTACCAGCACCCGAACGCCGTCCGGACCTGTTCGAGCCCCACAGGGGTCGCGTTCGCCCACCCCACGTAACCGTCCGGGCGTACGAGGAAAAGGCCGTCCCCGTACGCCTCGTACGAGTTGATGCGGGCCGTGCGGAGCAGGCCGTCGCCGTCCCCGGGCGGGGGCGGCTCCACACCCACCGCGAGCAGGGTGAAGTGCGGGCCCTGGAAGAGGTCGAAGAGGCGGATGCCGTCGACGAGGCCGTCGGGGGCGCGTTCGCCCGCCCGCAGCGTGCCGTCCGCGGTGCCGAGCGAGAGCGAGGAGTCGCGGTAGCCGAGGCCGAGTTGCTGGGTGGCGCGGCCGCGGGACTGTTCGCCGCGATGGATCCGGGTGGAGAGGCCGAGCATCTCGGCCGCCAGGGGGCGGCGTTCCTCCTCGTACGTGTCGAGCAGCGCTGCGGATGCCCGGCCACGCAGGACCTGGCCGAGCTTCCAGCCCAGGTTGTACGCGTCCTGGACACTGGTGTTGAGACCCTGGCCGCCCGCCGGGGAATGGACGTGGGCGGCGTCCCCGGTGAGGAAGACGCGGCCCGCGCGGAAGCGGTCGGCGAGGGCGGCGCGCGGGCGGAAGTCCGAGGACCAGCGGACCGCGGTGACGTCGTCGGCCGTCAGGTGCGTGCGGGCGTCGATCAGCTTGCGGACGCCGCCCGGTGAGGTGTCCGGGGTGCCCGTCCTGAACTGGGCCATGAGCTGGAAGTCGGCCGTGCCGGGCAAGGGGCAGAGGGCGAGCAGGCCGCCGGGGTGGCTCGGGAACAGGTGCCAGTTGTCCCGGTCGAGGCCGGTCAGTCGTACGTCGGCCACGAGAGTGGGGGCGGGGTCGACCTCCTCGCCCGCCATGCCGATGCCGAGCAGGCGGCGGACGGTTGAGCGCCCGCCGTCCGCGGCGACGACGTACCTCGTACGGACCTCCGTGCCGTCTCCGAGCCGCGCGGTCACACCGCCGTCGTCCTGGCGCAGACCGGTGACGCCCCGCCCGAACTCGACCTCCCCGCCGAGCTCACGCAGCCGCCGGTACAGGATCTCCTGCGTCCGCCACTGCGGCAGCATGCACGGGCGGCCCGCGTACGGCTCGGCGGGGCTCGGCTCCAGGGTCTCCTCCGCGAACAAGTCGTGCTCGCCGCGCCGCTGGCCGTCGGTCCACACCATGCCGACGGGAGCGGGTCCGCCGGCGGCGAGCACCTCGTCCAGGACTCCCAGGTCGTGGAACACCTCCAGGGTCCGGGGCTGCAGCCCCTTGCCCCGGGACCCCGGGAACAGCCCGTCGGCCTGTTCCACGACCCGTGTGCCGATTCCGCGCCTGGCCAGGTCCACGGCCATGGTCAGTCCGGCCGGACCGGCTCCCACGATCAGTACGTCGAGCACCCTTGCCTCCTTAACGGTGTTAAGTGCACCTTTCCGAGAGTGCACTTAACACCGTTAAGTCGTCAAGACGTCCAGGCCAGGAGGGCACAATGCCTTCGTGCCCCCCGCCAAACTCGACCGCCGCCACATCGCCGCCACCGCCCTTCGCCTCCTCGGCGACGTGGGCCTCGAAGGCCTGTCCCTGCGCACCATCGCGAAGGAGCTGGACGTCAAGGCCCCCGCCCTGTACTGGCACTTCAAGGACAAGCAGGCCCTCCTCGACGAGATGGCCACCGAGATGCTCCGCCGCATGACGGCCGACATGACCGCCGCGGCCACCGAGGGCAGCACCTGGCAGGAAACCCTCACCGACGCGATGCGCGGCCTGCGCGGCCACCTGCTGCGCTACCGCGACGGCGCGAAGGTGTACAGCGGCACCCGCTTCACCGACACCTCGTACGCCGAGCCGATGGAACGCATGCTCGCCGCCCTGGTCGCCGCGGGCTTCACCCCGAAGACGGCGGCCCGCGCCTGGTTCACGGCGTACAGCTACACGATCGGCTACGTGATCGAGGAGCAGGCGATGGGCCCGGCCCCGGGCGCGGACGGCGACGAGGGCTACGACCTGGAGGCCCGCGCCGCACGCCTCGCCCCGTACCCGCACGCCTCGGCGGCGGGCGACGAGCTGTTCCGCGACCACGACACGGGGTTCGAGGACGGACTGCGGGCCGTGGTCGCGGGGATCGCCGCCGTTGGTGAGCAGAGGACCGGTTGCGAGCCGGGCACTGGTTGAGGATCTGTCTGCGTACGCGCGCCGCCTGCTTGGCAGGCGTGTGGCCGAGGCGGGTTCCGAACGGCTATTTCCACCAGGAGGTGGACCGGACGGCCGGAGGGATGAAGTTCGGCGCGTGGTCGCGCATCATGTCTCCTCCGGTCGGCGGCCCACCCGGTTTCCCCACCCGGCACCCAGAGTTCACCCGACCGCCGCCAGCAGGGCAGCCCACGGCCAGCACCCCGCACCTAGCCTGCTCGGGTGCTCAAACTGTCAGTGATCGTGCCGTGTTACAACGTCCAGGAGTTCGCCCAGGACACCCTCCGTTCGCTTGCGCGCAACGCGCACCCGGACACGGAGTTCCTTCTTGTCGACGACTGCTCGACGGATGCGACGCCGCAGCTCCTGGACCGGGCCGCACGCGAACTGCCCCGCACCCGGGTGCTCCGGCACGAGACGAACCGCGGCATCGCCCATGCCCGCAACACCGGGATCGAGGCGGCGGGCGGCGAGTATCTGACGTTCCTCGACGGCGACGACTGGTACGCCCCCGGATACCTGCGCGAGCTGCTCGCGAGGGCGCAGGACCTGGGCTGCGATTTCCTCCGCACCGACCATGTGCAGGTCACCGACCGCGAACGCACCGTCCGCCGCGCCCCGGCCCGCCGCCGCGACGTCGTGCTGCCCGCGCGGGACGGGATCGCCCCGGCCGACATGGAGACGATGGTGGACTACCCGTTCGTCTGGGCCGGGATCTACCACAGCCGCCTCTTCGCCGACGGCGCCCTGCGCTTCACGCCGCGCCTGCGCACCGCCGAGGACCGGCTGTGGACCTGGCATCTGCACCTGGCCGCCGAGACCTTCGCCGTGACCGGTCTGCTCGGCGTCTTCTACCGGCGGGGCACCGCGACCTCGCTGACCCAGATCAGCGACGACCGCCAGCTCGACTTCATCCCCGCGCACGACGCCATGCTGGCCGCCGTGCAGCAGGACCCGGAGGCAGAACGCTTTCTGCCGAAGGCCATCAGGACGTACTGCGCGCTGCTCGAATTCCACGCGAAGAAATCCGACCGCCTCGAACCCGGCCTCAGCCGCCGCCTGAAGCAGGAGTCCGCGGCCGCGCTGCGGCGGATGCCCCGCGCGGTCCTGGAGCAGACGCTGACCGAGATGGACGAACGCCGCAGCGCCACGCTGCGCAGACTGCTCACCGTACGAGGAAAGGCCGCCTAGGACTGTGCCGGATCGTGACCCCACCACCCAGATCTTCGAGGTCTCGACGCTGTACGGCGCGGCGACCCTGGCCGCCGCGCTGGACGCCGGGCTCTTCGGGCCCGCGGCCGGGGCCCGCCGCATCCTCCTCGTGAGCAACAACGCGGCCGTCCCCGAGACCGCCACCCGGCTCGACGAGATGCGCGGCTGGCCCGCGCTCGCCGCCCGATTCGACGAAGTACGGGACTACAACCGCGAGATCGCCCCGCACCACCCCAGCCTGTGGACACCGAACCAGGCCGACGCCCCTGTCTGGCAGCGGCTGCTGCGGCAGGCCTGGGGGCTCGGCGACGGCCGGGTGGAGCTGGTCGTGGAGACGGTGACGGCGGCGCCCGCGAAGGCGCTCACGGTCCTCTTCCCCGACGCGGACGTGCACGTGTACGCGGACGGGCTCATGAGCTACGGCCCCACCCGCGACAAACTGCCCGGCCACCTCACCTGCCGTATCCAGCGGCTCCTCCACCTCGACCTCGTACCGGGCCTGCGGCCGCTGCTGCTCACCGAGTACGCGGTGCCCGCGCAGGTGGTGCCGGGGGACACCTTCCGCGCGGTGCTCGACGAGATCTCGGCGGGCACGGAACCTCTCGTCGCCTCGCCGGACGCAGAACCCGCCGCCACCGCCGGACAGTCGGCGACCGGCACACCGCAGCCCCCGACCGCCGTGCTCCTCGGCCAGTACCTCGCCGCGCTCAACATCCTGAGCGTGGCCGAGGAGGAGGAACTGCACGCGCGGATGCTGCGTGGGGCGGCCGCACAGGGCCACACCTCGGTGCTGTTCAAGCCCCACCCGACCGCGCCCGCCCGCTATTCGAAGGCCTTGGAGAAGGCCGCCGCGGACGCGGGCGTGACACTGACCGTCCTCGAACGGCCGATGCTCGCCGAGACGCTCTACGGGCTCATCGAGCCGCGGCTGGTCGTCGGCTGTTTCTCGACGGCGATGATGACGGCGGCCACGCTGTACGGGATCCCGGTGGCCCGGGTCGGCACGGACCTGCTCCTGGAGCGGCTCAAGCCGTACCAGAACAGCAACCGGATCCCGGTGACCATCATCGATGCCTGCGTACGCGAACTCGACGGCCCGGACCGCCCGGATCACCCCGTCCGTACAGCGGCCGAACTGCAGCCGCTCGTCGAGACCGTGGGCTACTGCATGCAGGCCGAGCGCCACCGCAGGCTGCGGCCTACCGCGGAGCGCTGGCTGCGCGAGCACCTCGCCGCCGACACCCGCCGCTACTTCAAGCGCAAGCGCCTCACCGCCCTCGAACTGCCGGGCGGCATCACCCAGGGCCGCCACGTCCCGGCCGCGCGTACGGCGGTGCGGGCTCTGCGCAAGGCCCGCCGGAAGCTCGCCGGATCCAACTGAACGGGCTGGGCCTGTGGGGAGGTTCCCCACAGGCCCAGCCCGTTGTCGCCACTCGTCTGATTCACCCCAGATACTTCTGCAAACCGATCCGCTGCCAGGCCAGCGAGGCCGCGAAGGAGCAGCAGATCACGAGCGCCGTGAGCCCGAGGACCTGCGCCCAGGCCGCGGCGGGCGATGCATCGGCGGAGACGAAGGGGCGGGCCACGAGGTCGATGACGAGCACGTGACAGAAGTACGCGCCGAGCCCGGCGCCCGCCAGTCGCTTGGTGACGGGCCGCACCCGCTCCGGGAGGCGCAGCCGGCTGACGGCGAGGATGACCGCCGCCATGAACACCCCTCCGACGACACTGGCGTTCGGCATCGCATAGTGCACCTGCGACTGGTACCACAGCACCGTGCCCGCGGCCGCGAGCGCGATCCCCGCCCAGACGAACCGGGCGCGCCGCCCGCCCCGGGAGGTCAGGCCGATCAGCAGGGCGCCGAGCACCGCGTACACGAGGGAGTAGACGCCGAAGCCCCAGCCGAACCTGGGCAGTTCGACCCCGCCGAGCTCGCCGATGTCGGCGAACAGCTGCGGCCCGGCGGCCACGACGGCCAGTACGGCACCGAGCGCCCAGGGCCGCTGACCGGCCCGCAGCAGCACCACGAACGCGAGCAGCACGATGACCGGCAGATACGCGTACATGAACCACAGGTGGTACGCGGGCCGCACCGAGCCGAACAGGGAGCCGACCGCGAGCTCGGCCACCGGATCCTCGTGCGTGTCACGGAATCTGGCCCACAGGATGTACAGCGCCGTCCACACGAACATCGGGATGAGCGTCTTCTTCAGCCGCCTCCCCATCCGCGCGCTGTCCTTCGGCGGCGCCCCGACGAGCACGGCCCAGCCGGCGATCGCGAAGAACACCGGTACCGCGTAGGCGCCGAAGGAGTCGACGCTCATGCCCGCCCAGTACGCCCCGGAGCCGTTGGCCGGGTCCTTCTGCACGGCCGCGATGTACTGCGCGCCGACATGGCTGAGGATCACTCCCGCGGAGCCGAGGAGCCGCAGCAGATCCACGTCGTCGCGGTGGACACGCTTGACGGCACGAGCGGTCCCGCTCCCGGTCGTACGAGGCGGCGGGACGGCCTGTTCGGTGGCCGGGGCGTCGGGTGTGCTCATGCGGACATCCTTCTGTGGAGCGTGTCGAGATTGGTGCGGGTGATGGCCCACAGCTCGCGCTGCCGGTCCCGTACATCGGCGGCCGCCGCGGCATGCTCCGTGAGCATGCCGACGGCCAGCTCGGTCAGCCGTTCCGCGAGCCGCGGATCGTGTACGGACACGCCCCACTGCGGGCGGGCGATATCGGCCAGGAAGTACGCCATCTTGGGGTGCGAGACCAGGCTGATGACCGGGGTTCCGCAGCCGAACGGGATCATCGTGGCGTGCCCGCGCATCCCGATGACGAGCCGCGTGCGGCGGTACAGCGCCAGGATCTGCGCGTTCGAGCGGTCGTACAGCGGGTCGACGGGGACGGTCAGCCCGTGCTCGCGCCGCAGGTCGTACGTGAACTGTTCATCGGCGGGCGTGTGCGCGGCACAGCGCACCTCGGCGTACGGGCGCAGGGCGCGTACGGTCTGCGCGAGCTGCGCGAGGAAGCTGCCGTAGCCGCTGCCGAAGCGGAGGGCCGCGCGGTCGTAGGCGCAGTTGATGTGCACGGTGGGGGCGGGCGTGGGTGTGGGTGCCGGTTCCGCCGGGGTGCCCTTCTCGCCGTTCCCCTCACCGCTTTCCACGGCGCGGTCCAGGGCGTTCTCCGGGACGAGCAGGCGGGTGAGGGTGGTCGGGCAGGGCTGGTGGACCACCTTCTCCTGCAGCCGTACGGGCAGCAGGTCACGGACCCGTTCGACCGACCCGCGGTTGCGCAGGCCGAAGAACGCGGACTTCTCCACGAGGAGTTCGAGGCTCCGCCGGAATCCTTCGCGGTGGTAGCCCTGGCCTTCGAACAGATTGAAGCCGACGGCGAAGACGGCGAGCGGCACCTCGATTTGGGCGAGCAGCTCGTCCGGGATGTTCCACTGCCAGCCGCTGTTGCCGTTGGGCATGGTGTCGGGCAGGAACAGCCCGCCGCCGCCCACGATCAGCCCGCGCCGTGCGTTGACCTGGTCGAGCGCCGCCTCGTCGAAGAGGCGGTGCACGGGGACGGGGTGCCAGAGGCGGGGGTCGGGGTCGCCGGAGACCGCACGGGTGGTGCCGGTGCCCGCGTTGTCGGTGCCCACGCTGTCGGTGCGCGTGCTGCCGGTGCCGTCGACGAGAGGGCTCAGACAGCGGCGTACGGCATCGGGCAGCTCCTTGTCACCGGCGTTCTCCTGCCCGCTCGCGTAGAGCGCGACATGGGCGAGCTGACGGCCGGGATCGATGCCGTCACCGGGGGGCGGCGGCTCGGGCACGCCGTATGCCTCCGGCCGCTGGAGGGTGCGGCAGACGCGGTTGCCGGGCTCGGCCTGCAGCCCTTCGCGCCCGAACCGGCGGGCCTGACCGTCTTCGCCCCGCAACCAGGCGAGCCGGGCGAGCTGGCTGAACGCCTTCGGCGCGAGCGTCGGATCGGCGGTGGCGAGGAGGAGGTGCGTGGCGGCCTCGTCGTAGCGCGAGACGGCGAGGAGCGCCGATCCGAGCGTCTCGTGGAAGCGCGGCTGGTCGGCCCGGGCCCGCACCGCGGTGAGCACCTCGACGGCTTCCTCGTATCGGCCCAGGCTCCGGTAGGCGAGGCCGAGTTGACGGGCCAGGTCGACCTTGGGGCGCTCGTCGAAGAGCGGGCGGCCCAGGTGCAGGAGCAGCTCGGGGTGCTTGTCGCCGGGCAGGGCGGCGTACGCGGCACGGAACGCGGTGTCCGTGAGCCGGTAGAGCCGCCGCTCCTCGTCGCCGGGTTCGAGCTGGACGGTCAGCTTCGGACCGATGGTCCAGCCGGGTTCGCAGCGGATCACCCGGTCGTACGCGGCCGGGTCGCCCTCCGCGACGATCCGCGGATACAGCCGGCGGGCCTCGTCGAGATCATCGCCGCCGCTCCCCGGCTCACCGGCCCCGTTGCCCGGCTCACCGCTGCCGATGTCCCCGGCCCCGCTCACCACGAGGAAGTCCTCGCATTGCTCCGGATTGGTCAGGGCGAGGCTGCGCAGCAGATCCGGCAATCCGGGACCGTACCGGCAGAGGAAGGCGGTCCGGGGTGCGCCCGTGAAGCCGGACGCCGAGGTGGCCGACGAGGCGACCTCGGCGGTACGGGAGGTCGTGGCCGTGGCTTGCGTGGCGGCGGACCGGGTGGTGGTGGTCGTCATCGCAGTGTGGCCCTCGTCCCGTTGCTGTCCGTGGCCCGCCCGGCCACCCAGTCCCGCTCGGATCGGTGCAGCGCGCCGAGCCCGTACACATCGAGGCGCGGGCCCGCATCGAGGAAGTCGAGCAGCCGCAACAGGCTGAAGGCGGCGCTTGCCTCGCCGTGCCCGCGCTCCCCGATCAGTGCCGGATCGGAGAGGGGCCGCCGCAGGGAGGCGTCCCCGAGGAACCGCTGCCGGTCGGGCATGATCGCCCGGACCGCCTGCCGCCATTCCTCACCCGGATCGCCGAAGACGATCCGGGTCGTCACCGCCCGGTTCCAGCAGGTGGTGCTGCGGTGGTCGGTGACATGCACGTCGGCGCGCTGACCGGCCGGGAAGAACCCGCACCGCACCACCACGTCGTACGCTTCGAGCCCGGCCACCTCGCTCTTGTCGGCGACGACGGCGATGCTGCGTCCGGCGATCCGGTTGCGCAGATCGCCGACGCCGATCGGCTCGGTGGCGCCGAGGAGCGGGTCGGGCATCCGCGGTTCCGCGAGTAGCCGTACGTACGTGGCGTAGAGCTCGACGAACTGCCGGGCCCCCGCGCTGCCTTCGCTGCGCAGCAGCCCGGTCGTATCGGCGGCGAAGGCGGCACTGAGCCGTGCGGGCGGCTCCTGATCGCGCAGGGCTGCGGCGAGTTGACCCCGGGGGAGCAGGGCGACGGCCCGGTCCAGGCAGTTCTGTTTCTCGGCGGCATGCGTCCGCGGCTCCTCGACGCGTCCGCCCAGCTCCACGTATGCCTGGAAGGCGGCCGCCGCCTCGGTGCCGCGCCCGAGCGCGTCGAGCGCGCGGGCCTTGAGCTGCCAGGCCGCCCGTGACTTACGGCGCAGGGCGATCGCAGTGTCGGCGAGCTCCAACGCCAGCTCGGGCTCCGGCGCAGGACCGGGCTCCGAGGGAAGGGCGGCCTGTCCGGCGCGCAACAGCGCCTCGAAAACCGGGGGCTTCGGCCGTATCGGCCACAAGGTACGCACCCCGCGGACTGTGCTCCGGGCGTGGGTGCGGCGCATGACTGCGGGGGTAGGGAAAAGTGAACGGTGGGCGAACGGGGCGAGAAGAGGAAATCGAAGGTGAACAAGGAATGGAAAACGTGTTAACCGGTCTGCGGGCCGAGGCGATTCGCAAAGCGGCGGTGCGCTGTTAACCCGTTGTTGTTCTTTGATTCGGCCCGAGTCCCGAATTGCTTCCTAGCGTCTGGGGCGTGCCAAGCAAGAAGCAGACCAGGCGAGTTGCCGTGCTCGCGGATTCCGACACCCGCTGGAAATGGGGTGCCCTCACGGCGCAGCGCATCGCCGGCGAGGATGCGGAATTCCGTCTCGATGGATATCTCCTGCGCGGCCGTTCCACCCCGACGCCGCGTCAGCTGAGGGAAGTCGGCGTACGCGCGGACCGGCTCAGGGAAGTCACCGCGGTGGAGTTTCTGCACGCCATGGAACTCGGCGCGGACGAATGTGAACTCGCGGAGGGCGCTGCGGACGAGGGCGCCGCGGACGAGGGCTACGACATCCTCGTCCTCGCCCTCGTCGGAGGCGGCGTGCAGGCCATGCTGCACGGGCTCGCCCGCGTCTGGGAGGGCCGCGTGGACCGCCCCGTCGTCGTCACCGGATACGTCGGCGTCGTCTACGAGAAGCTCGCCGACGGACTGCTCCTGCGCCACGGCGCCGACGTCGTACTCGCCAACTCCCTGCAGGACGCGGAGCGGTTCCGCGCCGTGTACGAGGGGGTGGGCGCCGAGGCCGGTTCGGTCACGGAGTGTGCGCTGCCCTTCCTGGGCGGCGCCCCGTATACGCCCGCACCGCAGGGCACGCCCGGACCGCTGGGCACGCCCGGACCGCTGGGCACGCCCGGACCGCTGGGCACGCCCGGCCCGTTGGACTCGCCCGGCTCCGAGCCGTACACCGTCTGCTTCGCCGCCCAGCCCTCCGTACCGGCAACCCGCGCCGACCGCACGTACCTGCTGCGCCGGCTGATCCGGCACGCCCAGCTGCACCCGGACCGCGAAGTCCTGCTGAAGCTCCGCTCCAAGCCCGGCGAGCACACCACCCACATCGAGGAACTCCCGTACCAGAAACTGGCCAAGGGCCAGGAGCTCCCCGCCAACCTGCGCCTCGTCTACGGGCACATGGGCGAGGTCCTCGACCGCACCGACCTGCTGGTCACCATGAGCTCCACGGCCGCGCTCGAAGCGCTGCACCGCCGCATCCCCACCGCCATCCTCACCGACCTCGGGGTGCGCGAGGCGCTCGGCAACCACCACTTCACCGGCTCCGGCTGCCTCGCCTCCTGGGAGCAGATCGACGAGGGGCACGTCCCCGTGCCGGACGAGGGCTGGCTCGCGCGTCAGGGAGTCGCCGCGGACGGCGCGTACGAGACGGCCTTCGACGCGGCCCGCACGCGCATCACCGAACTGCTCGCCGAACCGCAACTGCCGCCCCTGGCCCCGTACTACACGCTCACCACCGCGCCCGGCTATCTGCCCGGCATCCTCGCCCGCCACCACCTCGGCCCCGACGGCCGCCCGCTGCCCGGAGCACCCACGGCCGCGACACCCCCCGGCGCCGTGCGCCGCGCCGTGCGGCAGGCCGCGCGCGGCGCCTACCGGCAAGGGGTGCAGCGCGTGGCACCCGTCATCCGGCGGATGGGGGAGCTGTGACCGGCCGCCCGCACACCTCAGGAGACAGCTTGATGACCACCCGATCCGCGGTGCGCGACGCCAAGTCCGTACGCAGGGTCCTCGCCGTGATCCCCGCGCGCGGCGGATCCAAGGGCGTGCCCGCGAAGAACCTCGCCCCGGTCGGCGGCGTCCCGCTCGTCGTCCGCGCCGTACGGGCCTGCCTGGCCGCGCGGCAGGTGACCGACGTGGTGGTCTCCACGGACGACGAGGCCATCGCCGCCGCGGCCCGCGCCGCGGGCGCCGAGGTCGTACGCCGCCCGGCCGCCATCGCCGGCGACACCGCGACCTCCGAGTCCGCCGTGCTGCACGCCCTCGACGCGCACGAGGCGCTGCACGGCGCGGGCGTCGACGTGGTGCTGCTCGTGCAGTGCACCAGCCCGTTCATCCTCCGCGAGGACGTGGACCGTACGGCCGCCGCGGTCATCGAGGCGGGCGCGGACAGCGCGCTGACGGTGGCGCCGTTCCACGGCTTCGTGTGGCGGGACGCGGCGGACTCCGAGGACACCCGCGGCCCCGGCGGTCCTGGCGGCTCCGGCGGCCCTGGCGGCCCCGGCGGCCACGGCGTCAACCACGACGCCGCCTTCCGCCCCCGCCGCCAGGACCGCCCCCAGGACCACCTGGAGACCGGCGCGGTCTACGCGATGCGCGCCGACGGCTTCCGCGCCGCCGGTCACCGCTTCTTCGGCCGTACGGACCTCATCGCCACCGACCCCGCCCGGGTCCTGGAGATCGACGACCCGCACGACCTGGCCCGCGCCCGCGCCCTCGCCCCGCTCCTCGACACCACCCGCACCACCACCCGCACCAGCACCCTGCCGACCCGCGCGGACGTGGACGCCGTGGTCCTCGACTTCGACGGCACCCAGACCGACGACCGGGTGCTGATCGATGCCGACGGCAGGGAGTTCGTCACCGTGCACCGGGGCGACGGGCTCGGTATCGCGGCCCTGCGCAATGCGGGCCTGCCGCTCCTGATCCTCTCCACGGAACAGAACCCCGTCGTCGCCGCGCGCGCCCGCAAGCTCAAGCTGCCCGTGCTGCACGGCATCGACCGCAAGGACCTCGCCCTCAAGCAGTGGTGCGAGGAACAGGGCATCGCGCCCGAGCGCGTGCTCTACGTCGGCAACGACGTCAACGACCTGCCCTGCTTCAGCCTCGTCGGCTGGCCCGTGGCGGTCGCGAGCGCGCACGACACCGTACGAGCCGCCGCCCGCGCGCTGACCACCCGGGACGGGGGCGACGGCGCGATCCGCGAGATCGCCACGTGGCTCCTGGGACCGGAGCTCCGACCCGAGCACCCGGCCACCACGGCCGACCTCACCTCGTAACCGGCCTCACCTCACCCCGTAACCCACCCCACCCCACCGCACAACCCACTTGCCTCCCTCATCCTCATCGCCCAGTTAGGAACTCCCCACCATGACCAGCACCTCCCGCCTCCGCACCCTCGGCAAGAAGACCGCGGGCCCCGGCCGCCCCGTCTACGTCACCGGCGAGATCGGCATCAACCACAACGGTGACCTGGACAACGCGTACAAGCTGATCGACGCGGCCGCCGAAGCCGGCTGCGACGCGGTCAAGTTCCAGAAGCGCACCCCGGAGATCTGCACCCCGCGCGACCAGTGGGACATCGAGCGCGACACCCCCTGGGGCCGGATGACGTACATCGACTACCGCCACCGCGTCGAGTTCGGCGAGGACGAGTACCGCGCGATCGACGAGCACTGCAAGAAGCGCGGCATCGACTGGTTCGCGTCGCCGTGGGACACCGAGGCCGTCGCCTTCCTGGAGAAGTTCGACCTCCCCGCCCACAAGGTCGCCTCGGCCTCCCTCACCGACGACGAACTCCTGCGCGCCCTGCGCGCCACCGGCCGCACGATCATCCTCTCCACGGGCATGTCCACCCCGCGCCAGATCCGCCACGCGGTCGAGGTCCTCGGCTCGGACAACATCCTGCTCTGTCACGCCACTTCGACGTACCCGGCGCAGGCCGAGGAGCTCAACCTCCGCGTGATCAACACCCTCCAGGCCGAGTACCCGAACGTCCCGATCGGCTACTCCGGCCACGAGACCGGCCTGCAGACCACCCTCGCCGCCGTCGCTCTCGGCGCCACGTTCGTCGAGCGCCACATCACCCTCGACCGCGCGATGTGGGGCTCCGACCAGGCCGCCTCCGTCGAACCGCAGGGCCTCACCCGCCTCGTCCGCGACATCCGCACCATCGAGGCCTCGCTCGGCGACGGCGTCAAGAAGGTCTACGAGTCCGAGCTCGGCCCGATGAAGAAGCTGCGCCGGGTCGCGGGCGTCGTCGCCGAGGCCGACGACCGCGAGCCGGTCGCGGTCTGAGCGCGCCGACGCCCTTTGACGACGGTGACGTGATGACGTCCACACGCGGGTCCGCCGCATCCTCCACGGATGCGGCGGACCCGGCCCGCGCCGAAACCCTGGCTTTCGTCGAAAGCCCGGTGCAACTGCTCAACGTCCTGGAATGGGCGCACGCCCGGGCCACCGGGCCCGGCGAGTACGGCGCGCGCGCGGAGCCCTCCGCGCGCCGTTCGTCCGCCACGACGATCGTCGTACTCTCCCCGAAGGACCCCATGACCCGCGGCCAGCTCCGCCGCGTGTCCGAACTCGCCCGCCAGGAAGGGCACACGGTCCGCTGGGAGGAGGCACGCGGCGGAACCAGCGCCCCCTTCCGCACCATCGGCGGCCTCAGACCGCTCCTGCGCGGGGCCCACCGCATCGTCATCGGCGACCCCTTCTCCCGCTACGTACAATTGCTCCTCACCCTGACCCGCGAGGCGCGCTCCTTCGTCGTGGTCGACGACGGCACCGCGACCATGGAGTTCATCAACCAGCTCGCCGCCGGCGAACGCCTGGTCCGCTGGCACCGTCGCGGCGGCCGCCCGGGCCCCCGTGACCTCCTCTTCGCCCCCGTCTCCTCCTCCGCCCGCCGCCGACTGACCCCCACCCCCTCCCGTACGGTCTCCGTCTTCACCTCCATGCCGATGTCGGCGCCCGAGGGCATCGCGCTCATCCACAACGACTTCTCCTGGACCCGGACCCGCTTCGGGCCGCCCCGGATCACCAAAGGTGCCGACCTGGTCGGCACCTCACTCGTCGAAACCGGGGTCGTCGACCCCGACCGCTACCTCGAAGCGGTCCGCGCCCTCGCCGCTGCCCACGGCGCCACCCGCTACTTCGCCCACCGCCGCGAGTCCGCCGAGAAACTCCACCGCCTCGCCGCCGCCACGAACCTGGAAGTCGTCCGCCCCGACCTCCCCCTCGAACTCATCGCCCGCAGAGGTCCGACCGGACGCCGCATCCTCAGCTTCCCCTCCACCGTCGTCCACACCCTCCCCCTCGCCCTGGCGGGCACCGGCGTGGAGATCGCGGTCTGCGACATCGACCCGGCCTGGCTCACCACCCACGCCTCCCCGCGCGCCCAGGGCTTCCTCTCCACCGTCACAGGCACGGCCCGCCACGCCCGCCGCCTCCCCTTCACGCCGTAGGCGCGTCACGAGAGCGGAGGCGGTGCGGACCTGCCGGCCCGTCCCAGCTCCGTAACAAGCACGAGGAAGGGTTCGCCAACTCCCTTACGATCGTCGGTATTCGGCAAACCCAAGGGGGCGGTGGCCATCGGTGACGCAGCGTGGGTAGGCGACGTCGTACGGACGGCGCGAGCGGTCTTCAAGCCGTCACGCCCCGACCGGGTCGTGGACGAGACGATCGAAGCACTCCAGATCGCCCGATCACTCGTCGGCGTGGGGGCCATCGTCTGGGTCACCTTCGCCTACTGGGACTCGGACGAGGCCATGCGGGAGAAGATCGGTGAACTGACACTGAGCGTGTCCATCCTGGTGTTCGCCGTGCCGCTCGTGCTCATCGCCTTCGTCGCCGCGGCCCGAGGGGCCGGCCGGGATCTCTATCTCAGCAGGATCGGCAGCCCGCTGATGGCGGTAGGGGTCATGGTGGCCGCCTACCTTGTGGCGTTCCGGGTCTGTCCGGCCATCGGGCTCGCGCTTCCGGACTGGGACCTGGTGCCCATGCTGATCGGGATACTCGTACTGCTCCCGGTGTTCGCCGTCGCCAACCTGTTCCTCCTCGTGGGCGCCTTCTTCTCGGTCGTGTCCGTCTTCCGGGTGGCCGACGTGCACGAGGTGCTGCCGCCGCTGATCTCACCGTTCCTGGTGTGGGGGATCTTCTTCATTCAACTGTTCGACCCGCCCATGGCCGGAGTGCCGACGGCGCTGCGCGTCCTGTTCCTGATCGTCCCGCCGCTGACCGGCACCCTGTTGTCCTACTGGGAACTCCGGCGTCTGCGCACCCAGCACGGCATCACCCTCAACCAAGCCCTCAACCACGCCTGACGGCAAGCCGGTTCGGATTCGCCCCGCCAGGCGCATCGCAGGGCGCCCGGCGAGGGCCGGGACGGCAAGCGGGCCGCTCCCAACCCAGAACCGGGGGATCCATGCCCACATGGCTGATCGCGATACTGATTCCGGTCGGATTGCTGGCGCTGTGCGTGGCCGTCTATCTGGCCTGGGTCGCCTTGGGCACCCAGAAGCCCGTGCACCGCGACCCTTCCGACCCCGACGTCGACCACTGGTCGAACCCGAGCTGAACCGAGCCGGGTCGTCTCGCATCAGCAGCCCCTAAGAGCCGCGCGGACGGAGGCGGCTCCGCGTACGGCGGTGGTACGGGCCGGGGAGTCGGCCGCCTGGGCCGTGCGGCAGTCGGGGCAGAGGGCTTCGGTGGTGACGGGGCGGAACAGGCGCGGGTGGAGGTGGGTTTCGCCCGTGCACTCGCGCATGGCCGCCACGCGTGGTTCCTCGTGTGCGCGGACGGGCGGCACGTCCTTCAGGAGGTAGCGCAGGAGGCCGCCGGGGCGGAAGACCGGGCGGCCGGGGGAGGGCAGGCCGTACGCGATGTGCTCGCGTACGTCGGCGAGGGTGTGCCCGGCCGCGAGCCAGGCATCCACGTGGGCGGTGAGTTCGGCGGTCATGGCGCGGGGGATGCGGAGGCGGCCGTCCAGTTCGCGTAAGGCGCCGATCAGGTCGGCGGCTGGGGCTGTGGCAGCGCTGGCCGCCTCCCGGGCTGCCTCGCTGGCCGCCTCGGTGGCGGCAGCGGCTGGAGGGTTGGAGGTGTTCTCCAGGAGATATTCGCTTGGATGACCGCCGACGGCCCGAGGAGTCGGTTCACCGACGGCCGGTGGGGGAGCAGTCGGTGCGTCCGGGGCGCTCGGTGCACACGGCTCGGCAGGCGCATCCGGTGCGTCGGGTGCGGCGGGTGCGTCCGGGAGTACGGTGCCGCCGCCCCCGTCCCGTACCGTCGCCGCCTCCGCCGCGCTCAGCGGCACGTTGGAGACGAGCTGGCGCGTGGCCCAGCGGCCGCGCCCGCACTGCTCGCGCCACTCGTGCAGGTAGCCCTCCGCCTTCAGCTGCTCCTTGGCGCGGGCGAAGGCGCCGCGCTTGACCCCCGCCTGGTCGGCGGTTTTCGACAGCGGCGCGTTGTCGCCTTCGGGGAGGGAGAGCTGCCAGGTCAGCAGGCGTACCGCGTCCGAGGACAGACGCGGATGGCGGAGGATTTCGTTCGGGACCTGCGTGAAGAAGCGGGCAGGCGGGATAGCATGACGAAGCATTTCGGGTGCTCCTCTTCAGCACTCGAGGTGAAGGCCCTCGCCGCTGGTTGGCGCCAGCACGGGGGCCGATTTGCGATCACCGTACAGCAATTTCCGTACACGGGCGGCTACTTCGAGTAATCGGTCAAGGTGGTCCGAGCTGTCACCAACTGCCGCCGTACCGCGCGGCCTTGAGGCGCAGCCATGCGCGGATCTCGGCCCGCTCCTCCTTGGAGGCCGCCCGCAGATCGCGCGCGGCGATGCTCGCGACGAAGTGGACGAAGCGCACGCGGCGCCACTCGCCGTCCACGCCGATGACCTTCCCGGGCCCGTACACGTCCGTCCCGGTGTGCGCGACGTACGCGCCTACGTGATGCATCGCGGTTGCCCGCCTCTCGCTCTGTGTGCGTGGTTTCGCTCACGCAGTGCGGTGGTGCGGCCTACGCTCGGTAGTGGTTTGGGTGTGACAACGGCATCCGCACATCCGGGAGTTGAGTCGGCCATGGCCATTCAGGACAGCCCGCAGTCGCGTCAGGAGTACGGCAGGGAGCTGCGGCGATGGCGCGAACGGGCCGGGCTCTCGCAGGAGGAACTGAGTGTGTGGGCGGTCATGTCCCGCACGCACATCGCCCACATCGAGGCCGGGCGGCGGCGGCCGGATGTCGAGGATGCGCGCAGGTTGGATGGGGTGCTGGGGGCGGGTGGGGTGCTGGTCCGGTTCCTGCCCGCGTTGGGGGAGGGGCGGGTCGCCGAGCACTTCGCGGAGGCGTTGGAGCTTGAGCGGCAGGCCGAGGTCATCAGGGTGTACGGCCCCAAGCTCGTGCCCGGCGTGCTTCAGACGGAGGTGTACGCGAAGGAAGTTCTCGGCTCGGGCTTCCCGGCGAAGGCAGCCGAGGAACGTGACAAGCTCCTTGTCACACGTCTGGAGCGAGGTCGGATTCTGGATGACTTCAACAGTCCGGTGCTCTGGGTGCTGCTTGACGAGGCGGTGTTACGGCGCCCGATCGGCGGTCCGGCCGTGATGTGCGAACAGCTCTGTCACATTGCCGCGTTGGGTGAGAGCCGACGCATTCGGGTACACGTCCTGCCGTTTTCCGTGGGCTTCCATGCTCTGATGGAGGGGGTCGTCTCGCTGATGTGGTTCGAGGAGCTTCCGCCGGTCGCGTACGTGGAGGGCCTGAAGACCGGAAGAGTGCTCGAAACCCCGTCCGTGGTACGGGAATGTCAGGCGGCATACGATCACGCCTTGGGAGACGCGCTCTCGCACCAAGCGTCCCTGGCCCTGATCCGGTCCGTTGCGGAGGACTACGAGCATGCATCGAAGCAGTGAGTACGTGTGTATCCCGGACGCCTCTGTTGTGCCCGGGTGGCGCAAGTCGAGTTACAGCGGCGGCGAGAGCGGTGACTGCCTTGAAGTCAGCGAGGCCCGCCTGGCTCCGGCGTGGCGCAAGTCCAGCTACAGCGGAGGCGACAGTGACGCCTGCCTCGAAGTGAACGACGCCCACCCGGGCACCCGCATCCCCGTCCGCGACAGCAAGAACCCCACCGGCCCCGCCATCCCCTTCACCTCCACCGCCTGGACCGCGTTCCTCGCCTCGCTCCACAGCGGGGATCTCACCTAGCCCCCTGGAGCCGCCACCCGCCGCACCTCCCCCGCCGCCAGCGCCGTGACCGCGCTCGCGACGCCGAGGGCCGCGCCCGCGGTCACGTCGCCGGGGTAGTGCACGCCCGTGTGGATGCGGGAGTACGCGACGGCGCTGGCGAGGATCCACAGCGGGCCGGCCGCCGCCGGGAGCACCGCGCCCGCGCCGAGGGCGAAGGCGACCGCCGAGGCGGTGTGGCCCGACGGGAACGAGGCAGAGGCCGGCGTCGGGACGTGGCGTGCCGGTGGCACCCCGGCCGCCTCGCGGTCGGGGCGTCGCCGGCGGACCAGCTTCTTGGCGAACAGGTTCGTCGACGCGGAGGCCACCGCGACCGCCGCCATCCCCGTACAGGCCGCCCGGCGCGGGCGGCCGGGGAAGACGGCGAGCGCGGCGGCGATGCCGAGGGAGATCTTGGAGTGGTCCGCGGCCCGGGACAGCCGCCGGAGCATGCTGTCCAGGGCCGGTGTCGCGGTGGTGGCGACCGCCGCGTACACGGCGTGGTCGACGGCGTGCAGATCCCGCAGCACCGCCGCACCCGCCGCACCCGCCGCGCCCGCCGCGCCCGCCTTCCGCGCCGCGCTCACCGCGTACGCCCCAGGGCGAGTGCCGTGATCCAGCGCCAGTTGAGCGGTGAACGCGGCGCCACCGTGCCCGGTCTGGTGCGGGGCACCAGGACGCGCAGGGCGCGGCGGCGTACGGTGCAGACGACCGGCGTCGTGAACGTCAGCGCCTCGCCGTCCACCGCGACCGGGATGGTTTCCTCCGGGGCCGTCACCTCCACCCTGCGGACCGCCGCGAAGCCGACACCGCGCGCGCGTTCACCCCGTACGGCCAGGTGGGCGGCCTGGGCCGCGCCCTCGATGCACAGGGCGATCACCCCCAGCTTGCCGCGGTCCAGGCGCGGCCGAAGGCCCGCGGCGAGCGGATCGGGCGTGGCGTAGGGGTTGTTGGTGACGAGGACTGCCTGCTGTGCGGGGTACTCCTTCTCCCCGGCCCGGGCCGACAGGCGCCTGCCCTCCGTGCCGAGCAGGTCGGGGAGCAGGGCGAGCGCGGTTTCCGTCTTCGCGTCGCGGTATTCGGGGCGCTGCACGATGTCCGCGTACGCCCCGAAGGAGACGGTGTTGACGAAGGGGCGCCCGTTCACCATGCCCAGGTCGACGCGGAGTTCCTCGCCGTCGGTCAGTGCGTCGAGGCAGTGGGACGGGTCGGTGCGGTCGAGGCCGAGGTCCATGGCGAAGTGGTTGCGGGTGCCCGCGGAGATCACGAGCAGCGGCAGCCCGTGTTCGGCGGCGACTCCGGCGACCAGTGCTTGTGTCCCGTCGCCGCCCGCCACCCCGAGCAGGTCGGCGCCGTCCGCGACCGCCTCGCGCGCCAGCGCCGCCACGTCGGTGGGATCATCACCACTTGTGTCGAGCAAGTGCACCTTCGCGCCCAGCCGTTCGGCCTTCTCGACGAGGCCGAAGCGGGCGACCTTCCCGCCGCCGGAACGCGGGTTCATGATCAGGAAGGGGTGTTGCGGCGGCGTGCCGGTCGTGCCGCGCAGCACGTAGGACTTTCCGTGCGCGCGCATCGCCGCCCGGCCGCAGACCAGGGCCACGCCGTAGAGGAGGAGGGCGCACAGGGCCCAGACCCAGACGTCGTGCCGGATGTAGTGGACGAGGACCGCGACGGGCGCGCCGAGGGCGAGCAGCGCGCCGAGCGCGCGCAGCAGGCCGCGCATCGACAGCAGCCACCACAGGCCCACCGCCGACAGGACGAGCCCGGCGACCCCGATGACGAGGGCCAGTGCCCCCGTGTCGACGAAGCCCACGCACAGCACCACGACCGCGGCCGCGAGTGCAAGGAGCGCGCACACGGCGAGGAGCCGGGCCGTACCGCCCGGGGGTCGGCGACCGGTCACTGTCCCACCTCCGGTGCAATCCTCCTGCACGGGGCCCGGCCCGGCATCCCGGCCGGATCACCCCCTGGCCACCCCCACCACCGCACCCCGCCACCGCACGGATCCCGCCCGCCCCACCCCCACCACCAGGTGATCTCACCCAGTGCATCCGTACGCAAACGAACAGTCATACCCTTCTGTGCGAATCCCCATGCGCGACCCAGCCGAATTTCTTACGTCAATCTGGCTGAACTTTTGTTGATCGAGGCTCAGTTGCCCCTTGCATCGCCTTACGCTTGCGAGGGTGAACCAAGTGATGTCCCCTACGACCGACACCCCAGAGGGTGATTCCGCCGTCGCGGCAAGTCTGCCCGGCGCGCTCCCCGAGGGGCTGCGCGCCGAGCTCGTGGCCTTCCGGCGCGATCTGCACATGCACCCTGAGCTGGGCCATCAGGAGTTCCGCACCACGGCGGCGCTGAAGCAGCGGCTGGAGCAGGCGGGGCTCGTGCCCCGGGTGCTCGACACGGGGACGGGGCTCGTATGCGATATCGGCGACCGGGACGGCCTGCGCCCCATGCTCGCCATCCGTGCGGACATCGACGCGCTGCCGATCCCGGACACGAAGACCGACGCCCCGTACCGCTCCACGGTCCCGGACCGCGCGCACGCCTGCGGGCACGACGTGCACACCACGACGGTGCTCGGCGCGGGTCTGGTGCTCGCGGAGCTGCACCGCCAGGGGCGGCTGCCCCGTGCCGTGCGGCTGCTGTTCCAGCCGGCGGAGGAGGTGCTGCCCGGGGGAGCGACGGACGCCATCGACTCCGGGGTGCTCGACGGGGTCGGGAAGATCATCGCGGTGCACTGCGATCCCAAGGTCGACGCGGGGAGGATCGGGCTGCGTGCCGGGGCGATCACCTCGGCCTGCGACCGCCTCGAGGTCGCCCTGGACGGGGCGGGCGGGCACACGGCCCGTCCGCACCTGACCACCGACCTGGTGACGGCGGCCGCCCGCGTCGCCACCGACGTGCCCGCGCTCGTCGCGCGCCGGGCCGACGCGCGGGCCGGGCTCGCGGTCACCTGGGGGCGGATCGAGGCCGGGCACGCCTGCAATGTGATCCCGCAGCACGCGGAACTCTCCGGGACCGTGCGGTGTCTGGACCTCGCGGCCTGGCGCTCGGCGCCGGATCTGGTGCACGCGGCCGTGCAGGAGATCGCCGATCTGCACCGCGCCAAGTCGGTGATCAACTACGTGCGGGGGGTGCCCCCGGTCGTCAACGATCCGCAGGTCACCGAGCTGCTGCGGGACGCGATGACGGCGCGGCGCGGGCCGCTGTCGGTCGAGGGCACCGAGCAGAGCCTCGGCGGCGAGGACTTCTCCTGGTATCTGGAGCACGTGCCGGGCGCGATGGCCCGCCTCGGTGTCCGCCGCCCGGGGGACAGGTCCGCCTGCGACCTGCACCAGGGCGACTTCGACGTGGACGAGTCGGCGATCAAGGCGGGCGTCGAGCTGTTCACGGCTGCGGCCCTGCTGGACGCGCCGGGCTGACCGCAGCCGCCGTAAGCGGGGCCGTGGCGCTCGCCCTCCCACGCCGCCCGGAGGGCCCTCCCCCTGCCACGGTTCGATAACGGGAACCCGGACTCCCGTTCCCCGCCCCCTCTACGCGCGTTACTGTGCGCCGAAACCGGTGCGGTCACCGCACCGAATGGGGCGCCGGCGACGGCGTGTTGGGGACAATAAGGGGTGCTTCACGTGCGGCAGAAGCGGCGTATACGGCGGATATCGAGGCTCTCCAGCGTGGCCGTGGCGGTCTCCGCCCTGGCCCTCGCGGCGAGTGCCTGCGGCAAGACCAGTACGGAGAGCGACACGCCCACGGACAAGGGCAGCGACAAGACGGCCTCCAGCGACTACAAGGGCAAGGGCATCGGCCTCGCGTACGACATCGGCGGCCGCGGCGACCAGTCGTTCAACGACGCCGCGTACACCGGTTTCGCGAAGGCCCAGAAGGAGTTCGGCATCGACGGCATCGACGTCGAGCCCTCCGATGGTGAGTCCGACGCGGACAAGATCCAGCGGCTGACCTCGCTGGCCAAGCAGGGGTACAACCCGGTGATCGGCGTCGGCTTCGCCTACGCGCCGGCCGTCAAGGACGTCGCCGCGAAGTTCCCCGACATCACGTTCGGCATCGTCGACGACGGGACCGTCGAGGCGAAGAACGTCGCCGACCTCATCTTCTCGGAGGAGCAGGGCTCCTACCTCGCGGGCGTCGCGGCCGCCAAGGCCACCGAGTCCAAGACGGTCGGTTTCGTCGGTGGTGTGGAGACGCCGCTGATCAAGAAGTTCCAGGCGGGCTTCGAGCAGGGCGTCAAGGACACCGACCCGTCGGTGAAGGTCCTGTCGCAGTACCTGACGCAGCCGCCGAACTTCGACGGCTTCTCCAAGCCGGACCTCGGCAAGGCCGCCGCGAACGGCATGCTCGACCGCAAGGCCGACGTGATCTACCACGCCGCCGGTCTCGCCGGTCAGGGCGCGATCGAGGCGACCGCCGCGAAGAAGAAGTGGGCCATCGGGGTCGACTCCGACCAGTACAACCAGAAGGCGCTCGCCGAGTACAAGGACTACATCCTCACCTCGATGACCAAGGACGTCGGCGGCGCCGTCTACTCGCTCGCCAAGTCCGTGGTCGAGGGCGAGCCCCTGAGCGGCGTGCAGCGCTTCGACCTCAAGGCCGAGGGTGTGGGCCTGTCCGACTCCAACCCGGCCTACAAGGAGATGACGGAGGTCGTCGAGGCCGTGGAGAAGGCCCGGAAGGCGATCGAGGACGGCACGATCACGGTGAAGGACACGCCGTAACGCACCGTCATCCATCTGTGACCCCACCGCGCCGGGCCGGCTGTTTCCGCTGGTCCGGCGCAGTGCTTTGACAGATGGGACAATTGGTGCAAGGTGTGAGTCCTGGCACAGACCGATAACGGCTGTTCCCCAGCGGTTCTATGTTTAGTCTACGCGCGTTACGCTGCGGCGAAACCTGCGCCACACACGGGCGCTTGCACAAAGGAGTACGACCCATGCACCGGGTGTCCCGATTCGCGGTTGCAGGCGCTGCTGCCACCGCGCTCGCCGTCTCCCTTGCCGCTTGTGGCGGCAAGTCCACCGATTCGTCCTCTTCGTCCACTGACGACTCCAAGCCGAAGGGCCTGGCGATCGCCTACGACATTGGCGGAAAGGGTGACCAGTCCTTCAACGACGCTGCCTACGACGGTATGCAGCGCGCCATGAAGGAGCTCAACATCGGCGGCGAGGACGTCGAGCCCTCCGATGGTGAGTCCGACGCGGACAAGATCCAGCGGCTGACCTCGCTGGCCAAGCAGGGGTACAACCCGGTGATCGGCGTCGGCTTCGCCTACGCGCCGGCCGTCAAGGACGTCGCCGCGAAGTTCCCCGAGACCACGTTCGGCATCGTCGACGACTCCACGGTCGAGGCGAACAACGTCGCCGACCTGGTCTTCGCCGAGGAGGAGGGTTCCTACCTCGCCGGTGTGGCCGCGGCCAAGACGACCGAGACGAAGACGGTCGGTTTCGTCGGTGGTGTGGAGACGCCGCTGATCAAGAAGTTCCAGGCCGGTTTCGAGCAGGGCGTCAAGGACACCGACCCGTCGGTGAAGGTCCTGTCGCAGTACCTGACGCAGCCGCCGAACTTCGACGGCTTCTCCAAGCCGGACCTCGGCAAGGCCGCCGCGAACGGCATGCTCGACCGCAAGGCCGACGTGATCTACCACGCCGCCGGTCTCGCCGGTCAGGGCACCATCGAGGCCGCCGCCGGCAAGAAGAAGTGGGCCATCGGCGTCGACTCCGACCAGTACAACCAGAAGGCCCTGGCCAAGTACAAGGACTACATCCTGACCTCGGTCACCAAGGGTGTCTCCGACGCGGTCTTCAACCTCGCCAAGTCCGTCGTGGACGGCGACCCGCAGTCCGGCGTCATCCGCGCCGACCTGAAGTCCGGTGGTGTCGCGCTCGCCGAGTCGAACCCGGCGTTCATGGAGATGACCGAGGTGCAGGAGGCCGTCAAGAAGGCCGAGGAAGGCATCAAGGACGGTTCGATCAAGGTCAAGACCACCCCGTAACACCAGAAGTTCATGACGTGATGCCGATGTTCGCGTCATGACACGGGACGGGAGCGGGGTACGGCGAGCATCATCTCCGTACCCCGTTCCGGTCCGTACGGAGGGCAGTCGGCCCAGGTTCCGCCGACGGTCGGCCTTCCGGCCTCAACTGGAAGTTTGATTCAGGGGCGTTGCGCAGGACGCCCCACCCCCCTGAGGAGAGTCGCCATCAAAGCGTCCAGCAGCCCTCCGGCCGACGGCCAGGCGCCTGCCGTAGAACTGGCGGGCATCACCAAGCGCTTCCCCGGTGTCGTGGCCAACCACGACATCCACTTCAGCGTCCGCACGGGCACCGTGCACGCCCTGGTCGGCGAGAACGGCGCGGGCAAGTCGACGCTGATGAAGATCCTGTACGGCATGCAGAAGCCGGACGAGGGCACCATCGCGATCAACGGTGAACAGGTCGCCCTGACCAGCCCCGCCGACGCCATCGCCCGCGGGATCGGCATGGTGCACCAGCACTTCATGCTCGCCGACAACCTCACGGTCCTGGAGAACGTGGTGCTCGGCAGCGAGAAGCTGTACGGCATCGGAAGCCAGGCCCGTAAGAAGATCAAGGAACTCTCCGAGACCTACGGGCTCGGAGTCCGGCCCGACGTCCTCGTCGAGAGCCTCGGTGTCGCCGACCGCCAGCGCGTGGAGATCCTCAAGGTCCTCTACCGCGGCGCCCGCACCCTGATCCTCGACGAGCCGACCGCCGTGCTCGTGCCGCAGGAGGTCGACGCGCTCTTCGACAACCTCCGCGAGCTCAAGGCCGAAGGCCTCTCGGTCATCTTCATCTCGCACAAGCTGGGCGAGGTGCTCGCGGTCGCCGACGACATCACCGTCATCCGCCGCGGCACGACGGTCGGCACGGCCGTCCCCTCCGAGACCACGCCCCGCCAGCTCGCCGAGCTGATGGTCGGCAGCGCGCTGCCGACGCCGGAGACGGCGGAGTCCACGGTCACCGACCAGCCGGTCATCGAAGTCCGAGACCTGATGGTGGTCGACAAGGGCAGCATCAAACTGAGCGCCAAGGAAAGCTCCGCGGGCATGCTCATGTCCGAGATCAGTCGCGGGGGCGGCCGCCGTGTCCTGGACCACATCAGCTTCACGATCCACGCGGGTGAAGTTCTCGGTGTCGCCGGTGTCGAGGGCAACGGTCAGACGGAGCTCATCGAGGCTCTGATCGGCCTCGCGCACGCTGACTCCGGCTCCATCCGATTCCTCGGCGAGGACATCACCTCCGCGCCCACCCGCAAGCGCCGCGAGGACGGCATCGGGTACATCCCCGAGGACCGCCACCGCCACGGCCTCCTCCTGGAGGCCCCGCTGTGGGAGAACCGTATCCTCGGCCACGTCACCGAGAAGCCCAACGCCAAGGGCCACTGGCTGGACATCAAGGCCGCCCAGGCCGACACCGCGCGGATCGTCGAGGAGTACGACGTCCGCACCCCCGGCATCGACGTCACCGCGGGCTCCCTGTCCGGCGGCAACCAGCAGAAGCTGATCGTCGGCCGCGAGATGAGCCACACGCCGCGCTTCCTGATCGCCGCCCACCCCACCCGCGGTGTGGACGTCGGCGCGCAGGCGCAGATCTGGGACCAGATCCGCGAGGCACGCCGCGAAGGACTCGCCGTCCTGCTGATCTCCGCGGACCTCGACGAACTCATCGGCCTCTCCGACACGCTGCGCGTGATCTACCGCGGCAAGCTCGTCGCCGACGCCGATCCTGCGACCATCACCCCCGAGGAGCTCGGCTCCGCGATGACGGGTGCGGCCAGCGGCCACCTGGAGGTCGACGAGGCCGAGGTCGCCGCCGAGCGGGCCGCCCTCGACGTGGCCGAGGGGCGCATCCCCGCGCCCGACGCCGGGCAGCCGGCCGCCTCGGACGCCTTCACCAAGCGGGCCCAGGCCCCGTATCAGGACGCAGACGCCCCGGAGGACGAGGCCTGATGAAGAAGTTCGACAAGGAGCGGGTGCTCCTCGCACTCGCCGGACCGGCCATGGCGCTGGTCGTGGCCGTGGCGCTGACCTCGATCGTGCTGCTCATCTCGGGCAAGAACCCGTTCGAGCCGTACGCGATCATGTTCGAGCAGGCCACGTTCTCCGACATCCAGGTCCTGATCATCAACCAGGCCACGATGTACTACATCGCAGCCATCGCGGTCGCGGTCGGCTTCCGGATGAACCTGTTCAACATCGGCGTCGACGGCCAGTACCGCCTCGCCGCGATGACCACCGCACTGGTCGGCGCGCATGTTGCGCTGCCAAACTTCCTGCAGGTGCCGCTGCTGATCCTGGTCGCGATGCTCACCGGCGCCTTCTGGGCCGGAATCGCGGGCATCCTCAAGACCACCCGCGGCGTCTCCGAGGTCGTCGCCACGATCATGCTGAACGCCATCGCGACCAGCCTGATCGCCTGGCTGACCCTGCCCGAGAACTTCGGTGTCCTGCAGGGCAACAACTCCACCACCGGCCTGATGGCCGAATCCGGCTGGATCCCGGGCTTCGAGGTGGCCGGGGGCGAGATCTACGGGCTGCTTGTCCTCGCCGTCCTGGTCGGCTTCGCTTACTGGCTGGTCCTCGGCCGTACCCGCTTCGGCTTCGACCTGCGCGCCACCGGCGCCTCCGAGTCCGCGGCCGCGGCCAGCGGTGTCAACGCCAAGCGCATGGTCTTCATGGCCATGGTCATCTCCGGCGGCCTGGCCGGCATCTCCGGCCTACCACTGCTTCTCGGCGACTCGCATACGTTCGGCCTGACCTTCCCCGCCGGCCTCGGCTTCACCGCCATCGGTATCGCGCTGCTCGGTCGCAACCACCCGGTCGGCATCATCTTGGCCTCGCTCCTGTGGGCCTGGCTCGACAAGGCATCTCCGGAGCTGGACTTCCACGATTACGACAAGGAGATCACGGTCATCATGAAGGGCCTGATCGTCCTCGCGGTCGTCATCTGCGACGAGGCCGTACGCCAGTGGGGCCTCAAGCGCCAGCAGCAGCGAGTCGGCCGAGAGCTTGCCGCGGCAGCCCGTAAGTCGAAGAACACCGAGGAGGTGGCTGCCCGATGACGACGGCAACCGAGTCCAACAAGCCGAAGCTGCAGCCGCGTCCCGCCACGCGCAAGCTCTCCCTGCCGAAGATCATGATCGGGATCTCGGGCCTGCTCATCCTGGTCTCGATCGTCCGGCTGATCACCGGCGCCGACGGCATCACCTCCGTCGGCCAGATGTCCACCGCGCTGCGGCTCGCCGTGCCGATCGGCCTCGCCGGTCTCGGCGGCCTGTGGGCCGAGCGCGCGGGCGTCATCAACATCGGCCTCGAAGGCATGATGATCCTCGGCACCTGGTTCGGCGCCTGGGCGGGCTACCAGTGGGGCCCCTGGACCGGCATCCTCTTCGGCGCCCTCGGCGGCGCCATCGGCGGTCTCATCCACGCGGTCGCCACGGTCACCTTCAAGGTCAACCACATCGTCTCCGGTATCGCGATCAACATCCTCGCGGTCGGCGCCACCCGCTACATGTCCACGTTCGCCTTCGAAGGCGTCGAGGGCGGCACCTCGAAGCAGTCCCCGCCGGTGGAATCCCTCGGCACCTTCACGGTCCCGGGCCTGGCCGACTGGCTCGACTCGCTGAACGAGAAGGGCTGGTTCCTGGTCTCGGACATCGCGGGCCTGCTCGGCGGCATGGTCACCAACCTCTCGCCGCTGACTCTGATCGCGATCGCGCTCGTGCCGTTCACCTGGTGGGTGCTGTGGCGCACGTCCTTCGGTCTGCGCCTGCGCTCCTGCGGTGAGCACCCGACCGCGGCCGAATCGCTCGGCGTCAACGTGTACAAGTACAAGTACCTGGCCGTGCTGATCTCCGGCGCCTTCGCCGGCCTCGGCGGCGCGTTCCTGTCCATCGTCGCCGCGAACATCTACCTCGAAGGCCAGACGGGCGGCCGCGGCTACATCGGTCTCGCCTCGATGATCTTCGGTAACTGGATGCCGGGCGGACTCGCCATGGGCGCGGGCCTCTTCGGCTACACCGACAGCCTCAACCTGCGCGGCGGCGGCACCAACGTGCACGCGCTCCTGCTGCTCCTGTTCTTCCTCCTGGTCATCGCGATCGGCTGGCTGATCTGGCGCAAGAAGTACGTGCAGGCGCTCATCACCACGGCGGTCGCGGCGCTCGTCCTGGTCTGGTACATCCTCACGGACGAGGTCCCCAGCCAGTTCGTCTCCGCCACGCCGTACGTCGTGACCCTGCTGGTCCTCGCGCTCTCCGCGCAGCGCCTGAGGATGCCGAAGGCGAACGGCAAGCCGTACTACAAGGGGCAAGGGAAGTGACGACGGGGGCGTCCGCGCAGGCGGCTCCCTTCGATTCCCCCTTCGACTGGGAGCCCCTGCGGGACGCGGCCCGGGATGCGATGTCCCGGGCCTACGCCCCGTACTCCGGGTACCCCGTCGGAGCGGCCGCGCAGGCCTCCGACGGGCGCGTGGTCACCGGCTGCAACGTCGAGAACGCCTCGTACGGGCTCGGCCTCTGCGCGGAATGCGGCCTCGTCTCCTCCCTCGTCGCGGGCGGGGGCGGCCGCCTCACGCACTTCACGTGTGTGGACGGCAAGGGGGCCGTCCTGGTCCCGTGCGGCCGCTGCCGCCAGCTCCTGTACGAATTCGGCGGCCCCGAGCTGCTGGTGGAGACCCCCGAGGGGGTCCTCCCCCTGTCGGCGATGCTGCCGCAGGCCTTCGGGCCGGACCACCTGCGGTAATTCCGGCCCGGCACGCCGAGCGTGCCGGCCCACCCCCTGGGAGTGCCCGCCCTCCCCAGAAACAACTGCACTGACCGGAAGGACCCCATGGACGCCATCTCCGTCATCCGAACCAAGCGGGACCGGGGCGAACTCAGCCCCGAGCAGATCGACTGGGTCATCGACGCCTACACCCGCGGCGAGGTCGCCGACTACCAGATGGCCGCCCTCAACATGGCCATCCTCCTCAACGGCATGAACCGCCAGGAGATCGCCCGCTGGACCGCGGCCATGATCGCCTCCGGCGAGCGCATGAGCTGGGACAGCCTGAGCCGCCCCACCGCCGACAAGCACTCCACCGGCGGCGTCGGCGACAAGATCACCCTCCCGCTCGCCCCCCTCGTCGCCGCCTGCGGTGCCGCCGTCCCGCAGCTCAGCGGCCGCGGCCTCGGCCACACCGGCGGCACCCTCGACAAGCTGGAGTCGATCCCCGGCTGGCGCGCCCTGCTCTCCAACGAGGAGATGCTCGACGTGCTCGACTCGACCGGCGCCGTGATCTGCGCGGCGGGCGACGGCCTCGCCCCCGCCGACAAGAAGCTCTACGCGCTGCGTGACGTCACCGGCACGGTCGAGGCGATCCCGCTGATCGCCTCGTCGATCATGTCGAAGAAGATCGCCGAGGGCACCGGCTCGCTCGTCCTCGACGTGAAGGTCGGCTCCGGCGCGTTCATGAAGAACATCGACGACGCCCGCGAACTCGCCTCCACCATGGTCGGCCTCGGCACCGACAGCGGCGTACGCACCGTCGCCCTGCTCACCGACATGTCCACCCCGCTCGGCCTCACCGCGGGCAACGCGCTCGAAGTGCGCGAATCCGTCGAGGTGCTCGCGGGCGGCGGTCCCTCCGACGTCGTCGAGCTGACCCTCGCGCTCGCCCGCGAGATGCTGGACGCGGCCGGGATCAAGGACGCCGACCCGGCGAAGGCACTCGCCGACGGTTCGGCGATGGACGTGTGGCGGCGGATGATCGCCGCGCAGGGCGGCGATCCGGACGCGGAGCTGCCCACGTCCCGTGAGCAGCACGTCGTCACCGCGCCCAGCTCGGGTGTGCTCTCGCGGCTCGACGCCTACGACGTGGGCGTGGCGGCCTGGCGCCTGGGCGCCGGGCGGGCCCGCAAGGAGGACCCGGTCCAGGCGGCGGCCGGTGTGGAGATCCACGCCAAGCCCGGCGACGCGGTGGAGGCGGGGGCGCCGCTGCTCACCCTCCACACGGATACGCCGGAGCGTTTCGAGTACGCGCTGCAGTCGCTGGCGTCCGCGTACGACATCGCGCCTGCGGGCGCGGAGGTCTCGCCGAACCCGATCGTGCTCGACCGGATCGCATAGGCGCGGCACACAGAGCGCAGTACGGCCCCCGCCGGGAGATCCCGGCGGGGGCCGCATCAGTTCTGCTGCTCGATCGATCCCACCACTTCGGCCAACCCCGTCAGCTGAAGCAGTCGTATCAGCGCGGGGCCGGGGTCGCGGATGCGGGTGCCGGCTCCTGCGCGGCGGGCCGTGAGGCGCAGGCGGGCCAGCGCGTCGATGACCGCGAAGTCCGCCTGGCCCGCCTGCTGCAGCGCCTGCGTATCCACGATCACTTCCGCCGCGCCGGTCAGTTCGAGCCGCCCGCGCAGGTGCTCGCACAGCTGCGGCACCTGCGCGCGGGTCAGCGGTGCGGCCAGGCGGACGATCACGGGCTCGGGTCGAGTCATGCAGGGATGACCGCCCCCGCACCGAAAACTCATCGGTACGGACCCACCACGCACCGCTATCGGCACGAACCCACCACGCACCGCGTACGTGGGGGCGGGGGCGGCCCGCCCGAGCCGCCGACGCCTCTGCCGTCTCCGCCGACGCCTACGCCACTGCGGCCTAGGCCTCCGCGGGCAGCGAATCGGGCAGCCCGAACATCGGGAACCACCGCTTCGTGTCCAGGAAGGCGTTGAGCCCGGAGATCTTTCCGTCCGTGATCTCGATGACCTGAAGCGCCCACGGCGAGTACGTACCGTCCTCGTCGAGGTGGTACTGGCCGAAGGCCGGTGTCCCGTTCGCCACCGTGGCGACGAGCTTTCCGTCGCGGCACTTCGCGCCCTGCACCAGGTGCCAGTTGACGATGTCCTCGTGGCCGGACAGCCACAGGTCGAACGGGGGCATGGACATGATCGCGTCCTCGTGGAGGAGCGAGGTCAGCGCCTCCATGTCGTACCCCTCGAAGGCCGCCACATAGCGGTCGAGCAGCTTCTGCTGTTCATCGTCCAGCGGGTCGGCGGTGTCCGTCTCCCTGATCCCGCCCGTGTCCGCGAGCGTGGCCCGCGCCCGCTGCAGCGCGCTGTTCACCGAGGCCACCGACGTGCCGAGCAGCTCGGCCACCTCGGCCGCCTTCCAGGCGAGCACCTCGCGCAGGATGAGCACGGCACGCTGCTTGGCGGGCAGATGCTGCAGCGCCGCGACGAACGCCAGCCGCACGGTCTCGCGCGCCACCGCCGTCTCCGCCGGGTCCGCCGAGGAGGGCAGCACGCGACCGTCGGGAACCGGCTCCAGCCAGGTGATCTCCGAGCGCTCGTTGAGCACCGCGGTCGCCTGGTGGGCCTGGTCGGTGAGGTCCATCGGGCGCGCCCGCTTGTTGCCCGCGTTGAGCATGTCCAGGCACACGTTGGTCGCGATCCGGTACAGCCAGGAGCGCAGCGAGGAGCGGCCCTCGAACTTGTCGTACGCCCGCCACGCGCGCACGAACGTGTCCTGTACGGCGTCCTCGGCCTCGAAGCCGGAGCCGAGCATCCGGTAGCAGTAACCGGTCAGCTCGGTCCGGTGCTTCTCCATCCGTAGATCCAGGTCCGCCCTGGTCCCTGCCGCGCCGCTCGGGTCCGCGCCCTTCAGGCCCGTACCGCTCGCATCAGACGATCCCGTCATTGGATTCACCCCGGTAGCCCTGCCTCAACACTGGCACTTCGAAAGCTACAGGCCCCCACTGACAATCGAAGGCGGGAGGGGATATCCGCCGCCACTCCCCGGCGGCGCGCATACGCCCGTCCGGGTGAGGCCCGGGGAAGCCCAGGTGATGAACAGCACGCCTTCGCCGCTACCTCGCCCCGCCCCGGCCACCGTATTTTTGAGGAATGTCCCCCCTCGCCCGGGTCAGCGAGGCGTACGGCACGCGCTTCGCCGAGTTCGCCTTCGAGCCCGCCTTCACGGCCGCCGTGGACCAGCACGTAGCGGAGATACGGGAGCGCCTCGAAGCCGCCTGCGCCGCCCTGGAGCCCTCCGCGCCGGACGCGGACCTGCTCTCCGACTACGCCCTGGGCTTCCTCGACGCGCTCGACGAGACGGGCTGGCGGGAACCGGTGGGGCACGACTACGTGGTGTGCCGCCTCACCGCCATCAGCTGGCTGGTGAGACGGCACGACCTGCTCGGCGAGGGCAGGCCCGCCGGGCACTGAGCGGAGTCACTGATCGGTGCGCTGACGCTCCTGCGCCGGCTGGTTCGCCATCGCGTCCTCGCGGCCCGCCTGGTAGGCGCCGATGTTGCCGCGGGCCTTCGCGGTTTCCTCCTCGGCCTTGTCCAGCCACTTCTCCCAGCGCTGGCGCATCGGCATGATGAGCCCGCCGCCGACACCGACGATCAGGATGCCCGCCGCGGCCGCGAGCGCCGCGATGAGCACCGGCTGCGTGACGGCCACCGCGATACCGGCCTGGCCGAGCGCGGCGATGGCGCCCAGGGTCACGATGACGGCCCACACCACCGTGCCGAGTGTCTTCCCGTACGAGACCGAGGACAGGGCGCTGGTGACGATGTCGCGGACGATGTTGGCGACGGCCATCGCCACCACGATCAGCACGATCGCGACGATGCCGCGCGGGATCCAGGCCACGATGCCGTTCAGCATGGTCGAGACCGGGTTGGTGCCGAAGACACCGAAGGCGAGCTGGAGCGTGATCAGCAGCAGGGCGAAGTAGACGACCTTGCAGACGATTCCGGTCGTGTCGTACTTCGAGCCCTCCAGCATTTGGGCAGCTCCGGCCCGCTCGGCCAGCTTCTCGGAGCCTGCCTTGCGCAGTACCCGGTTCAGTACGCGGGCGATCATCTTGGAGACGAACCAGCCGATGGCCAGGACCACCAGGAAACCGACCAGTTTCGGTACGAACTGGGCGACTTTCGACCAGGCGTCGTTGAGCCCCTGGGTGAAGTCGATGGCAAGAGTGCTGGTCAGTGCGTTGGTGGACGCGGTCACGAGTGGTACCTCGACTCAGAAAGGCCGATGAACCGGAACCCCGGCCGCCGGCGGACGTACCCCCCCTCGCTTTCCCCTAACTCCGGGATAGCACGGCGGTTACGCCCCGGCCTCCCGAGCGCCGCCCCACGGGTCGGCCCGCCGTCCCACGGGGCGGCCGCCGTCCCGGTCGGGCGCGCAGCCCGTGCCCCTCAGGCGGCCGGCCCGTCGTCCTCGCCCGGCTCGTCCTGTGCCATGAGCCCGGCCACCCACAGCGGCATCAGCCAGTGCACGGTGAGCACCGCGATGAGCACCGGCGCCGCGTACGCCGTCGGGGCCTCGCCCCGGGCCGCCCCCGCGGCCAGCAGCCCGGCGGCGGCCGCGCCGAGGAGCAGCGTCATCGCCCGGTGGGCGCGGGCCTGCACCCGGGCGCGTTCGACGGACTGCCGCTCGTCCAGCGCCCGCTCGCGCAGTTCCAGCAGGCCGCGGGTGGCCCCGTTGATCGTCCCGGTGGCCACCATCCACGGCAGGAGCAGCACGGCCATGACGGCGAGGGCCCAGAACGGTTTCCCCTCCGCGAGGTAGGAGTAGGCCATGAGCCCGCCGATGGCGGCGGTCAGCACCAGATGCGCGGCGACGGCCAGCCTCCGCCGGGCGGCCGTGGCGTACAGCGCCCGGCCCCGCCGGTCGTTCATCAGCCGCAGCATGCCGCGGTCGTAGCGCGTCAGCCGGTTCGTGGTCATGGCCTGTTCCTCCCGTAGATCTCATCCGTGAGCGGCCGGAACGGCTCGAGTGAGAACAGCGCCTCCACCGGCAGCCCGAAGAACTTCGCGATCTTCAGTGCCAGGTCGAGGCTCGGGTTGTACTGCCCCCGCTCGATGTAGCCGATGGTCTGGTAGTGCACCCCCACCGCTTCGGCCAGTTGCTGCCGCGACACCTTCCGCTCGGCGCGAATGACGGCCAGTCGGTTGTGTACCTGCTCGCTCATGTATAAGAAGTACTACATTCTAATAGGGAGGTGCAACAGCCGGAGCCGCTCCGTACCAGGGTGGAACCGCCGCGGCGCACGGCTGCGTCTACGGGGGCGTGCAGCGTCAAGGGCTTCGCGTGCAGCGTCAAGGGCTTCGTTTGAGGGCGGCAGGGGTCGTGCTCCTCGTCGTGCATCTCGCCTTCGTCGGCTGGCTGAGCCTGCGCCCGCTGGATGTGCCGTGGATGACCGCGGCGAATCTGCAGCCGTTCGCCGGGATCAAGGCCGATCTGGCCCTCGGCCCGGCCGAGGCCACCCGCCGGATCGGCGAGGCGCTGCTGCTGCTCGCGCCGCTCGGCATCCTGCTGCCCGCGGCCGGCGGGAGGCTGCACGCCTCGGTGCTGGGATCGTTCCTGCGGACCGTCGCGGCGGGCGCGATGATCTCGCTCGGCATCGAGCTCCTGCAGACCGCCGTACCGGGCCAACTCGTGGACATCGACTCGCTGATGCTCAACACCGCGGGCGTCGCCATCGCCCATCTCGCGATCGTCCCCGCGGTACGGGCCCGTATCCGACGCCAGGAGGGGCTCCCGCCGCGTGCGCCCCTGCCCAGGGATGAGGTGGCTCAGGGGCCGACCCCGACGATTCCCAGGGTCGGGATCGCACCGTAGCCGGACGCTTCGCCCGCTTTGCGAACGTAGCTTTGAACCAGATCGAGGCACCGGGAACGGCGCCTCACCGACGGTTCGCGAAGGAGCCCCCCATGACCGCCCTTGCCCGCCCGCGCGATGGACGGATGATCGGCGGAGTGTGCGCAGCGCTGGCGAAGCGCTTCGGCACCTCCGCGAAGACGATGCGTGTGATCTTCCTCGTCTCGTGTCTGCTGCCCGGCCCGCAGTTCCTCGTCTACCTGGCGCTGTGGGTGCTGCTGCCCGCCGAGCAGGGCTCGGTCCACAAGGGCACCGACGCGCCTGCGTGGTAGGCGGCACGTGGGCACCGGTCCGTACGAGGCGGACACCGGCCCGTACGAACAGCAGGGCGCCCGCCCGGAGCATGGAGACTCCGGGCGGGCCCCCTCTCGCGTGTGCGGCGACCGTGCGGCGACCGAGCGTCGTCAGCCCACCGGCATCGGCCCATCGGCCACCGGCATCAGCCCACCGGCAGACCGCCGAGCAGGCCCGCCGCGGGGGCCGCGTGGCCGATGGCCGGCTGCGCGGCGTTCAGGCCGGTCGACAGGGCGTTCTGCCCGGCGCCCACCGCCTCCGTCGCGCCCGGCACGTTCTGCGCCACCTGGGCGACCGGCAGGCCCTGGGTGAGGCCGCCGACGGCCTGGGTGGGGTCGGGCACGGGCGCTGCCGACGCGGTGCTCGCGCCCGCCGCGGCGAATGCGGCGCCGAGGACGGTGACACCGAGGGTCTTGGCAGACTGCTTCATGGTGGATCTTCCTTGCAGACGGGGCGTACGGGGAGTCGCGCGACGTGACGACGGGGGGTGGTCGAGCGGTCTCGCAAGGTAGCGATCATCTCGGCCCGTACGCAAACACCGTCCGGCGCGGGCATACGGAATGAAAAGCGGCCGGGACGTGATGTCCCGGCCGCCCTCCGTATCGCGTGTGTGCCCGTTCAGCCCTCGGAACCGCTGGTCGCGGTGGTCTGCTGGAACAGCCACTCCGACTTCAGGCCGGCGTAGCCCGGCTTGATCACGTCATTGATCATCGCGAGACGTTCATCGAAAGGAATGAACGCTGATTTCATCGCATTGACGGTGAACCACTGCATGTCGTCCAGCGTGTACCCGAACGTGTCCACCAGGTGCTCGAACTCGACGCTCATGCTCGTCCCCGACATGAGCCGGTTGTCGGTGTTCACCGTGAGGCGGAAGTGCAGCCGGCGCAGCAGCCCGATGGGGTGGTCGCCGTAGGAGCTGGCGGCGCCCGTCTGCAGGTTGGACGTGGGGCACATCTCCAGCGGGATGCGCTTGTCCCGTACGTACGAGGCGAGCCGCCCGAGCTTCACCGAACCGTCGTCGGCGACCTCGATGTCGTCGATGATCCGCACGCCGTGGCCGAGGCGGTCCGCGCCGCACCACTGCAGCGCCTGCCAGATGGAGGGCAGGCCGAAGGCCTCGCCGGCGTGGATCGTGAAGTGGTTGTTCTCGCGCTTGAGGTACTCGAAGGCGTCGAGGTGACGGGTGGGAGGGAAGCCCGCCTCGGCGCCCGCGATGTCGAAGCCGACCACGCCCTGATCGCGGTAGCGGTTCGCGAGCTCCGCGATCTCCAGGGCACGGGCCGCATGTCGCATCGCGGTGAGCAGGGCGCCGACACGGATGCGGTGCCCGTTCTCCCGGGCGCGGCGCTCGCCCTCGCGGAAGCCCTCGTTGACCGCCTCGACGACCTCTTCGAGGCTGAGGCCCTTCTCCAGATGCTGCTCGGGCGCGTAGCGGATCTCCGCGTACACCACGCCGTCCTCGGCGAGGTCCTCGGCGCACTCGGCGGCGACCCGGAAGAGCGCCTCCTTGGTCTGCATGACGGCACAGGTGTGCGCGAAGGTCTCCAGGTAGCGCGGCAGCGAACCGGAGTCCGCGGCCTCGCGGAACCAGATGCCGAGCTTGTCCGGCTCGGTCTCGGGAAGGCCTTCGTAGCCCGTCTCGCGGGCGATCTCGATGATGGTCCCGGGGCGCAGGCCGCCGTCGAGGTGGTCGTGCAGAAGCACCTTGGGGGCCCGGCGGATCTGGTCCGGGGCGGGTGCGGGGATGGTCTGGCTCGTCATTTCGGCACTCTAACGCCTACGCGCGTAGAGCGCTGCTCTCCGTGCGGAAATCATGCGCTCCCCGTGCCGGTTCCGCCGACTCTCCTTGTCGGGATCATCCGTTCCGTCCTCCGCCGTCGATACGCAACCTTGACCCCCGGGCCAGGCTCCGTACACCTCGAAGTCTGAGACTGTTCTGCCATGGCGCAGGAATCAACGCCGGTGCGCGAGGCCCGACTTGGGCGGCCCATCGGGCAGGAGACAGGACCGGGCCGCGCGGTCGCCGGGGTGGTGCTGCTGCTCCCGGCCGGCGAGGAGAGCTCGGTCCGCCGGGCCCGCCCGCTCGCGCTCGCCCAGGCCCGGGCGCTCGGCCGCCGCCTGGCCCGCGCCGGGCGGGCGGAGGGCCTGGTCGCGCACCTCGTGCACTACCGCTGCCGCGGCTGGAACGGTACGGAGGCATGGCTCGCGGCCGATGCGCTGAGGGCCGCGGACGAGGTCGTACGGCGCTACGGGGACGTTCCCGTATGCCTGGCCGGGATCGACATGGGCGGCCGGGCGGCGCTGCGCGCGGGTGGGCACCCGGCCGTCAACTCGGTGCTCGCGCTGGCGCCCTGGCTGCCCCGGCCCGCCGGGGAGGATCCGCTGGCCCCGGAGCCCGTGAAGCAACTGGTGGGGCGGCAGGTGCTGATCGCACACGGGACGAACGACGAGCGGACGGACCCCGAACTGTCCTTCCGTTTCGCCCAGCGGGCGAAGAAGATCAACCGGGACACGGCCCGCTTCGAGGTGCACTCCGACGGGCACGCCATGGTGCAGCACCGGGCGGAGGTCGCCGCGCTCGCGGTGGACTTCGTACGCGGTGCGCTGTTCGGGCACCCGTTCGCCCGCCCGGTGGCGGACGCCTTCGCCGCCCCGCCGCCGCTGGGGCTGCGGATGCCGCTGGCCTCGGGGTTCGGGCGGGCCCTGATGCAGTGAGGCGCCCGTGCCGGGGGCGGGCCCAAAGCGGGGTTCGGCAACAGCTGCTCAGTTGGCCGAGGAGGTCGGCACCGGCACCACCCCGGGACGGGCCCGTACCTCCTCCGTGCAGGCGTACGAGCGCAGCACCGCCTCCGGGTCCGGCCCGCCGAGCACCACGGCCTCCGTGCCCGGGCCGAGTCCGTGCGCCAGGGTGCAGACCACCTGCGCGAGCGCGAAGGGCGTCAGCCGGGACGGCGGTGTGCTGAGCCGCAGCGCCTGCGCCGGATCGCCTTCGCGGGCGCCCTCCACGGTGATTCCGGAGCTCACGTCCGAGGTCAGACCGGCCGTCTTCTCCGCCTGCGAGAGCTGTCGGCCGAGCTCGTCGAGCAGGGCCCCGGCCACCTCGACCCGGTCGTCCGGGGAGGTCAGGTCCGCCGGCTCCACCGAACGCTCGACGCTCACCAGTTGCGAACCGCAGATCAGGAACACCTGCACGGGCAGCTCACCGGCCGCGTGCGCCGCGATCTCGGGCGCCGAGGCGGTGCACGGCACCCGCGAGGGGGCCGCACCGAACTCGGTCGGCACCGCCGTGGACCGGATCCCGCAGCCGGCGAGCAGCGCGAGCCCGCACGCGAGCACCACCGCCCCCGCCCGCCGCCGCACCGCACGCCCCGCGAAGCCCGGCCGCCTCACCGCGCCCCCTTCGCACCTTCACCGGAGGCGGAGCCGCCCGCCTCCCGGCCGCCGCCGTCCTCTTCGAAGTCGACCTGCGCCACCTGCGCCACCTGCGCCACCTGCTCATCCCGCTCCACCTGCTCCACCCGCTCCACGAGCCCGGAGCCATTCCGCGGCAGTCGCAGTGTGAACACCGCGCCGCCCTCGGGCGAGTTCGTCGCGGTGATCTCGCCGCCGTGGGCGTGCGCGTTCTCCAGTGCGATGGAGAGCCCGAGCCCCGAACCCTCCGAGCGGGGCCGCGAGGCACTCGCCTTGTAGAAGCGGTCGAAGACATGCGGAAGGACTTCCTCCGGGATGCCGGGCCCGTGGTCACGCACCGAGATCACCACGCACTCACCGCTGCCGCCCTCCGTACCCACCGAGACCCGCACCGGGGACCCGCCGTGCTTGAGCGCATTGCCGATCAGGTTCGCCAGGATCACATCGAGCCGCCGCGGGTCGAGCCGCGCCATGATGCCCCGCTCGGCGTCGAGTTCCACCGCGTCCAGCCACGCGCGCGCGTCGATGCACGCCGTGATCTGGTCCGCGAGATCGACATCGTCGAGGACGAGCTTCGCGGTGCCCGCGTCGAAGCGGGTGACCTCCATCAGGTTCTCCACGAGGTCGTTGAGCCGCCGCGTCTCGCTCACCACAAGACGTACGGCAGGGGCGATCATCGGATCGAGCGAGTCCTCCTCCTCTTCGAGCACCTCCGTCACGGCGGTGATCGCGGTCAGCGGAGTACGCAGCTCATGGGACATGTCCGCGACGAAACGCCGGCTCGACTGCTCCCGCGCGCTCATGTCCGCGACCTTCTTCTCCAGGGAGGCCGCGGTCGCGTTGAACGTCCGCGAGAGTTCCGCGAGTTCATCCGTCCCGGACACCCGCAGCCGCGTGTCGAGCTTCCCCTCGCCGAGCCGCCGCGCGGCAACCCCGAGCCGGTGCACGGGCTTGAGCACCGTCGTCGCCGCCGCCTGCGCGAGCAGCGCCGCACCGATCAGGGCGAGCGTCGTCGCGATCCCCAGCGACCAGGCGAGCGAGGTCAGATCCTTCTGCTCGGGCGCGAGCGACTTCAGCATGTAGCCGGTCGGGCCGTCGCCCAGGACCCGCGTACCGCCGACGAGATACGGCGTCCCGTCCAGCTCCGTGCGCTGCCAGAACATCCGGTACGCCTCGGGGCCCGAACCGGACGTGTCCTGCGGGGCGTTCACCGCCTCCTGCAGCGACTCGGGCACATCGGTGAGCGAGAACTCGACGGCCCCCGACTCCTTGTCGCCCTCGGCCGCCACGGCCGTGACGGGTTTCCCGTCCGGGCCCTGAGCGATCAGGATCACCGCGTACTGCTGGCTGCTGCGCGCCATCAGACTCGCCGCGGTCTGCAGCGAGACCTTCCCCGGCTCGGACGGCAGCGTGGCCGCCCGGGTCTGCATCTCCGCCTGGAAGTCGTTGAGCGCCGCGTCCTGGGTACGGGTGAGCAGGGCCTCGCGGTTGAGCCAGTACGCGATCCCCGAGGCGGAGACCGCGGCGGTCAGCGCGACAAGCCCGAAGACCACGACGAGCCGCAGCCGCAGACTCGTGAACCGCAGCACCGCCGCCGCCCTGCGCCCCCAGCCGGGCCTGTGCGGGGCGTCGTCCGCAGCCGCCGAGTCCGTACCGTGCGCAACCGTGCTGTGGGCATCCGTACCGTGTGCGTCCGTATCCTGTGCGTCCGTACCGTGTGGATCCGATGTCACTGAGGCGTGTCCAAGCGGTACCCCACGCCACGCACCGTACGGATCAGCGTCGGCGAGGACGGGACGTCCTCCACCTTCGCGCGCAGCCGCTGCACACACGCGTCCACGAGCCGCGAGTCACCGAGATAGTCGTGCTCCCACACGAGCCGCAGCAACTGCTGCCGCGACAGCGCCTGTCCGGGCCTGCGGCTCAGTTCGAGGAGCAGTCGCAGCTCGGTCGGCGTGAGCTGCAGGTCCTCCCCGTTCTTGGTGACCGTCATCGCCGCGCGGTCGATCACCAGCGAACCGAACGTGGCCGCGTCATTGGCCTCGCGCTCGCCGCGGCGCAGCACCGCGCGGATCCGGGCGTCGAGCACCCGGCCCTGCACGGGTTTCACGACGTAGTCGTCGGCGCCCGACTCCAGGCCGACCACCACGTCGATGTCGTCGCTGCGCGCGGTGAGCAGGATGATCGGCAACTGGTCCGTGCGCCGGATACGTCGGCAGACCTCGAAGCCGTCGATGCCGGGCAGCATCACATCCAGCACGATGAGGTCGGGCCGCTGCTCGCCGAGCAGTTTCAGTCCGTCCTCACCGGTGGCAGCCGTGGCCACCCGATGACCCTGGCGTGTCAGAGACATCTCCAGGGCCGTCCGGATGGCGTCGTCGTCCTCGATCAGCAACAGGGAAGGCACGGAGGTCATTCTGGCCCATCGCACCGCCCCGTTTCGACTGTTGGGGCGCTCCGGTGCTCAACCCTCATAAGACCTACGTAAAGGCGCAGCGCCCTGTGACAGGTCTGTGACAGTCGGCTGACACCGTCGTCGAAGTGCCGGGGCAGGATCTTCACCACACGGAACACACACGGACTCCACGACGGGGGGCGCGAGATGAACACACTGTCGCACGGCACCACCTCAAGCGCAGTTGTCACGCGTCTGCACGATGTCGCGAAGTCCGGCAACGGGGGCAACGGGGGTTGCGAGAAGTCCGCTGCCGCGGGAGGGCGGGGGTGCTCCCGCGGCAACGGACGTCAGCACACCGGACTCATGGCCGTGGTCGATACGACACCGGCCGTGACCGGAGCTGACGGGGGAGCCGCGTACAGGGAGGTCTCGGGGGAGCGGGCGCCCCGGGCGGAGGCCGAGTTCACGGCCTACGTCCAGGAGCGCCGCGCCTCCCTGTACGCCACCGCCTACCACCTCACCGGTGACCGTTTCGAGGCCGAGGACCTGCTGCAGAGCGCGCTGTTCTCCACGTACCGCGCCTGGGACCGGATCTCCGACAAGGCCGCGGTCGGGGGCTACCTCCGCCGCACCATGACGAACCTGCACATCAGCGCGTGGCGCCGCCGCAAGCTGAACGAGTACCCGACCGAGGAACTGCCGGAGTCCGCAGGCGACACGGACGCGATGCGCGGCACCGAACTGCGCGCCGTCCTGTGGCAGGCGCTCGCCCGGCTGCCGGAACTCCAGCGCACGATGCTGGTCCTGCGCTACTACGAGGGCCGCACCGACCCGGAGATCGCCGACATCCTCGACATCAGCGTCGGCACGGTGAAGTCAAGCATCTGGCGCTCACTGCGCCGCCTGCGCGACGACGAGGTCCTCGCCTTCGGGCGGGACCAGGAGGAGTGCTTCGGCGAACTGGTCGCCTGAGCGCACACATGGACTCCGACCGCCGCTCCCGGGGGGAGGCGGAGGCCGGAACGGGGGGGGAGCGGGGGGAACGGGGGCCCACGGGGGACGTGGGGGAGCAGGCAGCGGGACCGGAGAGGCCGGGGGGTCTTGTCCGGTCCCGTGCTGTTTCCTGCGCCGCCGTACGGGCCCTGCCCACCCGTGAGCGCCCTGCGCGATCGCCCTACGAGGGGGTCGCCGTACGCGATCGCCCTACGAGGGGGTCGCCCTACGCGATCGCCCTACGCGGTCGTACGAGCGCGGGGGCGGCGTCCCGCGGCCGCCGCGGTGAGGCGGCTCAGAGCCTCCTCCTTGTTGCAGGGGTGGGCGCCGAGAGCGACCTGGCGGGCGACGATCGCCCGCTCCGACCGCATCAGACGCCAGCCGCGCCGCAGTAGGAAGGGCACGGACTTGCGGCCCTCCTTCAGATCCCGCAGGAACCTCCGCCGGAACGTTGTCGACGGCCGCCCGCGCAGGCACAGCGCGTCCGCGAGGACCCCCAGCTCACCGCAGCGCTCGACCAGCTCGGCCGCGAAGACGCCCTCGGCGATGAACAGCGGCGTGCGCTCGATGTCGAGGCTGTCCTCGCCGGTGCGGGAGCTGGTGGAGATGTCGTACACGGGCACGCGGGTGCGACCCGTACGGCAGAGCTCGCCGATCGCGGCGACGGCGGTGTCGGCGTCCCAGGAGGCGGGCGCGTCCCAGTCGATGTCCGTACCGCCCGCCACGACCGGCAGGGACGGATCGCCGGCCTCCTTGTAGAAGTCGTCGAGGCGCAGCACCGGAAGCCCGGAACGGGCCGCGAGACGCGATTTGCCGCCGCCGGAGGGGCCACAGAGGAGGACGACACGGGTAGGTATCGCGGGATGGGAACTCACGGAACACCAGTGTGAGGCATCCCGGCACGGGCCTCACCCCGGGGAACGCCGTTTGCAGCGCACTTCACACGACGGTCACGCCACACTCAAGCCCGGCCGGCGTTTGAGGCCGAGCGCGTTCAGCGCGACAGGGGGTCCGAAGACCCCGAGGCGGCCACCCATCCGTGGGTGCTACGCAACAGCCCCCAGCACCACCAGCAGAATCGCCCCCGCCGCCATCGGCACCAGCACCTCGTACGCCCAGCGGACCTCGACCGCTCCCTGGGCACCCTCCTCGCGGGCGTGCCGCGAGGCGAGCTCGCGCAGGTCGTCGACCGCCTGGTCGGCCGCGGCGCGGTGATCCTTGGGCGGCGCGGCGGAGGCCCGGCCCACCGCGTTCCCGTTCCCGTTCTCCTTCGCGCGGGCCGCCTCCGCCTTCGCCCGCTCCCGGTTCGCCGACTTGCGGGCCCGCAGCGACACGGGGATCGACCACAGCTGGTACTTCTCGCTTCCGGACAGCACCTCGCACGAGTACCCGGCCCGTACGGCGTCCACCGCCGCCCACGGCAGCACGATCGTGCGGAACGGATTGCGGACCCGCATCCGCTGGTTGTTGGCGTACACCGCGGGCCGCAGCGTGAACGCGACCACCAGCGGCACCACGGCGATCATTGCCGCGAGCACCAGCCAGGGCGTCATCCCGGAGCCGCGGAACAGCGCGTCCCCGCCCATCCAGATGCCGAGGCCGAGCAGCAGGACACCGCCGACGATCGCGCCCGGCGACCGGTAGACCCGGTCGGGGGTCGCGGGCTCGCCCGGCTCGGGGCGTCGGTTCTCGGAGGGGCCCTGGGAAGGCGCGGACTCGTCGCGGGAGCTCATGCCGTCGATTCTGCCCCAGGGGGCACCGGCGGGGCTCGTGAGGTGCCCCAAGGCGAACCACCCACGGCGAACCACCTACGGCGACCCAACCCCCATGAGAGTGCCTCCACGGCACCCCACCTCGTCCCCGAGAGGACTTCACCTCGTCCCCCGGGAGGGCTTCACAAGCCGCTACGCGCGTAGATATGCTCCCCTCGTGAGCATGCCCCCAGTCCCCAAGTCAGACAAGTCGCCCAAGGGCGAGACGAAGGCCGAGGCGCTGGCCGAGCAGGCAGCCCCCGCCGAGTCCCCCTTCGCCGACGTCACCTCCTCCGACGCCACCCTCCGCCGCTTCCTCCACGGCCTGCCCGGCGTGGACACCGTCGGTCTGGAGGCGCGTGCCGCCGCGCTCGGCACGCGTTCCATCAAGACGACGGCCAAGGCGTACGCCATCGATCTGGCCATCTCGATGATCGATCTGACGACCCTGGAGGGCGCCGACACGGCGGGCAAGGTCCGCGCGCTCGGCGCCAAGGCCGTCAACCCGGACCCGACCGACCGCGGCACCCCCAGGACCGCTGCCGTCTGCGTCTACCCGGACATGGTGGCCACCGCCAAGGAGGCCGTCGCCGGCTCGGGCGTCAAGGTCGCCTCCGTCGCCACCGCCTTCCCGGCGGGCCGTGCCGCCCTGGACGTGAAGCTCGCCGACACGAAGGACGCGGTCGCCGCGGGCGCCGACGAGATCGACATGGTGATCGACCGCGGCGCCTTCCTCGCGGGCGACTTCATGAAGGTGTACGAGGAGATCCGTGCCGTGAAGGAGGCCTGCGGCGAGGCCCGCCTCAAGGTGATCTTCGAGACCGGCGAACTCTCCACGTACGACAACATCCGCCGCGCCTCCTGGCTCGGCATGATCGCCGGCGCGGACTTCATCAAGACCTCGACCGGCAAGGTCGGCGTCAACGCCACTCCGGCGAACACCCTGCTCATGCTGGAGGCCGTGCGCGACTTCCGGGCGCAGACCGGGGTACAGGTGGGGGTGAAGCCCGCGGGCGGCATCCGCACCACCAAGGACGCCATCAAGTTCCTGGTCCTGGTCAACGAGACGGCCGGGCCCGACTGGCTTGACAACCACTGGTTCCGCTTCGGCGCCTCCAGCCTCCTCAACGACCTGCTCATGCAGCGTCAGAAGCTGGCCACCGGACGCTACTCCGGCCCTGACTACGTGACGGTGGACTGATCGAGATGACCCCCATGACCACCCCCGAGACCAACCCGTTCGAGTACGCGCCCGCACCCGAATCCCGCTCGGTCGTCGACATCGCGCCCTCCTACGGCCTGTTCATCGACGGCGAGTTCTCCGAGGCCGCCGACGGCCGGGTCTTCAAGACCGTCTCGCCGAGCACCGAGGAGGTCCTCTCCGAGGTCGCCCGCGCGGGCGCCGAGGACGTGGACCGTGCGGTGAAGGCCGCCCGCAAGGCCTTCGAGAAGTGGTCGGCGCTGCCCGGCGCCGAACGCGGCAAGTACCTCTTCCGTATCGCCCGGATCATTCAGGAGCGCAGCCGCGAGCTGGCCGTCCTGGAGACCCTCGACAACGGAAAACCGATCAAGGAGACCCGCGACGCGGACCTGCCGCTGGTCGCCGCGCACTTCTTCTACTACGCGGGCTGGGCCGACAAGCTCGGCCACGCGGGCTACGGCCCGGACCCGAAGCCGCTGGGCGTCGCGGGCCAGGTCATCCCGTGGAACTTCCCGCTGCTCATGCTCGCGTGGAAGATCGCACCGGCGCTCGCGACCGGCAACACCGTCGTCCTCAAGCCCGCCGAGACCACCCCGCTCTCCGCCCTCTTCTTCGCGGACATCTGCCGCCAGGCGGGCCTGCCCAAGGGTGTCGTCAACATCCTCCCGGGCTACGGGGACGCGGGCGCCGCCATCACGGCGCACCAGGACGTCGACAAGGTCGCCTTCACCGGCTCCACGGCCGTCGGCAAGGAGATCGCCCGCACCCTCGCGGGCACCGACAAGAAGCTCACCCTGGAGCTGGGCGGCAAGGGCGCCAACATCGTCTTCGACGACGCCCCCATCGACCAGGCCGTCGAGGGCATCGTCGGCGGCATCTTCTTCAACCAGGGCCAGGTCTGCTGCGCGGGCTCCCGCCTCCTCGTCCAGGAGTCCATCCAGGAGGAGCTGCTCGACTCGCTCAAGCGGCGCCTGACCACCCTCCGCCTCGGCGACCCGCTCGACAAGAACACCGACATCGGCGCGATCAACTCCGAGGAGCAGCTCGCCCGTATCACCGCACTCGTCGAGACCGGCGAGGCGGAGGGCGCCGAGCGCTGGAGCGCGCCCTGCGAGCTGCCGGGCACCGGCTACTGGTTCGCGCCCACGCTGTTCACGGGCGTCACCCAGGCCCACACCGTCGCCCGCGACGAGATCTTCGGCCCGGTGCTGTCGGTCCTCACCTTCCGTACGCCCGACGAGGCCGTCGCGAAGGCCAACAACACCCCGTACGGACTCTCGGCCGGCATCTGGACCGAGAAGGGCTCGCGCATCCTCGCCGTCGCGAACAAGCTGCGCGCGGGCGTGATCTGGTCCAACACGTTCAACAAGTTCGACCCGACCTCGCCGTTCGGCGGCTACAAGGAGTCGGGCTTCGGCCGCGAGGGCGGCCGGCACGGTCTGGAGGCGTACCTCGATGTCTGAGCGCACTGACGGGCGGCTGTCCGTCTTCAAGACCTACAAGCTGTACGTGGGCGGGAAGTTCCCTCGTTCCGAGAGCGGCCGGGTGTACGAAGTGAACGACGCAAAGGGCAACTGGCTGGCCAACGCCCCGCTGTCCTCCCGCAAGGACGCCCGCGACGCGGTGGTCGCCGCGCGCAAGGCCTTCGGCGGCTGGGCGGGCGCCACGGCGTACCTGCGCGGCCAGATCCTGTACCGGGTCGCGGAGATGCTGGAGGGCCGTCGCGAGCAGTTCGTACGCGAGGTCGCCGACGCCGAGGGCCTGTCCAAGGCCAAGGCGGCCGCGGTCGTGGACGCGGCGATCGACCGCTGGGTCTGGTACGCGGGCTGGACCGACAAGATCGCTCAGGTGACCGGCGGCGGCAACCCGGTCGCGGGCCCCTTCTTCAACCTGTCCTCGCCCGAGCCGACGGGTGTGGTCACGGTCCTCGCGCCGCAGGATTCCTCCTTCCTGGGCCTGGTCTCCGTCCTCGCCCCCGTGATCGCCACCGGCAACACCGCCGTGGTCATCGCCTCCGAGGACCGCCCGCTGCCCGCCCTCTCCCTCGCCGAGGTACTCGCCACCTCCGACGTCCCCGGCGGCGTGGTCAACATCCTCTCCGGCCGCACGGCGGAGATCGCCACCCCGCTCGCCGCCCACCAGGACGTCAACGCGATCGACCTCGCGGGTGCGGAGGAGCAGCTCGCCAAGGAGCTGGAGGTCGCGGCGGCCGACAACCTGAAGCGCGTCCTGCGTCCACAGTCTGTGGACTGGACCGCGGACCCCGGCACCTCCCGCATGACGGCCTTCCTGGAGACCAAGACCGTCTGGCACCCCACCGGGTCGCTGGGCTCGGGCGGGTCGTCCTACTGAGAGCTGTGCAGGCTGAGCGCCGCTCAAGGCTCCGCAGACGAGTGGGCCCCCTCGGTACGGGAAGTACCGAGGGGGCCCACTCGTTTGGCCGAGCCGGTGGGGCGGCTCAGATTCCGGCCGCCGCCGCCAGGTCCCGCTTGATCCCGGCGAGCAGCTGCCCGGCCTGGGCGCGGGCCGCGGGCACACCCGCCACGCCCCCGTCGACCGGGACGACGACCTCCAGGTAGCACTTCAGCTTGGGCTCGGTGCCGCTCGGGCGGACGATCACGCGCGCGCCGTCCAGGGTGTAGCGCAGGCCGTCCGTGGGCGGCAGGGTCTCCGTGCCCTCGGCGAGGTCCTCGCGGCGTACGACGTCGAGGCCGGCGAGGACCGTCGGCGGCTGCTCGCGCAGCCTGCGCATGGCGTCCGCGATGATCGACAGGTCCTCGACGCGTACCGAGAGCTGGTCGGTCGCGTGCAGGCCGTGCTCGACGGCAAGCTCGTCGAGCAGGTCGAGGAGGGTGCGGCCCCCCGCGGCGGAGCCGCTCTTCGACTCGGCCTTGAGCTCGGAAGCCAGCTCGGCGACGAGCAGCGCGGCCGTGATGCCGTCCTTGTCGCGTACGCCCTCGGGGTCGACGCAGTAGCCGAGCGCCTCCTCGTAGCCGAAGCGCAGGCCCTCGACGCGGGCGATCCACTTGAAGCCGGTCAGCGTCTCCTCGTAGCCGAGTCCCGCCTTCGCGGCGATCCGCCCGAGGAGGGAGGAGGAGACGATCGACTCGGCGAAGACGCCTTCGACGCCGCGGCGTACGAGATGGGCGGCGAGCAGCGAACCGACCTCGTCGCCGTGGAGCATCCGCCAGCGCTCGCCGTCGTGCACGGCCACGGCGCAGCGGTCGGCGTCCGGGTCGTTGGCGATGACCAGGTCAGGACGCTCCCGCTCGGCGGCGGCGAACGCGAGGTCCATGGCGCCCGGCTCCTCCGGGTTGGGGAAGGCGACCGTCGGGAAGTCCGGATCGGGCTCGGCCTGCTCGGCGACGACGGCCGGCTCGGGGAAGCCCGCGCGGGCGAAGGCGGCGAGCAGGGTCTCCTTGCCGACGCCGTGCATGGGCGTGTAGACGGTCCGGGCGGTGCGGGCCGAGCCGGGCTTCAGGACCGCGTCCGTACGGGCGAGATACGCCTCGACGACCTCGTCGCCGAGCGTCTCCCAGCCGCTCTCGGGGCGCGGGACGTCGGCGAGCGCCTGGACGGCGGCGATCTCGGCGGCGATCTCCGCGTCGGCGGGCGGCACGATCTGCGAGCCGTCGCCGAGGTAGACCTTGTAGCCGTTGTCGCGCGGCGGGTTGTGGCTCGCGGTCACCTCGACACCGGCCACGGCGCCCAGATGCCTTATGGCGTACGCGAGGACGGGCGTCGGCAGCGGCTTCGGCAGCAGGGCGGCGCGGAGCCCGGCGCCCGTCATGACGGCGGCGGTGTCCCGCGCGAAGTCCGCGGACTTGTACCGCGCGTCGTAACCGATGACGACGAGGCCGCCGTCCTGCCCCTTCGCCTTCAGATACGCGGCGAGTCCGGCGGCGGCGCGGATGACGACGCTCCGGTTCATCCGCATGGGCCCGGCCCCGAGCTCGCCGCGCAGCCCGGCGGTCCCGAACTGCAGTGTCCCGGCGAACCGCTCGGCCAGCGCGTCCACATCCCCGGCCTCGATGAGCTTCGCCAGCTCATCCCGGGTCTCGGCATCGGGATCCTCGCCGAGCCAGGCCTGCGCACGAGCGATGAGTTCTTCGGACACGGTGAATGCCTTTCGGGGAGCAGGAGGTCCAGGGGGAGGCGGCGAGGGGCGGCTGGGGCGTGTTTCGAAACACGCCCTGACGCGGGGTGGGTGCCCCGGGGGGGAGGGTGCGGCGCACGGTGGCCGCACGGAGGCCGCACGGTGGCCGCACCCTCACTCCGTGGGTATCAGATCCGGGACAGGACCTGCGTGAGGAGGCGGCCCATCCGGGCCGCCGAGTCGCGGCCCGCCTGGAGGACCTCCTCGTGGTTCAGCGGCTCGCCCGTCATGCCCGCCGCCAGGTTGGTGACGAGGGAGATGCCGAGCACCTCCGCGCCCGCCTCGCGGGCGGCGATCGCCTCCAGGACCGTCGACATGCCCACCAGGTCCGCACCGATCGTGCGGGCCATGTGGATCTCGGCCGGCGTCTCGTAGTGCGGGCCGGGGAACTGGGCGTACACGCCCTCCTCCAGCGTCGGGTCGACCTCCTTGCACAGCGCGCGCAGGCGCGGCGAGTACAGGTCGGTCAGATCGACGAAGTTCGCGCCGACGATCGGCGAGGTCGCCGTCAGGTTCAGGTGGTCGGCGATCAGGACGGGCTGGCCGGGGCGCATGCCCTCGCGCAGACCGCCGCAGCCGTTGGTCAGGACGACCGTCTTGCAGCCGGCGGCCACGGCGGTGCGCACACCGTGCGCGACGGCCGCGACGCCACGGCCCTCGTAGTAGTGGGTGCGGCCGAGGAAGAGCAGCGCGCGCTTGTCGCCGATCTTGTACGAGCGGATCTTGCCGCCGTGGCCCTCGACGGCCGGCGGCGGGAAGCCGGGCAGCTCGGTCACGGGGAACTCGGCCTCGGGCGTGCCGAGCGCGTCCACGGCGGGGGCCCACCCCGAGCCCATCACGAGGGCGACGTCATGGGTCTCGGCCCCGGTCAGCTCGCGCAGCGTGGCGGCTGCGGCGTCGGCGGAGGCGTACGGGTCGGTGGGGGTAATCGAAGCGTTCACGCCCAAGAGCGTAGCCGTTCTCGGCCTACGCGCGTAGACCCTTGGGGTACAAGTGTGGCGGAGAACGCTTGTGCGTTTCGCCAACAGGGTGTGGATCTCGTGGGCGGACGCAGGTCCGCAAGGCGAAGTCTTCGAGGTCAGCAGGGCCGCTTGCGCAGCTCCATGACGTAGTCGTGCGGCGCGCCGGCCGACTCCGCCGCGTCGGCGATCTCGCCGAGGTAGCGGGCCGAGGGCAGGCCGCCCTCGTAGCCGTTCAGGACGTACACCCACGCCGGCATCTCGCCTTCCAGCGTCTGCACCCTGACCCGCATCCGCCGGTAGATGTCGAGCCCGACACCCTCCCAGCGGTCCATGGAGTCCTCGTCCATCGGGGCGACGTCGTACAGCGCGACGAACACCTGCGAGCGCGGCGCCTCGACGACCGTGGCGAGCGCCCCCTCCCATCCCATGTGCTCCCCGCCGAAGGTCAGGCGCCAGCCGTTCAGCCATCCGGTGGCACGCAGCGGCGAATACGGGGCGCGGCGGGACATGAGCCGCGGGTCGAGATTGCCGGCGTACGCGGCGTAGAGCGACATGGGACCGAGGGTACGGCAGAGGGGGCCGCCGGTCGTGCGGACCGGCACGGCCCGCGGGACCCGGTCCGTACCCGCGCGCCCGCCGTCCATCTCCCGGCCGTGCGCCGTCCTGCCCTCCGTGCCACCCCCGATTCGCGCCCCGGCCGAGCAGCGCGCCCTCACACGCGGAGCCCCCGGGGGCGTGAGCACGCGCGTCGTGCGGGACAATGGAGTACGTGACTCGGATCGTGATCATCGGTGGCGGACCCGGCGGATACGAAGCGGCCCTCGTGGCGGCTCAACTCGGCGCGGAGGTGACCGTCGTGGACTGCGACGGCCTGGGCGGGGCGTCGGTGCTGACCGACTGCGTGCCGTCCAAGACTCTGATCGCCACGGCCGAGGTGATGACCACCTTCGACTCCTCGTACGAAGAGCTGGGCATCATCGTCGAGGACGGCACCCCCGATCCGGAGAATCCGGCCCGGGTCGTCGGCGTGGACCTCAGCAAGGTCAACCGCCGCGTGAAGCGCCTCGCGCTCGCCCAGTCGCACGACATCACCGCCGCCGTCACGCGCGCCGGCGCCAAGGTGATGCGCGGCCGCGGCCGCCTCGGCGGCCCGCAGGGCATCGACGGCACCCGCGATGTCATCGTCACCGCCGCCGACGGCACCGAGACGCTGCTCACCGCCGACGCCATCCTGATCGCCACCGGCGGCCACCCGCGCGAGCTCGCCGACGCCGAGCCCGACGGCGAGCGCATCCTCAACTGGACGCAGGTTTACGACCTGGAGGAGCTCCCCGAGGAGCTCATCGTGGTCGGTTCCGGTGTCACCGGCGCCGAGTTCGCCGGTGCCTACCAGGCGCTCGGCTCCAAGGTCACCCTCGTCTCCTCCCGCGACCGCGTGCTCCCGGGCGAGGACCCGGACGCCGCCGCGGTCCTGGAGGACGTCATGCGCCGCCGCGGCATGAACGTCATGGCCCGCTCGCGCGCCGCCTCCGCCAAGCGCGTCGGCGACCGCGTCGAGGTCACCCTCGCCGACGGCCGCGTCATCTCCGGTACGCACTGCCTGATGGCCGTCGGCGCCGTGCCCAACACGGCGGGCATGGGCCTGGAGGAGGCCGGGGTCCGGCTGAAGGAGTCCGGTCACATCTGGACCGACAAGGTCTCGCGCACGTCCGCTTCCGGCGTGTACGCGGCCGGTGACGTGACCGGCGTGTTCGCGCTCGCCTCCGTCGCGGCCATGCAGGGCCGCATCGCGATGTACCACTTCCTGGGCGACGCGGTGGCGCCGCTCAACCTGAAGACCGTCTCCTCGAACGTCTTCACCGACCCGGAGATCGCCACCGTCGGCTACACCCAGGCCGACGTGGACGGCGGCAAGATCGAGGCCCGGGTCGTCAAGCTCCCGCTGCTCCGTAACCCGCGCGCGAAGATGCAGGGCATCCGGGACGGCTTCGTCAAGATCTTCTGCCGTCCGGGTACGGGCATCGTGGTCGGCGGCGTGGTCGTCGCCCCGCGCGCTTCGGAACTGATCCACCCCATCTCGATCGCGGTCGACAACAACCTGACGGTGGAACAGATCGCGAAAGCGTTCACGGTCTACCCCTCCCTGTCGGGCTCGATCGCGGAGGTCGCGCGCCAGCTGCACACCCGCAAGGCGACCGGCGAGGTCTGAACCCGCCCCGCCCCGCAGGCCGTTGCCGCAGGCAGAGCGGTGACGGGCCGTTGACTCCCGTCCGATTACGGAGAGTTGGGCCCCAGTCGTCCGGCATAGGCCAGAGGGCTGGGGCCTTATACCACTCCGGGCGTCCTCACATGCTCATCTTCTGTAATTCGGCGCAAAGTGCTGAAAGCAGACGGACGTTGGGGTTACTGTCAGTTTCGTGTTCGCTGCAGAACGTCGCCAATTGATCCTCGAAATGGTGCGCGCCAACGGGGCCGTTTCGCTCCGTGAGCTCGCCCGCGTCGTCCAGACCTCCGAAGTGACCGTACGGCGGGACGTGCGGGCACTGGAGGCAGAAGGACTCCTGGACCGCCGCCACGGCGGAGCGGTCCTCCCCGGCGGATTCACCCGTGAATCCGGCTTCCCCCAGAAATCCCATCTGGCGACCGCCGAGAAGACGGCGATCGCCGACCTCGCCGCCGGACTCGTCGAAGAGGGCGAGGCGATCGTGGTCGGAGCGGGTACGACCACACAGGAGCTGGCCCGCCGGCTCGCCCGCGTACCCGGCCTGACGGTCGTCACCAACTCACTGCTCGTGGCACAGGCGCTCGCCCATGCCAACCGGGTCGAAGTGGTGATGACCGGCGGAACCCTGCGCGGCTCCAACTACGCCCTGGTGGGCAGTGGTGCGGAGCAGTCACTGCAAGGGCTGCGGGTGTCCCGTGCGTTCCTGTCCGGCAGCGGCCTGACCGCCGAGCGCGGCCTTTCGACGTCCAACATGCTGTCGGCGTCGGTGGACCGGGCGCTCGTGCAGGCCGCGGCGGAGGTGGTGGTCCTCGCGGACCACACCAAGCTGGGGACGGACACGATGTTCCAGACGGTGCCGACGGATGTCATCACCCACCTGGTGACGGACGAGCCGCCCGCGCACGACGAGCGGGCCGCCACGGAGTTGCAGGCCCTTGCGGACCAAGGCGTCCAGGTGGCGGTGGCCGGGTCATCGCCACCGGGCGCCGAACCCGTCCCGCCGGGGCGCCAGCCGCGCCGGGACGTGCCGCTGCCCGGGCAACGGCGAGGCGTCACGGCGCCCGCGCTCCGGCCCGCCTCGGCGTTGGCGGGGGCGGGGGAGGGGGCCAGGGTGGCGGATCTGCGTCGCCGGTAGGACGTGACACGCCCTAGCGCACCCGCTGTCGCGCTTCAACGCGCTCGACCTCGATCGCCGGCCGGGCTGAAACAGCACAGCCGGCGATCGAGGCGAATCCGAGTCGAGCTCGGACTCAGTCCTTGATCTCGCAGATCACCGCACCGGAGGTGAGCGACGCGCCCACCTCCGCCGCCAGGCCCTTGACCGTCCCGGCCCGGTGCGCGTTGATGGGCTGCTCCATCTTCATCGCCTCCAGGACCACGATCAGCTCGCCCTCGGCGACCGTCTGGCCCTCCTCCACGGCGACCTTGACGATCGTTCCCTGCATGGGGGAGGCGAGCGTGTCACCGGAGGCGGCAGGGCCGGACTTCTTCGCCGCGCGCCGCTTCGGCTTGGCGCCCGCCGCGAGGCCCGTACGGGCCAGCGTCATGCCCAGCGAGGACGGCAGGGAGACCTCGAGCCGCTTGCCGCCGACCTCGACGACGATCGTCTCGCGGCCCGCCTCGTCCTCGTCCTCGGCGGCCTCGGGGGCCACCGAGAACGGCGCGATCTCGTTGACGAACTCCGTCTCGATCCACCGCGTGTGCACCTTGAACGGGTCCGCGGTGAAGGCGGGGTCGACCACCACGGCCCGGTGGAACGGGATGGCCGTCGCCATGCCCTCCACCTTGAACTCCGCCAGCGCACGCGCCGCACGCTGCAGCGCCTGCTCACGGCTCGCACCGGTGACGATCAGCTTCGCCAGCAGCGAGTCCCACGCCGGGCCGATGACCGAGCCGGACTCGACACCGGCGTCCAGGCGGACACCCGGGCCGGTCGGCGGCGCGAACAGCGAGACCGTGCCGGGCGCCGGAAGGAAGTTGCGCCCCGGGTCCTCGCCGTTGATGCGGAACTCGAAGGAGTGGCCGCGGATCTCCGGGTCGCCGTAACCGAGTTCCTCGCCGTCGGCGATACGGAACATCTCGCGCACCAGGTCGATGCCCGTGACCTCCTCGGTCACCGGGTGCTCCACCTGCAGACGCGTGTTGACCTCAAGGAAGGAGATCGTGCCGTCCAGGCCGACCAGGAACTCGACGGTGCCGGCGCCGACGTATCCGGCCTCCTTGAGGATCGCCTTCGAGGCCGCGTACAGCTCGGCGTTCTGCGCCTCGGTCAGGAACGGCGCGGGTGCCTCCTCGACGAGCTTCTGGTGGCGGCGCTGCAGCGAGCAGTCACGGGTCGAGACGACGACCACGTTGCCGTGCCGGTCGGCCAGGCACTGGGTCTCGACGTGCCGCGGCTTGTCCAGGTAACGCTCGACGAAGCATTCGCCGCGCCCGAAGGCGGCGACGGCCTCGCGTACGGCCGAGTCGTAGAGCTCCGGCACCTCTTCGAGGGTGCGGGCCACCTTCAGGCCGCGGCCGCCGCCACCGAAGGCGGCCTTGATCGCGATCGGCAGGCCGTGCTCCTCGGCGAAGGCCACGACCTCCTCGGAGCCGCTCACCGGGTCCGGCGTACCGGCCACGAGCGGCGCGCCCGCGCGCTGCGCGATGTGGCGCGCGGCGACCTTGTCGCCCAGGTCGCGGATCGCCTGCGGCGGCGGGCCGATCCAGATCAGGCCCGCGTCCAGGACCGCCTGGGCGAACTCGGCGTTCTCCGAGAGAAATCCGTAGCCCGGGTGGATGGCGTCAGCCCCCGACTCGCGGGCGGCCTTGAGGACCTTCTCCATGTCCAGGTAGCTGCTCGCCGGAGTGTCACCACCAAGGGCGAACGCTTCATCCGCGGCCCGTACATGCAGAGCGTCCCGGTCCGGGTCGGCGTAGACGGCTACGCTCGCGATCCCTGCGTCCCGGCATGCCCGGGCTACGCGGACAGCAATTTCGCCACGGTTGGCGATGAGCACCTTGCGCACGATGGCTCCCTCCTTGAAACAAGCTGAGTTTAGGGACAGCCGACACGGCGTTACGACCCGTCCCCAAGGGTGAGCTTGCCCACACGCAGTGTGATCCGGGGGCCGCTCCACTCGCGAAATCCCTTGTCGCACCAAGGTACGCCGGGTTTCTTGACAGCACGGTAACCGCGGGATGTGGTGCAGGTCTCTGTTCCGGCGGCCAGCGCCGCCGCGCGTTTCTTTGTGGAGTCCCTACGAACGGCCGAATCATTCTTTGCCCGCGAGGCCGCGCCGGGCCCTTGCGGGCGCTCTTGACCGGGCCGGAACCCTTGCCCTGGCCCTTACCCGCCAGTAGCCTTCGCCGACGAAGCGTAGGGGTAACCCGGGGTAGTAGGGGTGACCCGAGGCGGTGGCAGCGGCGGCGGCAGTGGGGGTAGGGGTTCACGTGGTGCGCAGAGTGGCGGCGGTCGTGGCCGCGATCCTTCTCCTGATCGAGGCCGTGGGCCTGCTGATCGTCAACGTGGTGCTCGCCAAGGTCACCGAGGCGCAGTCGATGTCCCTGGACGGACTCGACCCGGATGTCATGTCGACCTCCACGTACGTCCTGGCGGTCGTCATCTTCCTCTACCTCGGCGCCTGCGCGCTGATCCTCCTGATCTCCGCGATCCGGGGCCGCCCGCACGGCCGCTTCGCCCGCGTCCTGCTGATCAGCGCGGCCGTGCTGCACGCGATCCTCGGCGCGGTCACCGTCGGTATCGTCGGCTGGGGCGCCTTCGCCTTCATGATGGTGCTCTTCGGGCTGCTCGTGCTCAGCCTCATGTCATACGAGCAGAAGCCGGCCGCCCCCACCGAGGAACCACCGCCGACCCCTCCCACGGCGCCGACCCCTCCCACGGCACCGACGGCACCGACGGGCCCGGCGAACGGCGACGGAACACCACAGACCGCCTGAACGGCGGCCTGCGCGCAACCGGCCTCGCCGAGCGGCCTCCCCGAGCGGAGAGGGCCCACCCGGCCGCCTCCAGTCCCCTGAGCGGCCCCACCGGCCGTCTCAGGCCCCTGAGTACCCTCCTACGCCTCCGATGACGGCGCCCAGAGGTCGACGATCGACGTGCCCAGCTCGGCGAGCAGACGGCGCAGCAGCGGCAGGGAGATCCCGATGACGTTGCCGTGGTCGCCGTCGATCCCGTCGAGGAACGGCGCCGAGCGGCCGTCCAGGGTGAACGCGCCCGCCACGTGGAGGGGTTCGCCGCTCGCGACGTACGCGGCGATCTCGGCGTCCGTCGGCTCGCCGAAGCGGACCGTGGTGGAGCAGGTGGCCGACGTCTGCCGTCCCGTCGCCGTGTCGATCACACAGTGACCGGTCTGCAGCACCCCGGAGCGCCCGCGCATCGCCTTCCAGCGCGCGGTGGCCTCCTCGGCGTCGGCGGGCTTGCCCAGCGCCTCGCCGTCGAGCTCCAGCACCGAGTCACAACCGACGACCAGCGCGTTTGCCGCCTCCGGCCGGGCGGCGACCACCCGCGCCTTCGCCTCGGCGAGGACACGGGCCAGCTCGCCGGGAGTGGGCGCGCTGATCGCGTCCTCATCGACCCCACTGACGATCACCTCGGGCACAAGCCCCGCGTCACGGAGCTGGCCCAGGCGGGCTGGGGACTGCGAGGCGAGGATCAGACGGCGGGAGGGCTGAGAAGTCATACGGGCCAGGGTATCGGGGGGCGGGTGGGCACCCCCGATGCCGTGGGCTCCGGCTACTTCTTGAGGACCGCCGCCATCACGTCCTTCGCAATCGGCCCGCCGAGGCGCCCGCCCGCGATGTCCGAGCGGGGGATGTCCTGGCCCGGGTCGACGAAGACCGCGACCGCGACCTGCTTGCCGTCGCTGTTCTCGCCGTAGGCGATGAACCAGGCGTACGGCGGGAGCTTGTTGTCGACACCGTGCTGGGCCGTGCCCGTCTTGGCGCCGACGGTGATGCCGTCGATGAGGGCGGGGCGGCCCGAGCCGTTCGTGGCCGTGGACTCCATGGCCTCGCGGACCTTGGCGGCGGTCTCGGCGGAGATCGGCTCGCCGTACACGGACGGCTCGGTCTTCGCGATGACGTCGGTGTCGGGGCCGCGCAGTTCGTCGACCATGTACGGCTTCATCACCTTGCCGTCGTTGGCGATACCGGCGGCGAGCATGGCGATCTGCAGCGGGCTCGCGGCCACCGAGCCCTGGCCGATGCCGCTCAGGCCGGTCTGCGGGACGTCGATCTCGGAGGGGTAGACGGACGTGGCGGCGCGGACCGGGGTGTCGACCTCGGGGTCGTTGAAGCCGAAGCCCTCGGCGACCTCACGCATCTTGTCCTTGCCGACCTCGATGGCCAGCTTCGCGAAGACCGTGTTGCAGGAGACCTCCATGGCGTACTTCACCGTGGCGTCCCCGCACTGCAGGTTCGGGGAGTGGTTGTCCAGCGGCCTGCTGGTCTGCGGCATCGTGTACGGATCGGGCGTGTCCGTCGGATCGTTGACGTCCTTGACGATGCCGGCCTCGATGGCGGCCGCGGTGGTGAGCACCTTGAACGTCGAACCCGGCGGGTAGACCTCCTTGAGCGCCCGGTTGCTGAGCGGCTTGGACTTGTCCTTGTTCAGCTTGTTCCAGGCCTCCCCGTCCTTGTTGCTCATCCCGGCGAAGGCGGAGGGGTCGTACGAGGGGGTCGAGGCCATGGCGAGGATCTTGCCGGTCGAGGGCTCGATCGCCGCGACGCCGCCCTTCAGGTCGAGGTCGAGGAGACCTTGGTAGGCGGCCTTCTGGGCATCGGGGTCGATGGTCGTGTACACATCGCCGGCGCGCCGGTCATTGCCCGTCAGCATGTTGACGGTGTTCTGGATGAACAGCCGGTCGTCGGTGCCGGAGAGCAGTTCGTCGTTCAGGTTCTCCAGGGCGCTGGAGCCGAAGACCTGCGAGGAGTAGCCGGTGATCGGCGCGTACATCGGACCGTTCTTGAACGTCCGCTTGTACTTGAAGTCCGTGCCGTCCACGGCCTTCGAGCCCGTGATCGGTTTGCCTGCGACGATGATGTTGCCGCGCGGCTTCGAGTACCGCTCGATCGAGACCCTGCGGTTCTCGTCGTGCTTGCTCAGCTCTTCGCTCTGAGCGTACTGGAGCCAGTTCGCGCGGATCAGCAGTGCGAGCACGAGCAGCCCACAGAAGATGGCTATGTGCCGCAGTGGCTTGTTCACGTGGTGCGCCTCCCCGGCCCCGAAAAGAATGCGGTCTTCCGCAGTAGGGACGATAGGACGCGGCGGCCGGTTGCCGCAGCCCGGGTCCCTGGTGTACGGCCGGGAGCGCGGCCGCCCTCCCCTGGGCGCCGCCCGGTCTCGGCGTATCCCGAGGAAGGGCCCGGTCTCAGCGCATCCCGAGGACGAACATCGCGAGCACCATCATCAGGGCGAGCACGAAGCCCGCGCGCCGCAGCATCGCCTGCGTCTCGCGCAGTTCCTTCGGCGGCTTGTTCTCGGGGTCGGACCAGAGCATGCCCCCGATGGTGCCGCCGTGAACGACGGTGCGCCTGAGTACGGGTACTCAGCCGCACCGCGGGGTTCACCGGCGGGCCGGTGCGTACGGGCCTATCCGGGCCTATCCGGGCCAGTACGTACGCGCCCAGGACGTCGGCCCCGGGGCCGGCAGCCGGTGCCGGGCGACGCGCGCCGGATCGGACCAGGTGTCGGCCGGTGCGGGCGCGCCGGATCCCATCGCGCTCAGGGACGCGGCGCGCGCCTGGACCACCGCCAGGGCGGCGGCGAGCTCCTCCGGGGTCGGATTGCCCCGGACCACCTTGATCATCATCGCGGTCTCCTGCCGCTCGTACGAGGTCACTGGCGTCGCCTGCGAGGGGATGCCACCTGCAAGGGGATGCCGCCTACAGCGGGATGTTGCCGTGCTTCTTCGGCGGCAGCGACTCCCGCTTCGTGCGCAGCCCGCGCAGCCCGCGCACGATGTGCCGGCGCGTCTCCGAGGGCATCACCACGGCGTCGATGTAGCCGCGCTCGGCCGCCGTGTACGGGTTGAGCAGGGTGTCCTCGTACTCCTGGATGAGCCGCTCGCGAGTCGCCTCTGCGTTTCCGGCGGCATCCGCGGCCGCGAGGGTCTTGCGGTGCAGGATGTTGACGGCGCCCTGCGCGCCCATGACGGCGATCTGCGAGGTCGGCCAGGCGAGGTTGAGGTCGGCGCCCAGGTGCTTGGAGCCCATCACGTCGTACGCGCCGCCGAAGGCCTTGCGGGTGATGATCGTGATCAGCGGGACGGTGGCCTCGGCGTAGGCGTAGATCAGCTTGGCGCCGCGGCGGATGATGCCGCCGTACTCCTGGTCGACGCCCGGCAGGAAGCCGGGGACGTCCACGAAGGTGAGCACCGGCACGTTGAAGCTGTCGCAGGTGCGCACGAAGCGCGCGGCCTTCTCGGAGGCGTCGATGTCCAGGCAGCCCGCGAACTGCATCGGCTGGTTGGCGACGATGCCGACCGGGCGGCCCTCCACGCGGCCGAAGCCGGTGACGATGTTCGGCGCGAACATCGACTGGGTCTCGAAGAACTCGCCGTCGTCCAGGACGTGCTCGATGACGGTGTGCATGTCGTACGGCTGGTTCGCGCTGTCCGGGATCAGTGTGTCGAGCTCGCGGTCCTCGTCGGAGAGCTCCAGGTCGGCCTCCTCGGGGAAGGCCGGCGGCTCCGAGAGGTTGTTCGAAGGGAGGTACGAGAGCAGCGACTTGACGTACTCGATCGCGTCCTTCTCGTCGCCCGCCATGTGATGGGCCACGCCCGAGGTGGCGTTGTGGGTGCGCGCACCGCCCAGCTCCTCGAAGCCCACGTCCTCGCCGGTGACCGTCTTGATGACGTCCGGGCCGGTGATGAACATGTGCGAGGTCTGGTCGACCATCACCGTGAAGTCGGTGATCGCGGGCGAGTACACCGCGCCGCCCGCGCAGGGGCCGACGACCAGGGAGATCTGCGGGATGACGCCGGAGGCGTGGGTGTTGCGGCGGAAGATCTCGCCGTACATCCCGAGCGCCATCACGCCCTCCTGGATGCGCGCGCCGCCCGAGTCGTTGATGCCGACGACCGGGCAGCCCGTCTTGAGGGCGTAGTCCATCACCTTCATGATCTTCTGTCCGAAGACCTCGCCGAGCGCACCGCCGAAGACCGTGAAGTCCTGCGAGAACACGGCGACCGGACGGCCGTCGACCGTGCCGTAGCCGGTGACCACACCGTCGCCGTACGGGCGGGTCTGCTCCAGGCCGAAGTCGGTGGAGCGGTGCCGGGCGAATTCGTCGAGCTCGATGAACGAGCCCTCGTCCATGAGCAGTTCGATCCGCTCACGGGCCGTCAGCTTGCCCTTGGCGTGCTGCTTCTCCACCGCTCGCGCGGAACCGGCATGGGTGGCTTCTTCGATGCGCCGCTGCAGATCGGCGATCTTGCCTGCCGTGGTGTGGATGTCGATCTCGGGCGCCTGCTGCTGCGGCTCGGACATCGGGATGCTGCTCCCTGCCTGCTCGGATGCTGCTCGTATGAGAACGCTGTGGCTTGCTCGTATGAGAACACTGGGCTACTGATGCGTAGCGTAACGGCGCGGGCCGCTACCGGCAGTGCGGTGTTCCCCACACCTACTCTGTCTTGCATGACGAGCGAAAACCCTCCCAGCAACCCCTGGTCCGACCTGGAGCGGCCGCCGCTGAACGCCTCGGCGCTGCGGCAGGCGCTGGTCCGTGAGGGCGGTCTGTACCGCGAGATCGGACTGGTTGCCTCCACCGGGTCCACCAACTCCGATCTCGCCGCGCGCGCGGGCCAGGGCGACGCGGCGGAGGGCACGGTCCTCGTCGCCGAGGAGCAGACCTCGGGCCGCGGCCGCCTCGACCGCAGCTGGACCGCACCGGCGCGCTCGGGTCTGTTCTTCTCCGTGGTCCTGGAGCCCACCGGCGTCCCCGTGGAGCGGCTCGGCTGGCTGCCGCTGCTCGCCGGGGTCGCCGCCGCCAGCGCCATCTCCCGGACGGCGGGCATCGACACCGCCCTGAAATGGCCCAACGACCTGCTGGTCACGGTCGACGGCGAGGAACGCAAGACCGGCGGCATCCTCGCCGAACGCGCCGGGGAGCGCTTCGTCGTCCTCGGCATCGGCATCAACGTCACCCTCGGTGCAGAGGAGCTGCCCGTACCGGGCGCGGGCTCGCTCGCCCTCGCCGGCGCGCGGGTGCACGACCGCGACCCGCTCCTTCGGGCCGTCCTGCGCGGGATCGAGGAGTGGTACGTGCGGTGGCGCGAGGCCGCCGGGGACCCGGCCGCCTCCGGGGTCCAGGAGGCCTACGCGGCCGGGTGCGCCACCCTCGGGCGGCGGGTGCGCGCGGAGCTGCCCGGCGAGCGCACCCTCGTCGGCGAGGCGGTCGCCCTTGACGGCGACGGCCGGCTCGTCGTCGCCACGGAAGGCGGCGGGCGCGAGGCGGTCGGGGCGGGGGACGTGGTGCACCTGAGGGCGGAGTGAGCCACCGGCGAGGACGGAGAGCGGCGCCGGTGCGGGCGACGGCGGGGGCGGTGCGGGTGACGGCGGTGGCGGTGCATGGCCCGTGCGGGGTCGCGGTCCGTGGTGCGTGCGGGGTCGCGGTCCGTGGTGCGTGCGGGGGAGGACTTCCGTACGTACGTGAGCCAGCCCACAGCTGCCGTATCGTTGAGGCGTTCGTCAGTCGTTATGGGGCTGTGACAGATCATGTGGCGCAGTTTGTGCAGCAGCGGCAGCGAGTGCGAAGGGCAGGGCATTAGGCAGTGACCGTCGATGACACGGACACCGGCGCCGGCTCCACCGCCGCGCCCGCCGAAGGCGGCGATCCGCCTCCCGGCGCCCGGGGCACCGCCCCTGCCGAGCAGGGCGAGGAGCCCGGCCCCCGGCCCGTCGACCACGCCGCGCAGACGGCGGCCGACCCCGAGGCCGAGACCGATCCGCTGGCGCTGCGCCTCGAAGGCCTGATCCTGGGCGCCGAGCGCCGCTACACTCCGTTCCAGGCGGCCCGTACCGCGGGCGTCTCCATGGAGCTCGCCTCCCGTTTCTGGCGCGCGATGGGCTTCGCGGACATCGGCCAGGCGAAGGCCCTCACCGAGGCCGACGTCCTGGCGCTGCGCCGCCTCGCCGGTCTCGTCGAGGCCGGGCTGCTCAGCGAGGCCATGGCGGTGCAGGTGGCGCGCTCCACCGGGCAGACCACGGCGCGGCTCGCCGAATGGCAGATCGACTCCTTCCTCGCGGGCCTCACCGAGCCGCCCGAGCCGGGCATGACCCGCACCGAGGTCACGTATCCGCTGATGGAGCTGCTCCTGCCCGAGCTCGAGGAGTTCCTCGTCTACGTATGGCGGCGCCAGCTCGCCGCCGCGACCGGCCGGGTCGTACAGGCAGCCGACGACGAGGAGATGGTGGACCGTCGGCTCGCCGTCGGCTTCGCGGACCTCGTCGGCTTCACCCGGCTGACCCGCCGGATGGAGGAGGAGGAACTCGGCGAGCTCGTCGAGGCCTTCGAGACCACCTCGGCGGATCTGGTCGCCGCGAACGGCGGGCGGCTCATCAAGACCCTCGGCGACGAGGTCCTCTTCGCGGCCGACGACGCGGGCACCGCCGGCGAGATCGCGCTCCGGCTCATCGAGACGATGGCGGGCGACGAGACGATGCCCGAGCTGCGCGTGGGCATCGCCTTCGGCACGGTGACGACCCGGATGGGCGATGTCTTCGGCACGACCGTCAACCTCGCCTCCCGGCTCACGTCGATAGCGCCGAAGGACGCCGTCCTCGTGGACGGGGATTTCGCCCAGGACCTGCAGCGCGGCGGCGACGCGCCGGTCTCCGAGGCGGAGGCCGCCGCGGAGGCGGAGAAGGCCGCCGCGGCGGGCGAGGAACCGCCTCAGTACCGCTTCGCGCTGCAGCCGATGTGGCAGCGGTCGGTGCGAGGGCTCGGACTCGTGGAGCCCTGGCTGCTCAGCCGGCGTGGCTGAGACGCGGGCGCACCTGCGGATCGGATACGAGGAGCAAAACTAACCAATCCAGTCATATCTCCATACGCTTAGGGGATGGCAGAGGAAGATCGGCTGGCCGGAGTCGTACGGGTCGCGCAGGCCATGGCCGCCGCGCGCAGCCCGCGCGAGTCCTGGCTCGCCGCCGCACACGGCGCCCGGCGCGCCCTCGGCGGCAGCTTCGCGGCGCTCTCCGTCTGGGAGCGCGAGCGCGGGCGGCTCAAGGTCCTGGTCAACGCCGGAGAACGGGCACCCGGGGAGGAGGAGTTCCCCGACAGCGAGACCTACCCCGTGCACCAGTTCCCGGAGATCACCGAATTCCTGCACGAACGCTGGGCGGGCGGCGGCGAACCCAATGCCTGGGTGGAGACCGCCGAAGGGCCCGTCGGGCGCGACGCCCCCGGCACCCCCTTCGGGCAGTGGGAGCGGGTGGCCGCGCTGCGCCGCCGCGGCCGGGGCTGCTGCGTGGTCGCCCCGATCGTGCTGCACGGGCGGGCCTGGGGGGAGCTGTACGTGGCCCGGCCCGGGGAGGCGCCGGTCTTCGACCGCGGGGACGCCGACTTCGCGACGGTCCTCGCGGCGGTGATCGCGGCCGGGCTCGCCCAGACCGAACGCCTGGAGGAGGCCCGGCGGCTCGCCTTCACGGACGCGCTCACCGGGCTCGCCAACCGGCGGGCGGTGGACGCGCGGCTCGACGAGGCGGTGGAGTCGTACCGCCGTGACGGCACGGTGGTCTCGCTGGTCGTCTGCGATCTGAACGGCCTCAAACGCGTCAACGACACCCTCGGTCACGCCACCGGCGACCGGCTCCTCGAACGCTTCGGCTCGGTCCTCTCGCTCTGCGGCGCGATGCTGCCGGGTGCGCTGGCGGCGCGGCTCGGCGGGGACGAGTTCTGCCTGGTGACGGTGGGGCCGTCCGCCGACGAGGTGGTCCGGGTCGCGGACGAACTGTGCGTACGGGCCCAGGACCTGGACCTCGGTGAGGGCGTGGCCTGCGGGGTCGCCTCGACGGGCGACCCCATCGGGCCCGTCCGCTCCGCGCGCCGCCTTTTCCGTCTCGCGGACGCGGCGCAGTACCGGGCCAAGGCGGCCCACACGACCAAGCCGATCGTGGCGGGCCGCGAGGGCCCCGACGACCCGGTCATCCGGTTGGCGGACGCGCCGGGGTCGCCGGGGGAGGTGCGGCGCGGGGAGCGGCGGCGGTTCCGGCGCTGAGTTCCCCGCCCCGCCCTTTCGCCTGGGCTTGAGCCCGGGGGGGGAACTGCCAGCCCGTCCGGCGTCTGAGGACGAGCGCGTTCAGCGCGACAGGGGGCAAGGGGCGAAGCCCCCGCGACCCACCCACCCGTGGGTACTCCGCGCAACCCGGCCCGCCCGCCCTGGGCCCACCCACCCCGTGGGTGCCCAAGGGGTCCGGGGGCGTGAGCCCCCGGTTTCGGGAAGGGGCGGGTAGGGGAAAAGGCCTCAGGCCAGCGGGCCCGTCACCTTCTCCACGGCCTCAAGGAGGCCCCCGTCCCGTACGAACGACTCCGCCGCCGCCAGGTCGGGCGACAGGTACCGGTCCGGTCCGGGACCCTCCACACCCGCCGCGCGCGTCGCCGCGATCGCGGCGGCCGAGGCGGGCGCGGGCGTCAGCCCGTCCCGGAGCTCGATCGCCCGCGTGGACGCGTAGAGCTCCACGGCGAGCACCCGCCCGAGGTTCCCCACCGCAGTCCGCAGCTTGCGCGCCGCCGACCACCCCATGGAGACGTGGTCCTCCTGCATCGCGGAGGAGGGGATCGAGTCCGCCGAGGCAGGAACCGCCAGCCGCTTCATCTCGCTGACCAGCGCCGCCTGCGTGTACTGCGCGATCATCAGACCGGAGTCCACCCCGGCGTCGTCCGCGAGGAACGGCGGCAGCCCGTGCGAGCGGTTCTTGTCGAGGAGCCGGTCCGTGCGCCGCTCGGCGATCGACGCGAGGTCGGCCGCCGCGATGGCGAGGAAGTCGAGTACGTACGCGACCGGCGCACCGTGGAAGTTGCCGTTGGACTCGACCCGCCCGTCGGGCAGCACGACGGGGTTGTCGACGGCGGAGGCGAGCTCCCGCGAGGCGACGAGCGCGGCATGCGCGATCGTGTCCCGCCCGGCCCCGGTGACCTGCGGCGCACACCGCACCGAGTACGCGTCCTGGACGCGCGGGGCGTCGTCCTGGTGGTGCCCGGTGAGCCCCGAGCCGTCGAGCACCGCCGCCATGTTCGCGGCCGAGGCGCCCTGCCCGGGGTGCGGCCGGATGGCGTGCAGCTCGGGCGCGAGGACCTTGTCCGTGCCGAGCAGGGCTTCCAGGGAGAGCGCGGCCGTGATGTCGGCGCTCTTGTAGAGCCGCTCCAGGTCGTCGATGGCCATGAGCAGCATGCCGAGCATGCCGTCGGTGCCGTTCAGGAGGGCGAGCCCCTCCTTCTCGCGCAGCTCGACCGGCTCGATCCCGTGCTCGGCGAGCAGCTCGCCGGCGGGCCGGACCGCACCGTCCGGGCCTTCCGCGTCACCCTCGCCCATGAGCGCGAGCGCGCAGTGCGAGAGCGGCGCGAGGTCGCCGGAACAGCCGAGGGAGCCGTATTCGTGCACGACCGGGGTGATCCCCGCGTTCAGCAGGTCGGCCATGGTCTGCGCGACCTCGGGCCGTACGCCGGTGCGGCCGGAGCAGACGGTCTTCAGGCGCAGGAACATCAGCGCGCGCACCACCTCGCGCTCGACGCGCGGACCCATCCCGGCCGCGTGCGAGCGCACGATGTTGCGCTGCAGCTGTGCGCGCAGCTCGGTGCTGATGTGGCGCGTGGCGAGCGCGCCGAATCCGGTGGAGACGCCGTAGACCGGTTCGGGCTTGGCGGCCAGCGCGTCGACGATCTCGCGGGCCTTCGCGAGGGCGGTGACGGCTTCGGCGGAAAGCTCGACTCGGGCATTGCCGCGTGCCACGGCGATGACGTCGGCGGGGGTCGTGCCGGTGGTCCCGAGCACCACGGTGTGCATAGTCATATTCAGCAGACTACGGACTGAATCGCCTTCTGTCACGGGTGGGTTCCGGTGGCACCCATTACCTGCCATGATGCCGGTGTCAGTGAACGTGCGTTAACCCTTGAGGCGGAGGTTCAACCATGGCATCCACGGAGCCCACGGAGCCCATGGCGCAGTCAGCGGCGCAGGACGAGCAGCGGTACGGCGAGTTCGTCGCCGTACGCCGGCACGGACACGTGGCCGAGTTCGTACTCGACCGCCCGAAGGCCATGAACGCCGTGTCCAGCGCCATGGCCACCGCGATCGGCGAGGCCTGCGCCGCGCTCGCCGCCGACCGCGAGGCCCGCGTCGTCGTCCTCACGTCCTCGCACGAACGCGCCTTCTGCGTCGGCGCGGACCTCAAGGAGCGCAACTCCTTCACCGACGCCGAGCTCCTTCGCCAGCGCCCGGTCGCCCGCGCCGCCTACACCGGCGTCCTGGAGCTGCCGATGCCGACGATCGCCGCCGTGCACGGCTTCGCCCTCGGCGGCGGCTTCGAGCTCGCCCTGTCCTGCGACCTGATCGTCGCCGACACCACCGCCGTGGTCGGCCTGCCCGAGGTCTCCGTCGGCGTGATCCCCGGCGGTGGCGGTACGCAGCTGCTGCCGCGCCGCGTGGGCGCCGCCCGCGCCGCCGAGCTGATCTTCTCGGCGCGGCGGCTCGAAGGGCCCGAGGCGCGCGAGCTCGGCCTGGTGGACCAGCTCGTCGAGGCAGGTCAGGACCGTACCCAGGCGCTGGCGCTCGCCACCCGGATCGCCGCGAACTCGCCGGTGGGCCTGCGCGCCGCCAAGCGCGCGCTGCGGCTCGGGCACGGGCTCGATCTGCGGGCCGGCCTGGAGGTCGAGGACGCGGCCTGGCGCTCGGTCGCCTTCTCCGGCGACCGTGCGGAGGGCGTCGCGGCCTTCAACGAGAAGCGCGCACCGCGGTGGCCGGGGGAGTAGCGGCCACGGCCGAGGGAGACCCGTACGTCCGGAGCGGCGTGAGCCGGTGCGGTCAGCCGCCGACGATCCGGTGCCGGCTCAGCGCGTAGATCCCCACTCCGGAGATCAGGAAGGTGAGGCCGCCGGCGATGTACGGCGTCGTGTCCGTGGACCCGGTCTCGGCGAGCCGGGTCCCCGCGGACGCGGCGGACGCGTCCGCCCGGGACAGCGCCGAGGCCTCCGCGGCCTGCGCGCTCTGCGTCAGGACGGCGGCGTCGACGGCCGCCCGCCCTTGCTGCTCTCCGGTGGCCCCCGCCGAGGGGACGAACCACAGGGCGCCGAGCAGGGACCCTGCGGCTGTGGCGGTGAGCAGTGAACGGCGTGCGGATGACACGGAGTCGATCCCCTTTGTGGTGCCGGTGGTTGGACCGTGTCCCGCGATGGTAGTGAACCCAGCGGGTCGCGCGAAAGTGGAGGACGGCTTTCGATTTACTCTCCGTGCATGGAAACCCCCGGCATGACCAGCCCTGATACCTCCCGCTTCGTACGCCTCCGGGTGGACCTCGTGCTCGAGGTCACCGACGAGGGCGCCCTCACCGGCGCGGCCCTCGACCGCATCGGCGAGGACGATTACATGCCGGACGAGGAGCGTGCGCACGCGCGGTCCGCCGTACGCGAGGAGGCGGCCGAGGCGCTGGCGTATCTCGTCGACCCCTTCGATCTGGTCGCCGAGGTCCCGGGCGTCGAACTGCACCAGGCCTCCTGGAGCAGCGAGGCGGTCGAGCACGACCCCGACGAGCCCGGCAGCCTCGTATGGGACGAGGACGACCTGGACGACGACGAGGGTGATGACGAGGCCGAGGGCGACGAGGGTGGAGACGAAGGGGATGAAGGGGGCGAAGGGGGCGGCGGTGAGGGCGAGGAGAATCACACGCGGCCCCACGGAACGGCCCCGATCGGCGCGTAGCCTCAAAGGAGCACTCCGGAACCCCGGCCCTCGGCTCCCCCTCGGGGAGGGTGAACCGGGGTTCTGTCGTTTGCGTCTTTACTGTCGGGGCAGCTAGGGAGTGTCCTCCGGGTGCCCCTGGGTACGTGTCCTTGACCACAATCGGCCTCAGCCATGGAACCCGCCGAACCTGTCAGCGTGTTTTAAGGGTGTGTGCGCGGTGTCTCCGCGCACGGGGACAAACGGGGACTTTCGAGTATTTCCGGGGATTCGGCAACGATGGAGAAGCGTGTGATGACGGACGGCAATGGGGTCTCCCCTGCTCGTACGAGGTCGAGAGCTTGGGGGAGGCGCAGGGGCCTGGCGGCCGTGTCCGCGATGCTCGGTGGTGTCCTGGTGCTCTCGGCCTGCAGCAGCGGCGGCGGGGACGACGAGAGCCCGAAGAGCAAGGAGTCGAAGGCGCAGGAGCAGGCCGACAAGGCCGCCGCGCAGGACACCTCGGCCGCCCGAATATCCGTCACGCCGAAGAACGGCGAGAAGAACGCCTCGATCAACAACGCGGGCCAGGTCAGCGTCGAGGACGGCACGCTCACCAGCGTCCAGATGACGACCGCCGAGGGCGAGGAGGTCGCCGGCGCGATCTCCGCGGACAAGAAGTCCTGGAAGCCGGAGGGCAAGCTGAAGCGCGCCACGACCTACAAGGTCGCGGTCGTCGCCGAGGACGCCAAGGGCCTGGAGGCGCACGAGAACATCACCTTCACCACCGTCGCCGCGGCGAACAGCTTCATCGGCTACTTCACCCCCGAGGACGGTTCGACCGTCGGTGTGGGCATGCCGGTCTCGATCAACTTCGACAAGGCGATCGAGAACAAGGCGGCGGTGCAGCAGGGCATCACCGTCACCTCCAGCAGCGGCCAGGAGGTCGTCGGTCACTGGTTCAACTCGAAGCGGATCGACTTCCGCCCCGAGAAGTACTGGCAGGCGGGTTCCACCGTCACCCTCGACCTGAAGCTCGACGGCGTCGAGGGCGCGGACGGCGTCCTCGGTGTCCAGCAGAAGTCCATCAGCTTCAAGATCGGCCGCTCGCAGGTCTCCACGGTCGACGCGAAGACCAAGCAGATGACCGTCATGCGCGACGGCAAGGTCATCAAGACCATCCCGATCTCCGCCGGTTCGCCCGAGAACAAGACCTACGAAGGTCAGATGGTGATCTCGGAGAAGTTCAAGGAGACCCGGATGAACGGCGCGACGGTCGGCTTCACCGACGATGACGGCAAGGGCGAGTACGACATCAAGGACGTGCCGCACGCGATGCGCCTGTCGACCTCCGGCACCTTCATCCACGGCAACTACTGGGGCGCCAAGTCCGTCTTCGGCAGCGCCAACACCAGCCACGGCTGCGTGGGTCTGTCCGACACCAAGGGCGCCGACGACAAGGGCACCGCGGGCTACTGGTTCTACAACAACTCGATGATCGGCGACGTGGTGATCGTCAAGAACACCGGCGACAAGACCATCGCCCCGGACAACGGCCTCAACGGCTGGAACATGAGCTGGTCCGAGTGGACGGCGGGCTCCCAGGCCTGACCGCCGCCTCCCCCCCCCCCCACACACACAGACACGCATTCCCCAGGGTCCCCAACCACCCTGACGCAGGACCGAATCGACCGCGGCCCGCCGGAACCTCCCGGCGGGCCGCGGTCGTTCCCGTACGGCCTGGATCCGGGGGTCCGGTGACGGGCTCCGGGGCCGGGTGATTCACTCATGGGCGGAACGCGATCCCTGGTACGGGACGTGGAACTCAGGAGGAGACCCATGAGGATTCTGGTGGTCGGAGCCGGTGCCACCGGCGGATATTTCGGCGCGCTGCTCGCGCACGCGGGGCGCGATGTGAGCTTCCTGGTGCGGCCCGCGCGCGCCGCGAGCCTGCGCTCGCGCGGATTGCGGATCACGGGCAGGGGCACGGAGGACTGGGCCCGCCTCGAGCCCCGGCTGGTCCTCGCGGAGGAGCTCGCCGCCGGCTCCCCCGCTCCGTACGATCTGATCCTGCTCGCAGTGAAGGCGACCACGCTCGACGAGAGCATCGAGGCGATCCGGCCCGCGGTCGGACCCTCGACCGTGATCCTGCCGTTCCTCAACGGGCTCTCCCATCTCGGGCGGCTCGGCGCGGAGTTCGGTTCGGACGCGGTGCTCGGCGGGACGGTGAAGGTCGTCACCAAGCTCACGCCCGAGGGCGACATCATGAGGACCGCACCCGTCTCCGAGCTGACCTTCGGAGAGCAGGCCGGTGGCCCTTCGGAGCGGGTCACCGCACTACGGGAGGTCCTCGACGCACCCGGGATCGACGCCGTCGCCTCAACCGACGTACTCGGCGCGATGTGGTCGAAGTGGGCGTTCATCACCACCATCGGCGCACTCACCTGCCTGGGCCGCGGCACCGTCGGTGACGTATGCGCCGTGCCCGGTGGGGCGGAGCTCGGGCCCGCGCTGCTCGCCGAGGCGGCGGCGGTGGCCGAGGCGGCCGGGCACCCGGTCCCGGAGGCCGATCTGGCCATGACGAAGACCATGGTCACGGCGGAGGGCTCGCCGCTCGTGCCCTCCCTGTACCGCGATGTGGTCGAGGGCCGGGCCACGGAGGCCGAGCATCTCTTCGGCGAACTGACCGACCGCGCACGTGCGTCGGGGATCGCCACGCCGCTCCTCGACCTGGCGCTGCTTCAGCTGCGGGTGCACGAGGGCCGGTTGGCCGCGGCGTCGGCTGCCGGTGGTGGCTCGGGAGCCTGATCCGTCCGTACGCCCGGGGCGCTCGCCGGGCTCCCGACCTCCCGACCTCCCGGGCTCCCGGGCTCCCGGGCTCCCGACCGGACGACCGCCGGGGTGTCAGCCGGGCAGCACCTGGGTGAGGCCGCCTGCCAGTGGGACCTCCTCCAGCGAGGCCCCACGTGACAGGTCGCCGGTCAGCAGTTCGGTCGACAGCGGCTTGAAGTCCGCGACCTGCGTACCGACGGCGTTGTTCAGCGGGTCGACGCTGGTGTTGGCGAAGGGGTTGAGCTGCAGGTCCTTGACCGGGGCAAGACCGAAGCGGGTCGCCGAGTCGAGGGCGGGCGCGAGCTCCGGTGCGGCCACGGAGGGGCCGCCCTGGGCCGGTCCTTCGGCCGCCTGGGCGGAGCCGGCGAAGCCGATCGCGGCGGAGCCCGCGGCGAGCATCACCCCCAGACCGAGCCGGGCGCGGGCGGGAGCGGAGGGAGCGCGGTGCTTGGCCATGGAAACCACCGTGGGGTGAGGGGCGGAAGGGGGGCGGAGGGGAGGTCGGGGAGGCTACTGCGGCTGGTGCGGCGGCCCGTCGAAGTGGCTGCCCGCCGCACCGGCCGGTGCGGCGTCCGGGCGGGTCGGCCCGGCACCCTCGCGAGCCGGCTCGGCGCCCGCACCGGGCGTCCGGGCGTCCGGGCGTCCGACCGGCCGGGCGGCCGTGTCCTGTTGTGGCAGCCGCGCAGCCGGTGCCAGGTGCCGCCGTTGCAGTACGCGGCTGAGCCCGTGGCCGAGCCGGCGTTTGACCGGGCGCAGCCAACGAGTCTGCGTGACCAGCTGGTCGAGGGCGTAGTACAGGCGCGGCGGCACATGCGGCAGTACGGGGGAGTGGCGCTGCCCGAGCAGCGCGAACATCTGCTCCGGTGGGAGCGCCGCATAGCGCGGCAGGTTCTCGTACCACTGCGCGCTGAGCCGGGCCGCGCTCTGCACGGGCAGCAGGGCGCGCATCCGCTCCCGTTCGTACGCGCCGAGCGCCTCGCCGAGGCTCTGCCCGGCGGGCACCGTCCGCAGCTGCCGGGCCAGGGCGATGGCGTCCTGGAAGGCGAGGGCGGTGCCCGCGCCGATCGAGAAGTGCGTGGTGTGCGCGGCGTCCCCGATCAGGACCACGTTGCCGTGCGCCCACGACGCGTTGACGACCGTACGGAAGGACTGCCAGCGCGGCTCCCCGCGGCTGGTCAGGCTGTGCCCTTCGAGGAACTGGGAGAAGTGTCCCTCGAGGAGCCGCAGACATTCATCGCGGCCGAGCCCTTCGAAGCCGAGGCCGCGCCAGGTCGCCTCGGAGCATTCGACGACACACGTGGACTGACTCGGCGTGTATCCGTAGGCGTAACACCAGATCCAGCCGTGCGGTGTTTCGACGAAGGAGAAACCGAAGGTGGTGAAGACCTTCGTGGTGCCGAGCCACAGAAAGCGGTTCGCCCCGTGCGTGACACGGGTCCCGAATTCCCGGGCGTGGCGGGAACGCACCTGGCTGTGCATCCCGTCGGCGGCCACGACGAGGTCCGCATCGGGGAGCGGGGCTGCGGCGTCGAGTTCCCTTTCGTACTCGATCCGCACGCCGAGTTCGCGTGCGCGGTCGGAGAGGATCTCAAGCAGTCTGTGCCGTCCGACGGCATAGCCGGAGTCCCCCGCGTGCCGCACGATCCGCCCTCGGACATGGGCTTCGCCATCGCCCCAGATCAGGGAGGAGTCGCGGATCCGCGCGGCCGAGACGGGATCGTGCCGTTCGAGCGCGGCGAGCGTGTCGGGCCAGTACGTGACGCCCCATCCGTAGGTGGCGCCGCGCGGATCGCGTTCCACGAGGGTGATCTCGTGGTCGCTCCGGTCGAGCCGCGCCAGGATGGACAGGTAGAGGGCCGCGGGGCCCGCGCCCACACACGTGATCTTCAACGTGGCCGTCCGTCCTCGATGGGGTGCGCAAAAGCGGGTCGATTACCGGGGATTGCCCGGCGAACGGGGTCCGCCGGATCCGCTTGGCCCAACGAGAGAGCCCGTGTTCGGAAACGGCTCTTTCATCCGGTCGCTCGTTCTTCGTATGAAAGTGTGAGCTGTTCAGGTCGTCTTACCGGAAAGCCGCGAGGACTCGCCGCGCGCCCACACAACAAAGCCGTTCCGACGTCGTATGCATTCCGTACACCGCATCCGGTCGAGGAAGGCGTTCATGATCAGGATCTCCAGCCGCGCCTCTCAGGCAGCGCTGCTCGCCGTCACCCTGTCCGCTCTCGGATCCTCGGCGCTCGCCCTGCAGGCGGGCGCCACCGAACGAACCACCACGGGCGGCGGATCCACGCCCTGCGTCAAGGAACACGAGGGGTGGGCCGCCAAGTACATCGCGCTCGCATACGGCGGTGAGAGACACGGCAGTGGCAACGGATCGGGCGCCGACGGGTACGGCGACGACCACGGGCCCGGCTACGGCGACAACAAGCCGCCGTGCGAGGAGACGCCTCCGCACACGACGCCTCCGCACACGACGCCTCCGCACACGACGCCTCCGCACACGACGCCTCCG
>NZ_JBLMKT010000038.1:0-84294 GCF_047779955.1 Streptomyces lothianensis | reverse complement strand
ATTGGCAGAGCAGCCGGCTGTTAACCGGCAGGTTACTGGTTCGAGTCCAGTCGGGAGAGCCACCGGAAGAGGACCCCTTGAGGGGGTCCTTTTTCATGTCCGGTGCGCAGAGCCGGTCATCCGACGCGGGAGATCGTATGACCGGCTATGCTGCGGCAGACGGCGCGCACAGATGTGCGCGACACGCCGCTACGGGGCGGTAGCTCAGCCGGTTAGAGCAGCGGACTCATAATCCGTCGGCCGTGGGTTCGAGTCCCACCCGCCCCACCGAGATCCCCAGGCAGAATCGTTCTGACCTGGGGAAACGTGGATTTCGCGGCGGTTTTCCGTGCGGTACCAGCCGCGCGCCGTGCGGTACTGACCCGCTGTTGCGGCGTGTCAGTGCACTTCAGATGTGTCTGACCTGGCCTTTTGTGGCGGTTGTCTGAGAGAGCGTTGTGGCGCGGTCCCACGCCCTCCATGGAGGGCGCCCCCACCTGTGCCGAACATCCGCGTCGTTTGTTCTCCCGGCGACAGCCCTGTTGTTCGGGATGCGGGTGTTTGGTGGGGGAGGGGCGTTGCGTGCGTGGCTTGCCGCTTGTGCGTTGTGGCCGCCCGCTCGGCGGTCGGGTCACGTCTGCCCCGTGCGTGATGAGCTGTCGCGAGGAATGTTGGTGATGTATTTTGGTTATGTACATCATGGACTCGCAGTGGTAGGTGGCCGGTATGTCTGTTACCCAGATCGATCTCGATGATGAGGCGCTGGCCGAGGCGATGCGGCTGATGGGTGCCTCGACGAAGAAGGAGACCGTCAACGAGGCACTGCGGGACTATGTGGCGCGCATCAAGCGGTTGGAGGCTGCCGAGAACCTGGCCGCGCGGGGTGAGCGGGGCGAGTTCGAGGCTGCGGCTGCGGCGCATGCCGCTGCCAAGCGCGCCCGGCGGGCAGCCTTCGAGTGATCACGTACCTCCTCGACACGTCCGCCCTCTGGTACCTCTTCCGTACGCCGGGGGCGTTGCGGCCCTGGGAGGGGCACATCGCCGCCGGCGTGTTCCATGTCTGTGAGCCCACAAGGGTGGAGTTCCTCTATTCGGCCACCAGTCCGGCCCACCGCGACGAGTTGGCCGAAGAACTTGATGATCTCTGCCAGTTCTCGCCGGTCCCCAAGAACGCGTGGCGATGGGTCGACACCTCGCAGTACAAGCTCACCCAGCGAGGGCAACGTCGCTCCGCCGGAGCCATCGATCTCCTGGTGTGTGCGACAGCGGTCCATCACGGTCACACGGTGCTCCACGTGGACAACGACTTCGCCACAGTGGCGGCGGTCCTCAAGGAAGTGCAGCAGCGGGACGTACGCGCCTGACTCTTCATCGAGTTCGAACAACACTCGATCAACTCAGGCGGCCAACTTGCCCCGGTGACGGTGACGGTGACGGTGACGAATTCACGAGCCGGTATCGCGGCCTCCGCCTGACCGGCAGGTTGCGCTGAGGGGGCGGGCATTCGGTGTGCTCGTACAACGTGATGCCGCCGCCGGAGGCCGAGAACCTGTCGACCTTGGCGGATGCCTGGCCGGGCAGGATGGGCTTGTCGCAGCGGCAGCAGTACCGGCTCGCGGCCATGGCTACGCCTCCTTGTGGTGAGGGTTACCGGGGGTGGGGGTGACGCGGAGGAAAGCGGTCGCGATCTCGCGGTATCCGGAGAGGTCATCGTCCATGGGCCGCCGCTCACCGACCCCATCGACCTTGCCCAACTCCAGCACTTGAACGAGGGCGAGGTCGCCGTCGTCGTACCCCGCAACACCCTCGTCGACTTCGGTCCCCGGGACGACGAGCCGCGCGTCATCAACGGGGCCGACGAGTTCGACCGGCTGTTCACCACCTTCGCCCACACGGCCTGGCGACTGGAGACGCGCCGACGCTTCGCCAGCGACGAGGCCACTCCGGAGTGGCAGCAGTTCGCAGCCGGCCGGCCCATCGACTGGGACTACGACGACGACTGGTGCCGCAACGTCCGCGTTCAGACCGGGCAGGGAAAGCGGTTCGAGCGCGTGCGCCTGGTCGATGACCCGATCACCCCCGGGCAGCTGTACCTCCGCAGCAACGCTGCCCGGAACTGCGCCGTCGGCGAGGACATCCGCAACCTGTCCCGCGTCCAGGCCGACGAGCTGCACCTGCCTGCGGAGGACTTCTGGCTGTTCGACTCGCGGCTGGTTGCCCGGCTCCTCTTCGACGATGACGACGAAGCGGTACGCGCCCGCATCCGTCGGCAGGAAGGACTGTGGGAACCGGGCCGGACGTATCGGATTCTGATGTGGGAAGCGGCCTGCTTCGCTCTGGTGTGCCCGCCCTCGGTGCTTGCCGCGCAGCTCGATCGCCTCACCAGCGTCATCGGCCTGGACACCGTCGAGTTCGGCATCGTGCCGTTCTCCGCGTCCCTGAAGATCTACGCGGGCAATGCGTTCTGGATCTACGACGACCGGCGCGTGGTCGTGGAGGACTGGCATGCCGAGCTGTGGCTGGACGACGCGGACTCTGTGGCGACGTACCAGCGGGTGTGGGACACGCTGCGGGAGTCCGCCGTGTACGGGGCGGATGCGCAGAACACTCTTGGGCGCGCACGCCGCGCCCTCTGCCCCCGCTGAACTGGCGCGCTGTTCCTACTGCTTGATCTACCAGCACATTCCACACTGGTAAATCACCGTCGGTCCCCCGCGTCGGGCAGGACGAAGCGCCCGGCGCCATCCGAATGCAGGCTCGCTCAGCATCACCTGCGAGTTGCCCGGAACATCAACAGCATCATCGGGCGGGCGTGAGCACCAAGCACAGCGCTCTCCACCCGGTCCAGGCGCCAGACCGCCTCCTCCACGGCCTGCACCACATCCGACAGGTCATCCGCCGAACCGGCCCGCGCAGACTCCAACTCCACCAACACCGAGTGCACCCCGTGCCCCGCCGCCAGGGGCTCGGCTGCCGAGCCCCCCGCACCAACGGCAGCCCGTGCACCAAACCTCGCCACCACAACCCCCTTCATTTGTAGAGGCCATACCGTAGCGACGGGGGACCTTCCATGCACCACACGCCGGCCTGGCCATGGCGGCAGGCAGGCCCTCATCACTCGGGCGTGCCGCTGAAGTGTGATGCCGCCGAGGCTGATCGGTATGGCGTGGTCGAGGGTCCGGGACCAGCGGTCCCGGGGGTCGGGTGTGCGGTCGATGTCGCGGCAGCAGATCCGGCAGGGGGCTCCGCGGGCTCGGATGGGGGCGGAGATTCGGCGGTAGGGGCGCCCGTTGCGTGGGTTGCCAGCCACGGGCACCTCCTCTGTCAGCTACTGCGAGCGGGTGCAGGCCGCCCACGGGCAGCGCGATGGGCAGGGCCGCGCGCGCCACGTACCTCAGCCGCCATGCCGCTCGGCCAGCGCCGCCACACCACGCCGCAGGCGCCGGAAGTACGTGGCGCGGCTGATGTGCAGGCTGCGGGCCACCTGCCAGTGCGTTCCCGACCGGTCGAGGTAGTACGCGCGCAGGATGCGTCCGGCTTCGGCGTCGGCCGTCCCGGGGCCGGCGGCCAGGGTGTCCACAGCCTCTTCGAGCCAGGCGCGCAGCGCCCGGACCGTCGCCGTGTGCGGGGCGGTCAGCAGTGGGTTGCCGGCCAGCTCGCCGGGGGTGTGCAGTGTGGACAGTGCTTCGGCCACGTGTGCCGCGACGGGTCCGTCGACGGTGCCGGTGGCGCCCAGGCGGCGGAGCCAGGCGGGGAGTGCGGCGCCGGTGAAGTCGTTGCTGTAGACCTCCGGGGCGCGTCCGCAGCGGTAGATGTCGTCGCGGATGCCTCCGTGGCGGTGGAAGGCGAGGCTGTCGAGCAGCCGGTGGTAGCCGGGGTCGGCGGTGGACACCACCAGCCGACCGACCGTGACCGCCTGCCGCAGGATGTGGCGCAGCAGCTGGGCGTGGATGGCCGGTTCGGGGCAGAAGGCCGCCCCCAGGAAAAGCCCGCCGCGGTCGCCGTCCGCCACCAGGCTCTCGGCGTGCTGCTGGAGCAGTGGTTCCATCCCGGGCAGGGTCTGTTCCCGGACCGGGATCAGGCTGGTCAGCCCGATCGGCTGTCCGTCCGCGTCGCGGGCCAGGCGGAACCCGGTGATGTCGTCGTCCAGCCACTGGGCGACCAGTCGTTCCGTCCGGCGCTGGTCGAAGCCCTTGAGCGACGCCCAGCCGTGCATCAGGCGGCCGATGTCGTCGGCGTCGCACGGCCGGGCGGCGCCGATGGGCGCGGGCGGGCGGCCGGGTGGGAAGAGCGTCTGCCGGATGACGGGGTCACCGGCCAGGAACATGGACTGTTCCGTCAGTTCGGCTCGCCGTTCGGGGGAAGCCGGCGCGGTGAGCATCCTGCCCCGGTACCGCGCCGCGCGTGAGAGCAGCGCGGCGTGCTGGTCCGGCCGCCGCCACCGGTAGGCCATGTCGAGCAGGGCGCGGTACGGCTCGGCGACGGTCAGTCCGAGGGCGGACCGGTTCACCAGGCTGAGCCCGGCCAGCTCCGTGAACAACTCCGGGCCCGAGGCCAGCAGTTTCTCGTCCGCCGCGCCGACGGTGGCGAGCAGCCGGAGCGTCTGGGTCTTGCGGTGCCCCGGCAGCTCGCGTGCGAGACGCCGGAGGATTTCGACGCTCACCTCGTCGGCCACCGCTCCGAGCGCGGTGGGCGCGGTCCCGGCGTGCAACGCCCGGCAGGCGGCGCGTGCCAGGAGAGGGATGCCGCCGGCGAGCCGGACGACGACGTCCCGCGCCGCCTGGTCCTCGATGCCCGACCGGCCCGCGAGCGCCGCGATCCCGTCGTCGGTCAGCGGCGGAACGGTGAGGGTGACCACATCGCCCCCGCCCCATCCCTCGGCCGCCCTCAACGGTCTTCGGCTGAGCAGGACCACGGGGCGGTGGCCCGCGGGAGCCTCGTCGAGCACCGACGCGGCGCACTCCAGCGCCGTACGCCCGTCGACGCCGTCCAGGACCAGCGGCCCCCGGCCGGCCTCGCGCACGGCCTCCCGCAGGTCGTCCGAGGCATGTGGGCGGGACAGGTCGATGCGCTGGGCGTCGAGCGAACGGGCCAGCCGGGTCTTGCCGACCCCGAGCGGCCCGGTGAGATTCACCAGCGGACAGGCGGCCGCCGCTCTGGCCAGTTCGTGGGCCAGCCTCCGCTGCGCACCCCCCTCGTGGCTGCCGGTCTCCCGGACGTTCCCCGATCCGGCGCTCCGTGTCACGTAGCCCCCCCGTCCAGTGCCCCTGTCGCGTCCGCGGGCCCAAGTTCCGTCCCGGGCACGGGCAGTTGAGACATATCTGAGACTCCCGGCGAGCCAGGAGCCTATACGTTCGTTCGCACCTGTCGGGAGGGGCTGTACGCGGCCGAGGGGACGGCTCAGGGCCGGCCCCAGCCGGTACAGGCCCCCTCAGACGCAGTCCCACATGTCCGAGAAGACCAGTGAGTTCGACAACCGGAGGTATGTGATGAACCTGTACAAGCGCGCCGCCGTGGTGCTGGCCGCGTCACTGCTGGGCGCATCGATGTCCTCGGGCACGGCCGGCGCCGCGACGGCGAAGGATGTGTGCGGCTGGACGCGCACACCCGATGGATGGATCGAGGTGAAGTACTGGGACAGCTTCCGGTGCGGCTCGACCGGCGGTGGCCTGTACAACACGAAGCGGATCACGGACACCAGCGGCGTGGACGCCGGCGGCACCGTGTCCGCGTGCACCTACAGCCCTGTCCCGACCGGGTTCCACATCACCAGGTACTCGTCGACCTTCGACTGCAACCGGACCCGTGGGACCAGCGAATACCACAACCAGGTCGGGCTGGTGAAACTCACGGGTCTGCGGAAGGGCACCACGAAAACGATCTGCGGGCTGTTCCAGGTTCCGACCGGCTGGACGGTGGTCAGCCAGTACAAGTCCATGGACTGTCAGTGGCACATGTACGGGTACCCGGCCAACGACAACACCATGCTCATCCGCAAGTCCTGAGTCCGTCCTCGTATCAGCCGAACAGCGGGTGGTCCGGTGTCAGCATGGCCGCGATGCGGGAGGCGATTTCCTCCGCGGTGTTGCCGCCGGGCGAGGAGGGGCCGGTCGTCGTCGCCACCGCGATCGCCACGCCCTGCTCGGGCAGATAGGCCATCACCTCGCCGTAGCCGCCGAACACCGGATTCTGGAACACCCAGCCGTTCCTGACGACCATCCCGAGCCCGTAGTGGGCGGCCTCGGTCTGTGCCCGGCAGACCGTGGCGGGACAGGTCTCGGTCGGTCCTCCCTTGCCGACGGTGCCGGGGTTCAGGAGCGTGCGGTACGCCGCCCTTGAGATCAGTTCACCCGACCCGATGGCCTGCGCCGAACGGGCCACGTCACAGATGTCCGAGGTCAGCACCGCTCCGGGCGCGATCGTCCAGGACGGGTTCCAGAAGGTGGACTCCTCGAATGTGCCGCGCTCGTCGCTGAAGGCGTGCAGCACCGGGCGCGGCATCCGGGGAGTGAAGGCGTTACGGGTCTCACGCAGGCCGAGCGGCCGCATGATGCGCTGCTCGAGCAGCCGGTCCAGCCGGGTGTCCGTGATCTTCTCCAGGGCGGCTCCCAGGAGTACGAAGTTGGCGTGGGAGTAGCTCCAGTTGGTGCCCGGTTCGTACCACAGTGGCTTACTGGTGGAGATGGCGACCAGCTCACGCGGGGTCCACTGCCGGAACGGGTCGTCGCGGACGGCCTTGAGGAATCCGGGGTCGGGGACGTAGTCGTACAGCCCCGATGTAGAACTGCCGAGCATACGCAGCGTGATCCTGTCGCCGTGCGGCAGCCGGGGCAGCCACCGGGAGACCGGCTCGTCCAGGCCGACCCTGCCCTCGTCGGCGAGTTGCAGCAGCACGGTGGTCAGATAGCCGATGGCCACACCGCCGACCCGCATGTGCATGTCGGCGGTGGCGGGGACGCCGGTCATCGTCTCGCCGGTGGCGGTGGTGACGACCTCGCGCCCGTGCACGGTCACCTTGGCCAGTGCGGCACTCAGCCCGAGCTCCTGGTGGGTCCGGCGCACGATCCTCGCGATCTTCCGGGCCTGGCCGTGCGGCTCGGGTGTGGCCGTACAGGCGTGCTGCGGATGGCCGGGCGGCGGTGTAGACGCCGGTGTGGAGGTCGGTGCGGACGCCGGTGTCGCGGAGAGGGCGGGAGAGGAGCTGAGGGTCAAGGCGAGAAGCGCGGCCACGCACATCCAGGCCTTGCGGGTATGAGTCATGCGGGCACTGTGGGGGCCGGTGACCGCGCCCGGGAGGCGTACCACACCGGCGCGCGTCCGTGTGGCGGAAACTTTGCCTCTGAACGGGCGTAGCGCGATGGCCCTTCTCGCGGGCCGCCCGGCCCTCGCGGGTCCGGTTCTCGCGGGTCCGGTCCTCGCGGGCCGCCCGGTTCTCGTCGGTCCGGTTCTCGCGGGTCCGGTTCTCCTCCGGGTCCTCCGAATGGCTCGCCGATGCGACAAGGGGCGGGCAGGCACTTTCCATGGAATGCATGGCCCGCCTCGCCCGGACGCTCTCCCGCCGCACTCGCCGCTCCCGTCGCCGCACGGCCACGGCCACGGCCACCGCACTGAGCCTGGCCGCACTCCTCCTCGGCGGCTGCACAGGCCCCGACAGCGCCGACACCCTCGCCACCGGACCCGCGGCCGAGGAGTCGCCGCTGCCCACCGTCCCGCCCGCCCAGCCGGCGCCGGGCATCACACGCGCCGAGGTGGACACCGCGGTGGACCGGCTCGACGACGTCGTACGGGACGCCATGCGCCGCACCGGTGTGCCCGGAGTCGCCGTGGGCGTGGTGTACGACGACAAGGTGCTGCATCTGAAGGGCTACGGGGTGCGGAAGGCCGGTGCGAAGGACCGGGTCGGACCCGACACCGTCTTCCAGCTGGCTTCGGTCTCCAAGCCGGTCGCGTCCACCGTGGTCGCCGCGGCCGTGGGGGAGAAGACCGTCGGCTGGGACGACCCGGTCACCGAGCACAGCCCCGGTTTCGCGCTCAAGGACCCCTGGGTCACCCGCCATGTCACCCTGGCCGACCTGTTCTCGCACCGCAGCGGGCTGCCGGACCACGCGGGAGACCTCCTGGAGGACCTCGGCTACGACCGCTCGTACATCCTGGAACACCTCAGGGACCAACCCCTGGCCCCCTTCCGCGCCCACTACGCGTACACGAACTTCGGTCTGACCGAGGCCGCGGTCGCCGTCGCGCGGGCGGCGGGCACCAGCTGGGAGGAGCTGTCCGCCGCGAAGCTGTACCGGCCGCTGGGCATGGACTCCACCAGTTCCTCCTTCGCCGACTACGAGAAGGCCGGGAACAAGGCCGTCGGCCATGTGAAGACCGGTGGCACCTGGAAGGCGGAGCACGTACGGGACGCGGACGCCCAGAGCCCGGCCGGAGGCGCCAGTTCCACGGCCCGGGACATGACGAGGTGGCTGCGCCTGCAACTGGGCAACGGCACCTTCGAGGGGCGTCAGCTCGTCGACGGCGCCGCGCTGGCGGAGACCCATCTGCCGCACATCGTCTCCCAGCCACCGCACGCGCCGGCGGGCCGGACCGGGTTCTACGGGCTCGGCTGGAACGTGAGCTACGACGACGGGGGCAGGCTGAAGCTCGGCCATTCCGGTGCCTTCGCGCTGGGCGCGGCCACCGCCGTCTCACTGCTGCCCTCGGAAGGGCTCGGTATCGTCGTCCTCACCAACGGCTCGCCCGTCGGCGTACCCGAGGCGATCGTCGAGGAGTTCCTCGACACCGCGCGGGCGGGCGGGCCGACGGTCGACTGGCTGGCCTTCCTCGGCCCGCTGCTCGAGCAGGCGGCGCGCGGAGAGCGCTCCCCGGTCGACTACACGAAGCCCCCGGCACGGCCCGCCCCCGCCCGGGCGGACGGCGCCTACACCGGAACGTACGCCAATGACTACTACGGTCCGCTGACCATCGGCATCCGGGGTGACCGGCTCACCATGCAACTGGGGCCGTACAGGCAGCAGTTCACCCTGCGCCACTACGACGGCGACACCTTCAGCTACCGGACCACCGGCGAGAACGCCGTCGGACGCTCCGGCGTGACCTTCACGATCGGGTCCGGCGGCCGCGCCGAGAAGGTCCGGGTCGAGAACCTCGACACGACCGGTCTCGGTACCTTCACCAGGAAGTGAGCCGGATCCGGCCTCCCGGCCACAACCCGGTGAGGTCATCCGGCTTCCGCGCGCGTCCTCTTGGGTGCGCGAGGCGGGCGGAGCGGGCGGTTCGGGCCTGTGGTTGCTGATGTAGAGTCACGGCCTTGAAGCGGCCACGAGCCCGCCTGCCCCACTCAACGCCTTCTCGGGAGGAACGTCTTGACCCGCGCGTTCCCGGCCGAGTCCGCGGGCCAGGGGCCTGTGGGGCTGGACGAAGAGGCGCGGGCCCTCTACGTGCGGCTGGCCACCGGTGGGCGGCTGCCGCTTGCCGAGGTGGACGAGCGGGTTGTGGGACCGCTGCTGCGCGCCGGTCTCGTCGCGCGGGCCGGGGGGATGGTCGAGGCGAGGGCGCCGCGCGGTCCCCTTGAGGCGGCCGCCCGGTCGTACACGGAACTGGCGGCGCGCATCCGGGAGATCGGTGAGGAACTGACCGATGTGTGGAACGCGTCGCAGCGCACGGACGTGGGTGTCGATATCTCGACCGGTGCGATCGCGCTGCAGGAGTACGCGGACCTGATCGGTTCCGCGAGCCGGCGGATCGACGCGCTGACCGTGGCTCCGAGCAGTGGTCGGCCGATCGCCGTGGCGGTCGGCCTCTTCGATGCGCTGGCCCGCGGAGTCGAGGTCAGGGCCGTGTACGACAGCCGACTGCTCGAATCGCCCGAGGCGATCGAGGTGGTGGGGACGTGCATGGCGGCCGGGGAGCAGGCGAGGGCCTTTCCCGGCGTTCCGATCAACCTCGTCATCGTCGACGACGTGGTGTCCGCCAACGTCACCTCCGAGGGTGACAAGGAGGTGCACGCCGCCAGAATCCGCAATCCCCGGCTCGTCGCCGGGCTGCGCAGCGTGTTCGAGTCGTACTGGCAGCTGTCGATGCCGCTCGCCGACGAGGCCCTCGTGGTGGACGGCCAGAAGGACTTCCGGCCGCTCGTACGACTGCTGAGCATCGGTCTCACCGACCGGGCGATCGCACGGGAGCTCGGCGTGTCCGAACGCACCGTGGGCCGCCGGGTCACCCGGCTGCAGGAGCTGCTGGGGGCGGACAACCGCTTCCAGTTGGGACTGCAGATCGCCAGACGTGGCTGGGTGTGACCCGGCGGCCGGTGCGTTGCGGCGGGTGCACCGCGGTTGCTGCGGCACGGTTGATGCGGCGCGGAGGATGCACCACCTCGGATGCGGCGCGGAGGATGCACCGCCGTGGCTGCGGCCCGGCGGATGCCCCGCGGGCCGGGGCGGTCTCACGTGGAGACCGCCCCGGAGGGAGAGAGGGCGTCAGTTCGCGTCGGGGGCGGTGAGTTCGGGCAGTGCCCGCTCGAAGCGGTCGGCGAACGTCATGCTCGGGAGGATGTGCCCCTGGTTGTCCTCGCCCTTGGTGAGGTCGGCCGCCCAGACGGAGGCGCCGTAGCGCTGGTTGGGCGTGCCGTGGTGGCCCGGGTTGGCGAAGCTGCAGTCGCCGACGTTGTAGAAGGTCTCCAGATTCTGCAGCGTGTACGCCTTGTTGAGGGCCTCGCCGCGCTTGTGGACCGTGTAGTACGTGGCGAAGGCGTCGGCCATCAGCTCGGTGCGGCGGGTGGCCTCGGCCTCGTCGGTGATGTCGGTCTCGAAGAGGTTGTTGTCGTACTGGACCTGGTGCCCGAACTCGTGGGCAAGCACGGCGCGTCCGCCGACCCGGCCGAGGCCGATCTCGTCCCACATCTGGAGGATGCCCTGGCCCATCGCCACCCGCCGGGTGATGCCGAGCGTCTCCAGCATCTCCTTCGAGTCACCGGCGTGATCCGGGTCGATCGCGAAGGCGTTGAGCGAGAACATCGGGTTGTCGACCCCGCCCGGGAACCCGTCGAGCATGCCCGAGCCGAGACCGCCCTCGACGCCCAGCTCGAGGAAGATGGCCGCGAGCGGGCTGATCTTGGCGATCCCGGCGTAGACGAACTGGCGGTCGGCCGAGGCGTCGGGGCCGAGGATCTTGCCGTCGAGCGAGACGAGGCCGACGTTGCTGGTGTCGACGTCCCAGAAGCGCTGCAGACTCAGGAACGTGCGGGCGAGTTCGTCGGTGTCGGCTCCGTCGGGGCCGAGCGCGGTCTCGTGCGGGTCGGTGGGCGTCCGCATCAGGGCCCAGTACTGGACCAGGAGGTCGGGAGACAGACCGAGGAAGCCGTTGCGGTACCAGTCCCAGGACTCGGGGTCGATCTGCGCGACCTGGCCGCCCGCCCACTCGCGGAAGTCCGTGGTCGAGCACTGGTAGTCGCCGGGATCGATGGCCCCGGGCCACTCGCTGTCGACGCCGGCGTCGGTGAGTATGCCCGTGAGCTGGGTGAGGGACTGTGTGGCGGCCGCGACGAGTGCCTCGTCGGACGCGCCCGCCGCCTCGACGGCCGCCCGCGTCTCGGCGTCGAGATCGAGGCCGGCGACGTGGGCGTTGAACTGCGCGCGCAGGTGCGAGACGTCCGCGGACGGGGTGACCGAGGTGGTGACGGCGGCTGTCCCGGGGGTGGCCGCGTGGACGGCTGTCGCGCCGGTGAGGGACATGGTCGCAAGCGACGCGACGGCCAGGGTCGCCAGGATGGAACGCTTCATCCGTACTGACTCCTCTAGGTCTTCAGGCTCGGTGTGCCTTGGCTGTTCAGCATTCAAATGACACCGGCAGTCCGGCGGAAGGCCCGTGGACTGGCAGGGACCGGACATGTCGTGTCCCGGACAGTCGCCGTCGGCGCCGTTGTCCGTGCCGCCGCGCGTACCCCGTCTGTGCCGCCGTCCGCACGCGCCGCCGTCCGCCCGCGCCGCCTGGCGGGTCCGATGCCGGTCGGGCGGTCGGCAGGCAGCGGCGTCGTCCTCCCGGCCCGCCGTGGGTTCAGCGCCCCTTCGGGCCCCAGGGATACGCGATGCGCGTGGTGATCACCGCGATGCGGCGGGCGCTGGCCTCCGGGGACGTCACGGGCTGGACGATGTGGCTGACCGTGAGGCGGACGATGGTCTCCACCGCCAGGCTGCGTGAGTCCGCGTCCACATCCGGCCAGGCATCGGCCGCGTAGGCTTCGAGCATGGCGGTCGCCGTGTCGAAGACCGGTTCGGGGCGGGTCGTCAGATAGGCGAGGAGTTCGTCGTCCTCGCCGCCGCGCGCCGCTGTGAGCACCGACTTGATCAGGGGATTGTCCTCGGCCTGGCGCAGCACGTGGCCGACCCCGGCGCGCGCTGCCGCCTCCAACGAGGCCCGGTTGCTGTCGAGTTCCTGCCGGATGCCGAGCAGGAACTGTTCGGCCTCGCGCTCCACCAGGGCAAGACCGATCGCGTCCTTCGCGTTCGATCCGAACTCGTTGTAGACGGTCTGCCGACTGACTCCGGCCGTACGGGCCACTGCGGCCACGCTGAGCCTGCCCCACCCCTCACCGGTGACCAGCGCGTACGCGGCGTCAAGTACCTGGTCGCGGAGCAGAGTTCGAACGGCCTGTCGGTATTGCTTCATGGTTCCTTCACTTTAGGCGCGCTCGGTCTCGTACCGAAAGCTGTCCGGAGCGTTGACACTCATCCGGGCAACTGTCTAACTACTGGACAGTTGGTGTCCCAGGTGTATTCCTTGGCGAGGAGGCCTTCATGGCGGCGGCAGCGGCGACCCCCCAGCCGGACTGGCGGGATCCCAAGCGCTACTACTGGCTGTTGGGGCTGATCATTCCCGCGTTCCCGTTCCTCTCCTGGGGCCTGGTGGAGCTGACCGGCCTCGGGGTCTTCTGGTGGACCGGGATCATCGTGCTCTACGTGGTCTTCCCCGTGGTCGACCAGCTGATCGGCAAGGATGCGGCGAGCCCGCCCGACAGTGCTCTGGCCTGGCTGGAGCAGGACCGCTACTACCGCTGGTGCACGTATCTCTATCTCCCCCTGCAGTACGGCGGCCTTGTCCTCGGCTGCTGGCTGCTGACCGCCGGCGGGCTGTCCCTGCCGGACCGGATCGCGCTGACCGTCACCCTCGGCGGCGTCGCGGGCATTGCGATCAACACCGCCCACGAGCTGGGGCACAAGAAGGAGTCCGTGGAGCGCTGGCTGTCGAAGATCGCCCTCGCCCAGACGCTGTACGGGCACTTCTACATCGAGCACAACCGCGGCCACCACGTCCGCGTGGCCACCCCCGAGGACCCCGCGAGCGCCCGCCTCGGCGAGAGCTTCTGGCGCTTTCTGCCGCGGACCGTGTACGGCAGTCTGCTGTCGGCCTGGGGGCTTGAGAGCAGGCGGCTGCGCCGCCGGGGCAGGAGGGTGTGGACGCCGCACAACGACGTGCTCAACGCCTGGGCGATGTCCGTCGTCCTGTTCGGTGCGCTCGCCGTGGCCTTCGGCCCGGGGGTCCTGCCGTATCTGCTCTTCCAGGCTGCCTTCGGCTTCTGCCTCCTGGAGGTCATCAACTACACCGAGCACTACGGGCTGCTGCGCGGGCGCACCGGGACGGGCCGTTACGAGCGCTGCGCCCCGCGGCACAGCTGGAACAGCGACAACGTCGCCTCCAACGTCTTCCTCTACCATCTGCAGCGCCACAGCGACCACCACGCCAACCCCACCCGCCGCTACCAGGCGCTCCGCCACGCCGACGAGGCACCCGAACTCCCCACCGGCTACGCGGGGATGATCGTGCTCGCCTACTTCCCGCCGCTGTGGCGCCGGGTGATGGACCACCGGGTGCTCGCGCACTACGGCGGTGACGTACGCCTTGCCAATGTGCAGCCGGGCAAGCGGGAGCGGTACGGAGCGGCCGTATGAGCAGGTACCGCTGCCCGGTGTGCGACTTCGTGTACGACGAGGAGCTCGGTCTTCCGCGGGAGGGCTTCCCGGCGGGAACCCCCTGGGCCGAGGTGCCGGACGACTGGGCGTGCCCGGACTGCGGGGTGCGAGAGAAGATCGACTTCGAGAGCGCCGGGGCGGGTGTCGAGACCGGGGGCGAGGCTGCGGGGGGGCGGGGTCTGAAGGCCGTGGCGGCGAAACCCTGTCCACCGTGGCTACCGGGCGGTAGCGTTCGGGGCTGTCGGGGCTGTCGGGGCTGTCGGGGCATCAGTCGTCATCGCGCCTCAAGCGCGGGGATTTCAGGGGGAGTCGGGGTGGAGAGTGTCGCGCGGTTCGACGCCGGGGTTGAGCACACCCGTACCCGTACCGCCTTGGCCGTCGTCATCGAGCGCGTCGCGGGCATGGTGAAGGCGGCGCCCGATCCGGGGGTGGCCTCGGGGCTGCCGGGGTGGTCGGTCGGGGACGTGGGGGCGCATCTCGCGGCGGTGTATCTGGCCTGTGGTTCGGTCTTCGGTGAGGAGGCCGTGCCCTGGGGCGAGGTGATGCCTCAGGGGGAGGGCAGTTCGTTCGGTGAGCGCATCGCGCAGCTGAACGCCGCGTCGGTACAGCTGATCGGTCCGGAGGAACGAGCCGGTCTCGCCGATGTGCTGGCCCGGCGCGGGGAGCGGTTCCTGGCCGCCACCGAGGGGCTCGCCCCGGATACCGAGGTCCCCATCCCCTGGTACGGGCCCGATGTCACGCTCACGCTGGGAGCACTGACGGGTGTGGTGCTCAGCGAAAGCCTCGTGCACGGCCTCGACTTCGCGCGCGGCGCCGGGGTGCCCTGGACGGTCGAACCGGATCACGCCCGCCTCGTTCTCGGGCAGATGATGCCGACGATGATGGCGCTGACGACGGACCGGGAGAAGGCGCGCGGCGTACGTATCGCGTTCGATCTGGCGGTCAAGGGCGGGCCGCGCCTGGCCGTGCTCGTCGAGGGCGGCGAGCTGACCGTGGTCAGGGACGCGCCGCCGCGCCGCTACGACTGCCGGATCACGGTCGATCCGGTCACGTTCCTCCTTGTGTCGTTCGAGCGCATGCCGGTCTGGAAGGCCGTCGTGAGCGGCCGGATGCGGGCCGGAGGGCGGCGGCCGTGGCTCGCCCCACGGCTTTCGCAGCTCGTGGGCGGCGTCTGAGGAACGGGGCGCGCAGCCCGGCACCGTCGGCCGGATCCTGGAGCAGCGCTCGCCCGGAGCCGTGTTTGCGCCGAGCCTAGTGCCGCATCAGGGAACCTTTGCCCCGTCGCGACGCCCGGCACGCACTCTCGCCGCACGTGCCGAAAGCCCGAGTACGTCCAGTACGAGGACTTCCGGTCCGCACGCCGAGAGCACGCACCGGACGCCGCTCCTTGACGGGCAAAGGTTCCCTGACGCGGCACTAGAGCGGTGCCTGCCACGTCACCGTCGTGCCGCCCTCAGGTGCGTCAGCACGGTCCGGTACGCCGTCGTCGTGGACCGTGAGGCGGACGGCCGCGCGGCCGTCCGCGAGCGCGGCCTCGCAGTCGACCGTGATCGCGATACGGGAGAGGCCGGAGCGGCGGGAGGTCTGGGCCAGCGCGCGGCGCAGCGCCGCCAGGAGCCGGTCGGCCGTGTCCTCGTCGAGCGCGGTGTCCACCGGGCCGTTGAACTGGGCCGAGGGTGTGATGCCCGTGCTTGCCGCCGCGCCCGCCGCCTCGCGCAGCACCTTGCCGCGGAAGGTGGTCGGGGCGTCCGCGGGCGGCTGCTGGAGGGCGAAGATCGTGGTGCGGACCTCCTGGACCGTGGACTCCAGCTCGTCCACCGCCTTGCCGATCGTGTCGCCCACCTCCTCGGACCGGGCTCTGCGCTGGGCCGATTCCAGCATCATCCCCGTGGCGAAGAGCCGTTGGATGACGAGGTCGTGCAGATCGCGGGCGATCCGGTCGCGGTCCTCGAAGACCGCGAGCCGCTCCCGGCTGCCCCGTGCCTCGGCGAGAACGAGGGCGAGTGCGGCCTGGCTGGCGAACTGGGTCGCAAGGCGGCGCTCCAGCGCGGTGTAGCGGCGGGCGCCACGGCTGCGGGGCAGGGCGAGCGTGCCGATGAGGCGTCCGTCGCTCTGCAGCGGGAGCAGCATGCTCGGGCCGAAACGGGAGCGTACCGACGTGGTCATCCGCGGGTCGGTGGCCGAGTCCTCGACGAACACCGGCTCGCCGCCGAGCAGTTGGGTGAGGACCGGGCTGCCCGGCTGGATCACCGTGCCGACCAGGGCGCCCGGGTCCCCGTAGGTCGAGGCCGTGACGATCTCCATGCCGCCGTCCGGGGTGGGCTGCAGGATCACCCCGGCCGCGGCATCGGCGAGCTTGCGTGCCTGTTCGGCGACGACCGTCAGGGCATCGTCGGGTGTGTCCTCGCCGAGGAGTGCGGTGGTCACCGCGGCGGCGCCCTCGATCCAGCGTTCGCGCTGGCGGGCGTTCTCGAAGAGGAGGGCGTTGCCGATCGCGATGCCCGCCTGGGCGGCGAGGACCCGCAGGGCCTGTTCGTCGCCGAGCGTGAAGGGGCCGCCGCGCTTCTCGGTGAGGTAGAGGTTCCCGAACGGTTCTTCGTGGACGAGGACCGATACGCCGAGGAACGTACGCATCGGCGGATGGCCCTCCGGGATGCTGCCGGAGGACGGGTGCTTGCTCAGGTCGTCGAGGCGCAGGGGCCCGGAGGCGGCGGCGACCGCGCCGAGCACGCCGCGGTCGATGTGGGGGAGTTCCGTGATGCCGGCGCGGGTGTCCTCGTCGATGCCGCAGGTGAACAGCTCGGTCAGCCGGTCCTGTTCGGGGTCGACGACGCCGAGCGCGCCGTACCGCGCGTCGGTGATGTGGGTGGCCGCGTCCACGATGTGCTGCAGCGTGGCACGCAGTTCGAGATCGGCGCCGACGCTGAGGACGGCTTCGAGGAGGGGCTCGAAGGAGGTGCCGGGCCCCGTCCGCGTATCGCCTGTGCCGCCGCCGTTCCTCATGCCCGTATTCTCCCCGCATCGGCATTCTCCCCGCATCGGCCCGGAATCCGCCCGTCCGGAATCCGCCCCTCCGGAGGCTGCCCTCCCGGACGTCGCCCACCGGGCAGTCGCCCGTCCGGAAAGCGACCGCGGCCCGGCCGCCCGTCCGGGAACCGCTTGCGGCCCGGCCGCCACCCGCCCGGGCGGGCCCGCGAAACCGTTCCGGCCGGCTTCGCGCCCGCCCGCGGTCGGGGCGGATCAGTCGGCGAGCGGGTTGAGCTGCATCGGCTCGATGCGGCCCTCCAGCATCGCGCCGAGGCCGAGGATCGAGCAGACATCGGGACGTTCGGCGATGTTCACCGGCATCCCGGTCGCATCGCGCAGCATCTGGTCCAGGCCCGGCAGCCGGGCGCTGCCGCCGACCATCATGATGCCGCGGTCCGCGAGGTCGGCCACGAGGTCCGGCGGGCAGTCGCGCAGCACCCGCCCGATGCCGTCGAGCACCGCGGTCAGCGGGGTGTGGATGGCGTCCCGTACGGCCGCGGTCCGCACCTGCACCGAGCGGGCGAGCCCCGTGGCCACGTCGCGGCCGTGGATCTCGGTGCACTCGGGGCCCTGCGCGGTGAGGCCGTTGCCGCTCAGGGCGAGCTGCAGGGGGCGTACGGACTGGCTCGGCAGCATCAGTTCGTGCTGCTGGCGCAGATGCTGGACCACCGCGTGGTCGATCGCGTCGCCGCCGACCGGGATCCGGTCGGCCGTCACGATCGCGCCCATGGAGAGCACCGCGACCTGGGTGGTGGCCGCCCCGCAGACGATGATCATGGTGGCCTCGGCGCGCTCCACCGGGAGCCCGCAGCCGACCGCCGCCGCGATCAGCGTGTCCACCAGCTCGACCCGGCGGGCGCCGAGCCCGATCATCGTCTCGGTGGCCGCGCGCTGGGCGAGCGGATCGGCATCGTGCGGGACGCAGGCGGCCGCCCGCAGGCGCGGCTTGCGGCGCAGGGTGCGGCGCAGCTTGTCGTCGAGGAGGTGCCCCAGCATCCGCCGGCACATCTCGATGTCGACGACCGTTCCGCCGGAGACCGGACGTACGACGCGGATGTACCCGGGCGTGCGGCCCGTCATCCGCTCGGCGAACTCGCCGACCGCGATCAGGGCTCCCGTACGGGTGTTGACGGCGCAGACGGAGGGCTCGTCGACGACGAGGCCCACGCCCTTCACGAACACCCGGGTCCGCGCGGCACCCAGGTCGACGGCGATATGGCAGCGACGGAGCTGCTCCAGGCTGACGGTCATTGCGGGTTCCTCCCGAGAGCACCGACCGTGGCGGGCCGCCGGACGACGGCCCTGTTCCGCATCCTGTGCGCGGCCGTGGGCGCCCGCCCGTTGAGGTGGGCCGGGCGGGGAGCGGCCGGACGGGTGGACCTCCGCGGTCTCGGAGGGGGCTGCGGTGTAGGGGGTGCTCGGGGCGGCGGGGGTTACCATCCCGTGTGACCAGTGCCCGATCCGACGGCGAGAGCCGTACCGCAGAAGACGACATACCGGACGATACGCCTGGAAGTGCGCCGACCGACACCCCTCGTCGCCGGATCCGCATCCTCGCCGACCTCACCCCGCTGCGCACATCCGCCGACTACCGCCGCCTGTGGATCGGCAACACCGTCTCCTGGACCGGCCAGGCGATGACGGCCCTCGCCATTTCGCTGCAGGTCTACGAGATCACCGGCTCCAGCTTCTCCGTCGGCCTCGTCGGCCTGTTCTCACTCGTCCCGCTGGTCGTCTTCGGGCTGTACGGCGGCGCGATCGCGGACACCGTGGACCGCCGCAAGCTGGGTCTGTACGCCTCCACCGGAATGTGTCTGCTCTCCTTCGCGCTCGCCGCCGCGGCGATCACGGAGCGGCACAGCGTCTGGTTCCTGTACGCGATCGTGGCGCTGCAGGCCCTGTGCCAGGCGATCATCTCGCCGGCGCGCACCTCGATGATCCCGCGCCTGCTGCCGCCCGAGCAACTGCCCGCCGCCAACGCGCTCGGCTCGATGACCACCACCTCCGGGATGATGGCGGGCCCGATGCTCGGCGGCCTCGTCGTCGGAGTCTGGGGGTTCCAGGCCGCGTACCTCATCGACGCGCTCGCCTTCACCGCCGCGCTCTACGCGATGTGGCGGCTGCCGTCGATGAAGCCGGACCGCTCGGAGGACTCCCGAAAAAGACGCGCTTCGGTCCTGGACGGCCTGCGCTTCCTCGCCACCCGCCCGAACCTGCGGATGACCTTCTTCTCCGACCTGTGCGCGATGGTCCTCGCGCATCCGCGGGCCGTGCTGCCCGCGGTCGCGGTCGTGTGGTTCCACGGCGATGCCACGACCACCGGGCTGCTCGTCGGCGCGCTCGCCGTCGGGGCGCTGCTCGGCGGTGTGTTCTCGGGCTGGCTCGGCAGGGTGCACCGGCACGGGCTCGCGATCGTGCTCGCGGTCGTCGGATGGGGAGGCTTCATCGCCGCGTTCGGACTGACCCGGCAGCTGTGGCTCGGCATGCTCTGCCTCGCACTCGCCGGCGCCTCCGACACCATCTCCATGGTCTTCCGCTCGACGATGCTGCAGGCCGCGACGCCCGACGAGATGCGCGGGCGGCTGCAGGGCGTGTTCATCGTGGTCGTCGCGGGCGGCCCGCGCCTGGGCGACTTCCTCGCCGGTTCCGTCGCCGACCTCACCTCGCCGACGGTGGCGATCACCGGGGGCGGGCTCGCGTGCATGGCCGCGGTGGGGCTGCTCGCGCTGAAGTGGCGGCGCTTCCTGCGCTACGACGCCAGGGCGCCCCAGCCGTAGCGGCGGCTCGGGGGGCCGGACCCCGGGCCGCAGGGGCTGGACCCCGGGCTGCCGATGCGCTGGACCCCGGGCCGCCGATGCGCCGGACCCCGCCTACTTCACCTGGCGGCGCTGCCCCGTGGTGAACGCGAGCGCGAGGACCGGGAAGGGCGCCGGGGCGCCGGGCTCAAGACGCAGCACCCACTCGGGCATACGGCAGACGGTACGGGCCCACACCACGCCGTGCAGGTCCCTGAACTCGTACGCGCCCCATTTCGCACCCTCGTGGAGCCCGACGGTGCCCACCGGCCTTCCGTCGAACGTGAGCAGCGAGTACGTGCCGCGCGGGCCCTGCTCGGCAGGGCGGATGAGATACCCGGCGCCGGACGGTTCCTGGACCAGCAGCTCCGGCAGAGCCTTCCCCGTGCGGCGCTTCTCGACCCGGCACACGGGCTGTCCCGCACCGTCGCGGACATCCCAGTACGCCGCCCGCACTCCTTTCGCGACCGGCGCGGGGGGCCGCGGCAACGCAACCACGGAGGCCGTACGCCGCCCGTCGGCGGTGCTTGCGCCCCTGCCGGTGACGGTCAGCAGATCCCCGGGCTGCGCGGGCTGCGCCAGCAGCGGGCGCACGCGCCTGCGCGCCCGCTGCTGGTGCACCGTCATGCCGCCGAAGCCCACCAGCATGAACAGCGACAGCACGACGGGCAGCGCCGCGGCCCTGACCCCGGGGTGGTACGGGCCCAACGGGCCGACGCGGACCTCGACGGAGCGTCCCGCGTCGTCCCGCCCGAGCCCGTAGATCGCGCCGGACCCCCGCTCGCCGCCCTCGGTGCGCCAGGTGCCCGAGCACTTCAACGGGCTGCGGCTGCCTCCCCGGTGGCACTCGGCGACCTGCGCGGTGGCCCGCTCACCCGCCACGAAGGTGTAAGACAGCAGCGCGGGCCACAACAGGCACGCGACCGCCGCCAGCGGTATGGCGATGCGGAACAGCCGGAACCCCATGGTGCAACTCTCCTTGCCGGACGCCCGCTGGGGGACCCCCGCTCTCCTTGCCGGACGCCCGCTCCGGGACCCCCGCTCCCTTGCCGGACGCGCTCAGAGCGGCAGCGCGTGCAGTTTCTTGCCGTGCAGGGCGAAGACGCGCTCGCCGTCGGTGGCCACGAGCCACTTGTGGTAGTCGCCGCTGCCGTCGTTGAACGTCCAGCGGAGCTTGCCGCTCGCCGCGTCGACGGCGTGCACGCCGCCGTTCTCGTCGAGCTCGGTCGCCGCGTAGAGCGTGCCGCCCGCCCCGGCGTACTGCCAGGGGGTCTTGCCGTCGGCCTCGGCGATGTCCTCGCTCTGCCAGATCTTCTCGCCGCTCGCCGGGCGGACCGCCCACAGCGTGCGGGAGCTGTCGGCGACGTAGAGCACGCCGTCCACCACGCCCGGCTGCCGGAACGAACCGAAGCGGCCGGCCTCCAGCTTCCACTTCTTCGCACCGTCGGACAGCGCGAACGCCTGGAGCTCGCGTCCCTGCGCCAGGATCACCAGGCCCTCGTGGACGGCGAAGCCCTTGAAGTTGGTCTTGTCGGTCTTCTGCGTCCAGACCTGCTTGCCGGTGGCGGTGTCGCGGACCGTGAGGTTCTTCTTGAAGTCGGTGTAGACGAGCCGGTTGCCGTGCACGGCGGCGGTGATCCCCGTCTCCTCGGTGCCGAAGTCGCGCTGCTCCTGCCAGACGGCACGGCCCGAGCCGGTGTCGAGGGCGGCGATGACGTTCCGCTCGGAACTGAAGTCCTTCTCCAGGATCCCGGCGATCACGTACACGTGCTTCTCGTCGACCGCGATGACCCTTGGCTGCCGGAAGCCCTTGCCCGCGCGGCTGCGCCACTTCTCCTGGCCGGTGGCCGGGTCGTAACCGATCACGCTGTTGTCGTACTCGGCGCTCGGCAGGTACAGCCGCCCGCCCGCGACCAGCAGCTTGCTGGTGGGTACGGTGCCGTCCGGGAGCGACCACTTCTCCTTGCCGGAGGCGCCGTCACGGGCGGACATCGGCTTCCCGGCGGTGAGCACCAGCCCCGAGACGGCGATCAGACCGCCGTCGCCTGTGCCGGGGTGCACGGCGGCGGTCTCGGTCCACAAGGGCTTCGGCACCCCGCCGTCCCCCGAAGCGCCCGCGTCGGGGTTGCCGTCCCCCTTCCCGTCCCCCTTCCCGGAGGGCTTCGGCGTGCCGCTTCCCGTGCCGTCCGCCACGTCCTCCTCGCAGCCGACCGCTCCCGCGCCGAGCAGCGACAGCCCGACGCCGCCCCCGGCCAGACGGAGCAGCTGCCTGCGGGACGCGCCGCCGCGGGCCCGGCCGCCGTTGTTCGTGATCACGCGAAATACCCCCGAAGTCGTGGTGCGAGTCGTGGTGCAAGAACTCTGCGAACCGGAACGCTAGCCGCCCCCGCGGGCCACGCGGCACCCGGGGACGCGACTGTCACCGGGCCGTGAAGCGACCGAGACACGACGACGCGAAGGCGCCGCCTCCCCGGGGACTGGGGAAGCGGCGCCGCGTGACTCCTGGGGGCGGGCCCCGGGTCCGATCGTCGGATCGGTCAGATCAGCCAGCCGAGGAAGTGGGCGAGACCGGCGACGATGTTGGTGATCACGTTCATGATGCTGCGTTCTCCTTGCGAATGTACTGAGTTGGGACAGCGCGGTCACGGTCTGCAGCCCGTTGCTTGCGCACCGTCAGCATCGTTGGTCACATCGGGCGAACGCAAACGTATGCGTGGTGATCACCTGTTCGTGGGAGCAACTGTTCCCTTGTTCGGGTGGGTCGGACGCTGTGGCCGTCCGGGCTCGGAGCCCGCGCGCAGAACTCTCACGCACATGTCTGGCCATTCCGTCCCGTCGGCCCCACCATGCTCGGGACCGCTACCCATGCGTAACAACCCACCGCCAAGGGGGACTTCGTGCTGCGCTCGCGTACCCGCAAACTCTCCGCCCTGTTCATGGCCGCGGCGGCCCTGCTCGGCCTCACCGGCGCCGCCACCGGTGTCGCCCAGGCCAAGCCCCAGCCCCAGGCCAAGCCCCAGACCCAGTCCAAGCCCCAGACCCAGTCCAAGCCCCAGACCCAGACTGCGCCTCAGGCCGCAGAAACCCCCAACCCTGTCATCTTCGTCCACGGCTACAACGCCGACCCCGGCGTATGGGGCTCCCTGCGCGCCGACTTCAGAGCCTCCGGCTACACCGATGCCGAACTCTTCTCCTGGGGCTACGACACGGACCGGTCCGTCAACGAAACCCTCTCCGGCCGCTTCGCCGCCTACGTGGCGGAGGTCCGTGCGCAGACGGGTGCCGACCGGGTCGACATCGTCGCCCACTCCTTCGGCAGCCTCGTCACCCGCTGGTACATCAAGCACGGCGGCGGCGCCGGCACGGTCGACGACTGGGTCTCGCTCGCCGGCCCCAACCACGGCACCACCACCGCCTGGCTCTGCGCCCTCTGGTCCCAGGCCTGCCGCGACATGACCCCGGGCTCGTACGTCCAGGACCGCCTCGCGGAGGGCGACGAAACCCCGGGCACGGTCTCGTACGCGACCTTCTGGTCGAACTGCGACGAGGTCATCAACCCCGACGACAGCGTCCCCCTGACCGGCGCGACGAACATCGCCTCGGGCTGCCTGGAGCACAACGACTTCCTCTTCGACGCCACGGTCTCCCAGGGGGTACGGGACTTCGTGCGCTGAGATTTCAGGCGAGTGGCGCCCCGAAGCGGGCCAGCAGGTGCCACACCCGCTTGAGTGCCTGCTGGTCGTACGCACCCGACCGGGACGCCGCTCCGATGACCGCCGGGTCGAGGTAACCGTCCGTTGCGAGCGCCAGCCCGAGGTCGACGAACTCCTGACCCCGGTAGTCCCCGTGCCGCGCCAGTTCGCCCGCGTCGATCCGGAAACCGCCGTGGAACTCCACGCCGCACCCTAGCCCGCGCGCCGCGTTCTCGACGTCTGTGTCCCGGAAGCAGGGGTCGAGTACCAGCGCCTCCACATCGGCGGTGAGGCGCACGGGGCCGTGCACGTGGCTCTCGACGTAGTCGTCCAGGGTGTCCCGATCGTCGTCGAGCGCAAGGGCGACAAGACGTTCGCAGGCGGAGGCGAGAGCGAAATCGGAGGGTTCGAGGAAGCTGTCGGGATAACAGTGCGTGGTGCGGGCGAGCGTCGAGGGCAGCAGACGCAGATGCGCGGAGCCGAAGCGGGGTGCCGCCCCGGTGGCCCTCGCCCGGAAGTTGAGTCCGCCGTACACGGGCCGCTCGGCGCCTGGCGCGTCGTTGTAGGCACCTCCGAAGATCCGGCTCTCCCAGCGCCACCGGTCCCCGCCCTCGTGCGCGGTGAGCCCGCCGTTGCTCGTCCCGGTCACGAACTGCGAGAGGTAGAGGCCGTGGGCCGCCATGGAGTCGAGGATCGGTGTGCCGTCGCCGGTAAGCCGGTCGGGGTGGAAGTTCAGGGTGATGCGCGGCGCCGGATCGACCGTCCCGCCGTGCGCATGCCCCGCCACATGACTGAGCGCCCGCCGAGCCCGCTCGCCCACGATCCCCGTCTCCGTGCCCACCCGCACCCCGCCCTCCAGGCCCGGTCATCCTGCCGGGAGTATCCCGCGACCCGCCATCAGGAGGAGAACGCCTTCTCGGCGGCCCCTCTCGTCAGGCACTTTGCATCGGATCCTGCGGTTGGGTTCGTCGGGGGTTCACCCGTCCGATGCGCTACTGACGTTGTCCGCCATGGCCTGCGTGCATGTCTGCCGGGCGTGCCTAATTCCTGGGCAGGGAGCGCGAGCTGCGGAGCAGGGCCGCTGTCGCGAGCAGGATCACCGCCGCTCCGCCGAGCCACACCTTCGCCATGAGCCAGAGGCTCGCGTCCGGGTTGAGGAACTGCACGCAGGCGGCCACGGTGAGGTCGACGAGGAGCGCGGGCGCCAGCCACGCCGTGGCCACCAGCGTGCGTGGCTGGCGCGGGACGCAGCTGTGCGGCCGCAGCAGCCACCACAGGCCGGCGAGGGTCAGCGGCGCGCCCACGAGCAACTCCGCGCTCCCGCCCGCGGCGTACCTGGGCAGGGCGCCCGTGGGGTCCGCCTCGGTGGCCCAGTTCCTTTCGCCGTCGTGCACGGCCACCACCTCACCGCGCCAGACGGTGGCCTCCACCTCGTCTCCCTCATCGAGGCCGCGCAGCCAGCGCTCGGCGTCCGAGTCCAGTTCCACGCGCCCGCTCGCGGGGCCGGGCCCGGAGATGCCGAGCCGGTACACGGACTGCTTGCCGCCACGGATCTCCTTGTCCACGACCTTGAACCGCGCGGGCTGCAGACAGTCCTGCCACACCGCCTGGTCCGGCGCCGCGCACGGCACGGCCGAGGTGAAGGCACGCTCCTCGGCCACCATGCGCGGCAGCAGGCCGAACAGCGTCAGCGCCCCGATGACGAGGACGGCCAGACCGATCGGCAGGACCACGAGCCCTCGGCGCCGCAGCCGCCGGGCCTGCTCGCGTGCCGACCCCTCGGACCTGCTCCGCGCGTTGCTCTTCGCATTCCCGGACATGCCATCCCCCGCCTTCCTGCGGCCACGGTCGGCCGCATCCCCGTCGGCGGAGGATAGAGCATGCGTACGAGTCACCGTCACCGGAGCGCGGCACCCCTACAGCGCGGTCGACAGCGCCACGTCCCGCCACGCGTCGAGTTCGCGCCGTACCAGGTCCGACTTCGCCTCGACGCGGTCGACGGCGTCCGCGCCGAGCTGCAGACGCAGCGGGGGTTCGGCGGCCTCGGTGAGGCCGACGATGGCCCGGGCGGCCTTCGCCGGATCGCCGCTGCACGCGACGCTGGACGTCATCCGGTACAAGGTGCGGATCTACGAGGAGCACCTCGACCGCGGCGAGGCGGACGGCCTCTGGAACCCCTCGGCGGAACGCGACACTCCACCCTCCATCGGCAACGTCAACAAGACTTGAGCATCGCCCGCAAAGTCATGCCCGGCCCGCCCCGCCGCTCGCGTACGCCCCAGGCGATGGCCAGGGCCTCGACCGGGTGGAGGCCGTGGCCGTGTTCCGCGAGGGGTGCACGGGGGCTCGGGTGCGGGTGGGCCGGGGCGGTGTCCGAGACCTCGACTGTCAGGCGGCCGCGCCGTCCAGCGCGAGGCGCAGCTCGAAGTGGCGCCCCGGGACACGGCCGTGCCCGACGGCGTTCGCGGTGGGCCCCGCGGTGACGAGAGCGGCGGTGTGGGAGGCGTCGGCCAGGGCTGTCGGTCAGGGCTCGGCGATGCGGCGCGGGGAGGCTGTGGTGATGCGGACCGGGCTGGGGTGGCGGCCCGTGGGCAGGAACAGGACCGAGTTGACGTAGCGGGGGCCCGCGAAGGGCAGCGTGCGGCGCAGGAGGCCCGCGGAGGTGACATGGGCGGTGGCGGCCTGGTGTGTCTCCAGGTCGAAGTCGTCCAGGGGCAGCCAGACGCGCTCGGGCAGTACCCAACCGCGGTAGCCGTGGTCGGTGAGGAGGTCCAGGATCGGGGCCGTGGGCTGGATGCGGGCCTCGACTTCGAGGAGGAGCGCGGGCTGGTCGCGCTCCAGGGTCTTCGCCGCGCCGCGCAGCGCGGCGAGTTCGCTGCCGTCCACGTCGATCTTGATGAAGTCGACCTCGCGCAGGCCGAGTTCGTCGACGGTGAGGCACCGCACGTCCACGCCGTGCGTGTGCAGGTCGCGGGGGACGAGCGAGGACAGGCCGCGGGCGCCCGTGTCGCCCGCGGGGAACCAGAGGCGCCGCGTGCCGGGCCGGTCGCTCGCCGCGGCCTGTACGACGCGGACGTTGGCCGGGGTGATCCGCTCCAGCGTGCGCGCCAGATGCGGCACGGGCTCGATGGCGACCACCTCACGCGAGCGCGCCGCGAGCCGCCGCGACCACGGCCCGTACCAGCCGCCGATGTCCACGGCCGTACGGCAGCGGCGGGGCAGGTAGCCGTCGAGGCGGGCCAGTTCCGGCTCGACGCGCGGGTAGAGGAGCTGGGCCAGGCGGCCCACCAGCGGATCGGGGAGCAGTGGGCCGATGCGTGCGGCAAGGGTCATGAGGGTTCCTTCCCGGGTATGTCCCGCGGTGTCTCGGCCGACGCCTCGGCCGACGCCTCTGACGATGCCCCTTCCGATGCCCCTGCCGACGTTTCGTCCGGGGCGTCGGCAGGGGAGCCGATGCGCTTGAGCAGCCGCTCGTGCTCGTCGTCCGGGACCTGTTCGCCGGAGGACGGCAGGAGCTGGGGGATGCCGTCGAGGATCGGGTAGCGCAGCCGCAGCCGCGGGTTGTAGAGGACGTCCTCGGCGGCGAGCAGGTGCAGCGGGCCCTTGTCGAGCGGGCACGCGAGGATGTCGAGGAGCGGGTCCTCGGGGGTCAGCGCGTTCTCTGGTGTCATGGGGAGAGGTCAGCTCCTCGGGTCGGAAGGGTTTCTGAGCGGTGTACGCGTGGCCGTACGTGCCGCAGGCCCGCCCGGGGGCGGGATCCTGCGCGGGAGGTGGGCCGCGATCGTGCGGCCGGACGGGGCGAGCGGGGTCGGCGGGCGGCGGGTGAGGGGCAGGGTGTCGGCCTCACCGGGTCCAGCGGCCCCATCAGATCCAGCGGCCCCACCCGCCCCACCACCCGCCCCGTCATGCCGCGGCAGCGCGAGCAGCACCACCACCGCGAGGCCCGTCCCCGCGAGCCGCAGGGCGAGCCGTACCGGATCGGTCGGCAGGGGTTCGCCGTAGGCGAGCGTGCCGAGGACCGCCGTGTACAGGGAGGTCACCGTCGTGCACACCGGCACGATCAGCGAGGCACGCGAACGCTGCAGCGCCGCCGCCGACATCAGCAGTCCGAACACGCCTGTGCAGCACAGGAGATACGGATACGGGGAGATCAGCAGGTCGAGGAACCGGTCGAGGAACCCTCCCGCGTCCTCGGCGAGCAGATGGCTCGACACGCCCTTGATGGCCAGCGAACTCACCCCGTACAGCAGCCCGATGGCGATCCCGTACTCGACTCCGCTGGTGGGCAGCCGGTGCCGGTTGCGGGCGCGGCCCTCGACCGCCGCGTACAGCCAGAGCCCGGCCGCGAGGGACGGGACGCAGACCGCGACGACCGTGAACACCGGGGCGTGCGTGCCGACCTGGTCCGCGCCCTCCTTGAGGGAGAGCACCACCATGAGGAGCGCGCCCAGGATCGCCGCGATCGCCCAGCGTTCGCGACCGCTGGTCCGCTCGCCGAGCAGCCGCGCCGAGAGGATCACGAGCAGCACCAGACCGGAGACGAAGATGCCCTGGGCCGCCGCGATGGGCAGCGTCCGGTAGACGAGGAGCTGCGCCCCGAACCCGGCGGCGAGCGCCACCGCACCGCCCACCCACAGCGGGTTGCCCAGGACGTGCGCGAGGAGGCGGAACGGCTGCTGGACGGAGAGGGACGGCATCGACGTCAGGGCGCGTTTCTCCAGGACGAAGCCCACGCTGTAGAGCGTGTTCGCGAGCAGAGCCGCAGCCACCCCCCACCACATCGCTAGCTCCCGGGGCCGGGTTTGCGGGCGTGGACGAGGAGGATCGAGGCGGCACCGGGGCGCAGGGATGCCGCCCGGTCGAGTGCCCGCAGCGGGCGCGGTACGCCGTGGAAGGGGGCGCCCGCCATGCGTACGACCTCGAAACCCGATGCCGTCAGGAACTCCCGCAGCGCACGGGCCGTGTACAGGCGCAGATGGCCGACGACCTCCTTGCCGGGGCGGCCGTGGATGCCGCGCAGACTGACCTCCGAGAACACCGGCTGGACGCCCGCGAGGAGCAGCGCGCGGTTGTACCAGGCGGCGAGGTTCGGGGTGGAGAGCATCAGATGGCCGCCGGGGCGCAGCACGCGGCGCAGTTCGTCGAGGGCCGCGTCCGGGTCGACGAGATGCTCGATGACCTCGCTGAAAAGGACCGCGTCTGCGCAGTTGTCCGCCAAGGGCAGCCCGCCATCGGTCAGTTCACCCCGTACGACATCTGACATCAGCGAACGCGCCCGGCGCAGGGCGTCCTGCGACCAGTCGACGCCGATCACCCGGTGGCCGGCCAGGACCGGCGCGGCGGTGCGGGCGGCCGAACCGTCGCCGCAGCCGATGTCGAGCACGGTCGAGGGCCCGGCGGCGGAGTCCGCCGGGCCGAGCGCGGCGGCGAGCATCCGCGCCTGACGCAGGCTGCGGGCATCGCCCGAGGCGACCGGGACGGCCGGATTCTCGTAGAAGTCCCGCAGGCCCGGGGGCTCGGGTGCCGCGGAGGTGGTGGAGGAGGCCGCGGTCGTCGTGGCGCTCGTGGTGTCGGTGGAGGCAGCCGGGGATGTTCCGGTGGAGGTCACGACGCATCACGCTTTCGCTCGCCGGCCGCGGGCCGCCCTCCCGGCTCCGTCGCCCGCAGACAGTGCTCGAACAGATCCCGCAGACGCTCCCCGTCCCCCGCGCCGAGCAGCGTCTTCGACCAGCGCAGCGCCACATGCAGCCGCCCCGCCGTGGACGCGGTGGTGACCGTCAGGCCGCGCGGGACGCGCGCGGGCGCCGAGAACCACACCGCGTGCGCCCGGCCCGCGTCGCCGAAGTCCAGGGCGTACGGGATGCGGCCGATGTTGCTGAGCAGGGTCGTCGAGGTCCACGGCCGGACCGCCTTGCGCAGCCCGCGGGTGAGAGCCGCCCGCCATGCCACGGGGACGACGGGCGCGGTCAGGAGCGCGGCGCCGTGGCCGAGTTGGGGCCGGGCGAGGGACTTCAGGGCGCGGGTGCGCTCCGAGGTGAGCCGCAGCAGCTCGTCCAGGCGGGAGGCGTCCAGCTCCTGGGCCGCGAAGGGGACTTCCACGAGCCGTGTCCCGTTCCCGATCGGCATCTCCGCGCCGCGCGGACGGTCGTCCACCGGCATGGTGATCCGCATGGGGCGCGGTGCCTTGCCGTGCTCGCGGTTCCACTGCGCGATCATCAGCGCCGTCGCCACCATCAGCTGGTCGTTGACGGTGTACGGGGCGCCCTCGGCGCGGCGCGGCACCGCAAGCTCGGTGACGAGCAGGCCGTTGCCGGGCGAGGGCTCGGGGCGGCCCGCGGCCACATGCGCGGGCGGCGACCAGCTGCTCGGCATGTCCACGGTGGGTGCCGCGGCGCTCTCCGTACGGACCGGGGGCGCCGCGGGCGTGTTGTCGCGGCCGCCGTACAGCTCGGCCGCCGTGGCCAGGACGCGCAGACAGGCCGGACCGTCGAGCGCGGTGTGGTTGACCGTCAGGAACAGCACGCTGCCGCCCGCCACCGCTGGATCCGCGACGAGTTCGAGGCGGACCGGTGGCGAGGCGGTCAGTGGAGGCGCGTCGGTCAGGGCCCGTACACGGGCGCGTACCAGCGCGTCGGGACCGGGCGGCGGGAAGCTCACCACCGGTACGTCGGGCGATTCGGTCAGCTCCCACTCGTAGCGCCGCCGGTACCAGCGCCCCGCCGCCTGCCGCATCAGGATCCGTGGATGCAGCCGCAGCGCCTCGCCGAAGGCCGCGCGCAGCCGCTCGGGGTCCGGGTGCCCGGGCAGGTGCACCTCGATGTGTACGGTCTCGGGCTCCTCCTCCTGCAGACAGTGCCGCGCGACCTCGTCGACCACCGGGAACGGCACCCGGCGCGGGACGGGAACGGGTCCGTCGGCGGAGCGCGAGGGAGGCTGCTGCACTGCGGTCATCGCTCCTCCGGGGGGTTGTACGGCTCCGGGGCCGCGGGCTTCGCGGTCCCCGGCTCCGGCGTGGCGGGCTTCGCCGTCCCCGGCCCGCGCGCCGAGAACGTGGGACTCGCCGCATACGGGGCTGGAGCGACCGGGGGCGCACCAGGGGCGGGGCCGAACGCGGGCGCACCCGGGTCAGGGCCGGCCGTGGGCGCACCCGGGTCCCCAGGCGCGGCCGGTGCGGCTCCCCGGCGCCGTAGGCCACCACCCGAGCCGATGCTCACGAGCGCCGCGAACAGCGCCGTCAGCGCGAGGAGTTGAGCCGCGGGCGAGAACGCGCCCTCGTCCGCCACCGCCGCCTGCCCGGCCCCGATGCTCGCCGCGATCCCGGCCCCCGCCATCGCGAGGAACGCGAGCGGTACGAGCAGGGCGTGCCGCCACCACGCGAGCAGTGCGAGCGCCGGTACGAGCAGCGCGAACGGGCCCGCGATCACCGCGCCCACCAGCGTGAGCACCACGACGCCGAGCACGGGACCGGCGTCCGGCGGGCCGGGGGGCGAGGTCTCCTGCGAACCGGCCTCACGGCGCCAGACCACCAGCCCGAGCAGCAGGAGCAGCATTCCGACACCGGCGGCGATGATCCCGATCTCGTAGGTCGCCGCGGGCTCGAACTCGAGGGTGATGGTGCCGCTCTTCCCCTCCGGCACCAGGAAGCCCTGCTGCCAGCCGTCGAGCCGTACGGGGGAGAGCTCCTCGCCGTCGAGGCTTGCCGTCCAGCCGTCGTTGAAGTTCTCGTACATCGTCAGATACGAGGCCTTGCCCGGCCCGACCGTCACCGAACGCCGGTCGCCCGCCCAGTCGTCGATGCTCAGCTCGCCCTGGCCGGAGTCCGGGGCGGACGGTGTGCCGCGGGTGAGCGCGATGTCGGTGATGGCGAGCGGACCCTCGTCACCGGCCTGCACCCGGTGCGTCCCCGTACTGAGATCCACGGCGGCAGCCGGAGCATCCTCCGAGCCCGCCGCGTCCTCCGCGCCCGGAGCATCCTCCGAGCCCGCCGCGCCCTCCGCGCCCGCCGTACCCCCACCGCCGCACAGCTCGACCTCGATCGGCCGCCGCTGGACCAGATCCCGTACCGTGCCCGCGGCGCGCGTCTGCTGCCGCACCCCGTCGACCGTGAGCTCCGGCCCCTCACCGCACGCCAGCTCGAAGCGCTCGTCGGCGTCGGGCTGCTCGGTGCGGTAGGCGTCGAGCGCCGGGATGTAGATCTCGGTCAGTCCGACGGGCAGCTGCAGCTTCGCGTCGGCGAGCGGGTTGTGGACGGTCACCGGCGCCGTCTCGGTGACGGTGATGTCGATGCGGTCGGTCTCGATGGTGTCGAAGCGGGCCCAGCCGTTCTCGTCGATGCTGACGGTCCGCGCGCCGTCCGGGGAGCTGATCTCCGCCTTGACCGGCCGGGTGGACAGGCCGCCGGCGGCCGCGAAGACGATCCGGTCGATCTCCTGCTTCCCGGGCCACTTCAGGTGCAGCACCGTGGAGTCCCCGGCGATCCACGCCGTGGTGAGATCGCCGTCGGTGAGGTTGCGCGGCGAGAGCCCGCGGCCGAGCGCCGCCGTCGAGTCGGCGCTCGCGATGATCTGCCGGGTCTGTTCGGGCGCTACCTTGTACAGCAGCTCGTCGTAGGCCTCGCCGGGCACGGCGAGCGCGCTCGCCCGCAGCGTGTACGCCCCGCCTTCGGTGACCTCGAACTGCCGGTTGAGGCCCGCCTCCGCGGACACCGGCGCGAGGCCGCCCGGGTCGGCCGAGCGGTGCAGCGCGTACGTGGTGGCGTCGGCCTCGACGTCCGCGGCGTCCGCGGGAAGCTGCAGCATCCGCGTGACCTCGACGCCGGGGATGCTCACCTCCGAGAAACCCGCACCGGCCAGTCCGGGACGTGCCCGCTCCACCGAGAGCACCGTGATCCGCAGCCACTTCGCCGCCCCCTCGGGCGCGGCGACTTTTTGTGTGCTGCCGTCCGGCCGCAGCGCGCTGATCTCCTCGCCGCGGTCGGTCTCGACCAGGACCCGGGTCGGGGCGGCCCGGACGCCGTGCTGCGCGAGCGGGGTCACCTCGATCGTGTCCGGGACGGTCTGCCCGCCGTCGAAGTCGATCCGTAGCCATTCGCCTTCCGGCACTCCCGCGCTGCCCTCGGCCCAGGCGGTCGAGGGGTCGCCGTCGAAGGCGTTCACCGGGTCGTACTGCGGCAGGTGGAAGAACCAGTTGCCGCTGGAGGAGGCGGTGACCTCCCGCGCGCCGCGCAGCACGGCCGTCGTCTGGTGCTCGATGCCCTCCTCGGGCAGGATCTGCCGCGGGTCCTGCCCGGGTTCCTGCAGGCTTCCGCTGTGGTTGCGCTCGTCTTTCGTGTACGTGTACGAGGTGTTGTTGTTGACGAGGCCGAAGCGGGTGTCCGCACGGCGCAGCCCGTCGCCGACGGCCTTGAGGCCCGGGGTGGCGAAGCCGGGGTGGTGGTCGCCGGCCAGGACGGCGGGCCGGTCCCGCATCGTCGGATCGGCCGACAGCGCAAGCAGAGCCTCCGGGCCGCCGCTGACCACCGTGGTGTCGGCGACCGGCTTGAGCCCGGCCTGCCCGGGCCGCTCGGTGCCGCCCGTCGGCTGGTAGATCTCCACGGCGCGGCTGCGCGGATACAGGCCCTCCACCTGCACGGGCGTGTCGTCCGCGATCCGCCCGCCGGTGGTCTGCGGCCCGTATCCGGTGACCCGCTCGTAGCCGGACTCCTCCAGGGTCCGTTTGACCGTCGCGGTGGGTACGTAGCCGATCTGGTCGGGGTCGAGATCGTTGCGTACGACCACGAAGTGCAGGCCGGAACGGCTCAGGAAGTCCCGTAGACCCCGCACCGCGCCACCGGTCATCAGGGCCTGCTCGACCGCGTCCATCGCGCGCCGGTTGCCGGGCTGGCCGAAGGGCACGAAGTCCCGTTGGGCGACCCGGGTCTCGGCGAGCACGTCGAGGGGCTGGTCGATGGGGGAGCCCCAGGTGTAGATGCCGTGCGCGGTGGCGGGCACGACCAGGGCGCGCGAGTCCGGGGAGTACTTCTTCAGCCAGTCGGCGGTCGCCTGCCAGTACTCGGGCAGCTGACGGAACGAACCCGGCTGCAGCACATGGCCGTTGAGATACGGAAGGGCCAGCCCCGGAAGCACGAGGACCGCCGCGAACGCGGGCGCGAGCCGCCTGCCGCGTACGGGACGGGCGCCCCGCGCCACCGAGGCGACCGCGACGAGATGCATCAGACCGAAGGCCAGCGCGAGCGCGAGACCCGTCTGGAACTTGTAGACGTTGCGGAAGGGCACGAGCCAGCCGTCCAGCCAGCCCTGGAACGTCTCCGAGAACGGAGCACCGAACGCGCCCCCGTACCCGGCCATCGTGACCAGGACGACCGAGACGACGGTCAGCAGCAGCCAGCGCCGCTCCGGCAGATCACGCCGCGCGAGACCCGCGAGCCCGAGCCCCGCGGCGAGCGCCGAGCCGACGATCACGAGCACCGAGCCGGACACGTCGGCGCCGGCCGGGAGCCAGGGTTCGCCGAAGTTCAGATACGCCACCCAGTTGCCGCCGCCGCGCAGCACCTCGGTGGCGGACATCGTGGCGGTGGTGGCCTCGGAGGTCTCCACGTACGGCAGGAAGTTCTCGCCGTGGATGCCGAGCAGCAGCAGCGGGATGATCCACCAGGCGGTGGCGAGGACGACGCCCGGCGTCCACCACAGGATCATGGCGCGCTTGCGCGGTCCGGGCGGGCGCGACAGGAGGTACAGGCCCACGGGCAGCAGCGAGGCGAGCACGGAGGCCGCGTTGACGCCGCCCATGAACGGGATGACCGCCGCCGAGCGCAGCGCCGCGAGCCGCGCACTGGAGCGGTCGTTGGTGAGCGGCAGCAGCACCCAGGGCAGTACGGCGCCGGGAAGCGCCGCCGCGGAGGTGGAGCCGACGACGATCGTGTACGTGGGCCACAGGGCGTAGACCATGGCGCCGAGCAGCCGCGACCTGCCGCTGCCGATGTCCAGGCGCTCGGCCAGACGCAGCGCGCCCCAGAACGCGGTGGCGACGATCAGCGAGAGCCAGAGCCGCTCGGTCAGCCAGACCGGTATCCGCAGCAGATGGCCGAGACCGTAGAACGGCAGCTGCGGGAAGACATAGCCGATGTACTGGTCGGCGATCCCGCCGAAGCCCGAGCGGTCATGCCACAGACCGCCGAGATCGCTGAGGAACTTCCCCGGATCGACGTTCACGCCCAGCTTCGTCTCGAACGTCATCCGGCCCGGCGCCGCCGCGACGAACAGGGCGAACACCACGGCCCAGAACCCGAGCAGCACGCGCCGCGAGCGCGGCCCGTCGGGCCCTCCCGCGGCCGGTGGCGCGCTGGGCGCCGGCGCCTGGGGCGGGAGCTGCGGGGACTGGACCGTGCTCGTCATGGACACCGCCGGAGAATGAGGAGGAGATTCCAGGTGGCCAACTCGCGCAGACCGGGCACCCTGGTGACGGCGTGGGCGAGGAACGGCCAGTAGCGGGAGCGGGCCGAGACGATCTCGACGTCCCTGCGGGCCCGTACCCGGCGCAGCGTCGTACCGATGTGGATGGCGTGCAGGTTCTCGCCGAGCGTGTGCTTCGCGGGCCGCCCGGTGCGCCGCTCGTAGCGCCGCCGGGCACGTTCGGCGCCGAAGTAGTGCCAGGGCGCCCATTCGTGGCCGCCCCAGGGGGAGTACCAGTTGGTGAACGAGACGTAGAGCAGCCCACCCGGCTTGGTGACCCGGACCATCTCGCTGAGGAAGGTGTCCGGATCGGCCACGTGCTCCAGGACGTTGGAGGAGAAGGCCACGTCCGCGACCGCGTCCGTGAGCGGCAGCAGATAGCCGTCCGCGAGCACCGTCCCGGTGGGCGGGCTGCTGCCCAGCTCGGCGGCATCGGGCTCGAAGAGATGGCTGCGCGCGCCGCGCCTGCGGAACTCCTCGGTGAAGTAGCCGCCACCGCCGCCGATGTCGAGCACCGTACGGCCCTCGATCCGGCCGTAGGCCTCCACCTGGTCGGCGGCATCGCGGGCGAGCAGCCGGTAGCAGTGCGCGGCGGCTTCGGGGCCCTGCTGCTCGCGCAGGAATGCGCGGAAGAGGGCAAGGGACCGCCGTAGGGAAGGATCTTTGGGGCTCTCGGGGCTCTTGGGTCTCCTGGCCTTCCGCGTACCCGTGGAACTCACCGCACCGCCCGCCCCACGGCGACGGCTTCGGCGGCGACGGCCTGGAACCGGCGCACCGTCTGCGACCAGCGGTAGCGCGCCGCGCGGCCGGCGGCCGCCTTGCCGTAGGCCCGGCGGCGCTCCGCGGACAGCGCGAGCGTGCACCAGGCCGCGGCGAAGGAGGACTCGCCGCGCGCGAGGATCCCGGTCACCCCGTCCTCGACGGAGTCCCTCAGCCCGGGGATGTCGAAACCGATTGTCGGAGTGCCTCGGGTGGCCGCCTCCGTGACCACCAGACCCCAGCCCTCGACCGCGGAGGGGTGCAGGAGCAGCCAGGATGCGCACAGCAGCCGGTGTTTCTCGGCCTCGGAGACCCGGCCCGCGAACTCGACGCCGGGACCCGCGAGTTGTTCGAGCCGCCCGCGCTCCGGGCCGTCGCCGACGATCACGAGCCGGCCGCCGGTCACGGGACGGACCCGCTCCCACAGCCTGAGCAGCAGATCGATCCGCTTGTACTCGACGAGCCGGCCCATCGCGAGGAACAGCGGCTCCTCGCTGCGTGGTTCGAGCGGACCCGGCTCCTCCACACCGTTGTGCACGACCCGGATGCGCTCGCGCGGCACCCCGATCTCCTGCAGTGCGCTCGCCGTCGAAGGGGAGACGGCGACCATGAGATTGCCGCGCTGGGCGCCGGAGAGCGCCCAGTGTTCGAGTCTTCGGCCGAGCTCGGCGGCCGGGCGCGGGAAGCGCATCGCCCACTGGTCGGTGTGGACGTGGTTGACCAGGCACAGCGTGGGACCGCGGTGCCACAGCGGGGAGAGGTACGGCATGCCGTTGCACACCTCGACCAGGAGGTCGCAGTTGCCGACCTGCCGGGCGAAGGCCGAGCGGGCCCGCAGATGGTGGGCGAGATCGCCGCCCGCGGAGACCACGCGGTAGTCGCGGTAGGCCGCGGGGCCCCCGCACAGGAGGGTGACCTGGTGGCCGGAGCGCGTCAGGCCCTCGGCGAGCTGGTCGACGAGGAGTTCGCTGCCGCCCGCGGCCGGGTTGCCGAGGTCGCGGCGGGCGAGGAAGACGATACGGCGTGGGTCCCTGGGGGCCGGGGCGGCCGCCGCCGCACCGCCGCCGAGGACGGCGCGCAGGGCGTCCTGCGGTGAGGTGCTGTGCAGGGAGGGGGGTACGTGCTGGGGCATTCGAGCTCCAACTCGTCTCGGGGTGCGGAACGGCTGTGGGGAGCGGGGAGGTGCCGGGAGGTGTGGGGAGGTGTGGGGAGGGTTGGGGGACTGTTTGCGACCGGAACCATGTGGGGGAGTTCCGGCCGCGGACCGGCTGTGCGCATTCGGTGGTGCGCTCAGGTGGGGAGACAGTTTTCGCCCCTGTGTTCGCTGTCGCTACTCACCGGGGTGACAATTTCCGGCCCGATTGAGTCCGACGGCTCATCACTTCATGAGGAAGCGCGGCATCGCGGCCGGACACCCCGGGGACCGGTCAGACCGGTGCCGATACGGGCGCGGGCGCCGGTGCCTGCGGGTCCGGGCCCGCGGGCGGGCCGGCGTCCGGCCGCTCGCGGCCGCGGACGACCAGGAAGGTGCCGGCCGCGAGCAGTACGAGGCCGAGCACCCCGGAACCGACCGGCAGGGTCCCGCTGACCAGCTTCAGCCGGTCGTTGTCGGCCCGGGCCAGCTCGATCTGCTCGGCGCGGGTCCTGTCGGTGAACACGAGCTTCTTGCTGTCGAGCAGCACCACCGCTTCCTTGCTGGAACCGGGCGCCCGCAGCGTCTTCTTCGGCCCGATCCGCGCGTCGAGGATCCGGCCCGTGCGCTCGTCGACGACCAGCTCGATGCCCTGGTTCTCGTACCACTCCTCGGCGAGCACCTGGTCCGCCTCCGAGCCGACGAGCGAGCCCGGCACCTGCCGCGTTCCGGTCCGCGTCTCGTCGACCTTCCCGGTGAAGAGCATGCCCTCGTGGCTCAGATCGACCGTGCCGTCGCGGTCCTTGTCCACCTCGATGGTTTTGCGCTCCTCGTACTCCAGCACCACCGTCGCCCCCAGCGTGCCGTCCCACCAGGTGTACGAGCGTTCCTGCACGTCGAAGGGGAACTTCAGGTAGGCCTCGCCCTCGAAATAGGGCTCCTCCTGGCAGCAGTGCACCGGCCGGTTCGTTCGCCGGTCGGTGACCCAGCGCTCCTGGGTCCACTGCAGTGCGTCGTGCGGCGAGGAGGCAGGCAGCGACTTGTCCGGGTCGATCGAGGTGACCACGTCCCAGGCGGCCAGCTTCTCGCTGCTGTCGGCCACATCGCCGCGTACCTGACGGGTGACCGTGAGATTGCCGTCCACGGGCCCCACCGGCACCTTCTCGGTGTCGAAGTACGAACCCGTTCCGGTGAGCACGGTCGTCGAGTCGATGTCGATCGGATTGACCTTGGCGCGCGGGGTGACAAACCACGCGAGCATCGGGGCCAGGACGAGCAGGAACACGCCCAGACCGAGGATGACCAGCGATAACGGGGAAGCAGTACGGCGCATCCGGGTACTCCGATGAGTCGGGGGGAGGGGAATCGAAGACCTGCGAGGCTCGTACAAGGCTCGTATGAGGCTCGTATGGGCCGGGAACCGTAGGCGGACTCTTGACGCACTGTCAATGTGCAACAGACACTGGCCACTTGCCGGGTGGGGCCGGCGAGGGACCGGTTGGGCGCTCTCATCGACCGAACAGTTGAGAGGCGGACCACCTCATGCACCGACTGCTCGCAGCCGCACTGACCGCGGCCGCGGCCGCGGCACTCGCCGTGGGCGCCGCGTTCGGCATCGTGGCACTCCTGAACGCCACACCCGAGCAGCCCAACACTCCACTGATCAGTTACGAGACGCCCCAGGACCGCTGATGTCGGCGGGCAACGGGGCGGGCACGGGTACAGGCGCAGGCGCAGGCGCAGGCGCAGGTTCGGGTACGGGTGCAGGCGCGGGGAGCGGGGGAATCGGCCCGGGAGACGGGGCGGGCTCCGGGAGCTCGGCCTGGCGTCAGGTACCGCGTCTGAAGGTCAAGGTCTTCGCCGAGCGCGCCCTCGAAGAGGTGCCGCAGCTCGCCGCCGACATCCTGCGCGAGATCCGCCGCGAATACCCGCAGCTGCAGCTCGTCCTCGATGAATCGGGCGAGCCGATGGCCCTCATCGGTATCCGGCGCGCCCTCGAAGGCTTCGTGCGCCGACTCGCCACCAGCGAGGACCGGCCGCGCTACCACCTGGAGATCTTCCAGGAGTTCGGCCGCGGCGAAGGCCTGCACGGCCGCACCCTCGACTCCCTGCAGGCCGTCTACCGCCTGGGCGTCCGCCTCGCCTGGCGCCGGCTCACCCAGATCGGCCAGGAGGTCGAGATCCCCCCGCCCGCCATGTACGAGCTCGCCGAGGCGGGCTTCGAGTATCTGGACGGCCTCGTGGACTTATCGGTACGCGGCTACGCCGAGGCAGCGGCCCGCGAGGCCGGCGAACGCCTGCGCCTGCAGCGCAAACTGATGGAACTGCTGCTCGCCGAACACACCGAACACGCCGAACACCGCGGCGACCCCCTGGCACCGGCACCGGGCCCCCGGCTCCGTACGGGCAGATCGGACCCCGTCGCCGACCGCGCCGCCCGCGTCGGCTGGGCGCTGCCCGGGACCGTCGCCGTGGGTGTGCTGCTGCGCCCGGCCCGGGAGGCCATGGCCCCGCCCGTCGGCCAGGGCGTGCTGCTCGACATGGAGAGCGAACAGCCCCGCATGATCGTCCCCGACCCGGACGCCGCCGGCCGCGCCGAGCATCTGCGGCGCGCGATGACCGGCTGGTCGGGCGCGATCGGACCGCCCGTACCGCTGCAGGACGCCGCCAAGTCCCTGCGCTGGGCGGAGGCCGCGGTCTCCCTGATGGAGAGCGGGCTGCTCCCCGCGGGCGACGTGCTCTTCTGCACGGAACACACCGAGGCGCTCGTCCTCCTCCAGCCCGCCGAACTCCTCGACGACCTGGCCCGCCGATGCCTCGCCCCGCTCGCCCACTGCGGCCCCTCGCACGCCCGCCGCCTGGCCGAGACCCTGCTCGCCTGGCTGGAGACCCGCGGCGGCGCACCGGAGGTCGCGGCCCGCCTCGGCGTCCACCCGCAGACGGTGCGCTACCGGCTGCGCCAGATACGGGAGCTGTGGGGCGACGAGGTCGACGATCCGGACCGCCGCTTCGAACTGGAGCTGGTGCTGCGGGCCCAGAGGTTACGGGGAGGGCTCGGTGGGTGAGCGGTCCGGTGGTTGAGCGGGTCCGGTGGTTTGGCGGGTCCGGTGGTTTGGCGGGTCCGGTGGTTTGGCGGGTCCGGTGGTTGAGCGGGCCCGGAGGCCCGGCGATGCCCCGGGCGCGTCCGGGGCCCGGGAGACGGCGCTCAGTCTTCGAGCAGACCGGCCAGGTCGATCTCCACCGGGAACGGGACATCGGTGATCAGACGGTCGGTGTGGACCGGGGTGCCGGGGCGCGGCACGAACACGCCGCTGGCCTCGTCGCGCCAGAACTCGTGCACCTCGGGCACATCCTTCTCGCCCCGCTCGACGCGCCAGTAGGCGGCGACCTCGGCCTCGGCGTAGAGCCCCGGCTTGCGGAAGCGGTCCTCGCTGCGGGATCCCGGGGAGACGACCTCGACGGCGAGGACGACGCTGCTCATCGGGGTGCAGTCGAGAGTTTTCACATTGAGACCGGTTTTGTCGTAGACGATCACATCCGGGTTCGGTGCGTCACTGGGGCCGATTTGGGTCCAGCGTTCGACACTGGCCTTGTACGGCGGACGTTCCGCAAGGCGCAGCGAGACGTACAGCTCGTTCCTGACCTGGTCGTGCCACCACGACGTCACTCCACGTACCACGATGTTCCCGTCCACGAGTTCCCAGTCGAAGGGGAGGTCCAGCTCCTTGACCTGGTCCCAGGTCCAGCCCTCCTCGGGCGGATACATCCAGGTCTCGGAGGTGGCCCGCATCGCCTGTTCTTCGGTGTGTGCCTCTGCGGCCGTGACTGCTCCCATGGAGGAGATCGTGAGTGGTGGCGTTCACATCTGTTCCCCTCATGACGGTAGCCTCACTCGCCCGAGTGAGGATGTGACGTTCCTGCATCGGGTGTCGGCAGGGCCGCGGGAGCCGTACGCCGGTCAGCCCAGCATCCGCGCCAGCAGATCCCGCAGCACCACCCGCTCCTCGTGCGAGAGCTCCGCCAGCGGTTCGCGGGCGAACGACAGTCCGTCCCGCAGCTTCCGCGCCGTGGCACGGCCCTCGGCGGTGACCGCCGCGAGCTTCACGCGCCGGTCCTGGGGGTCCGGGCGGCGCTCGACGAGCCCCCGTGCCTCGAGGCGGTCGACGATGCCCGTCACATTGGACGGCTCGCACTTCAGACGCACCGCGATCTGCCGCATCGGCAGCGCTTCGAGCGAGAGCAGGGCGAGGACCCGCGCCTGCGCGCCGGTCAGCGCGTGGGCGGAGGCCTCACGCTCGTACTCCTCGTGGTAGCGCGCCACCACGGTGCCGATCAGCTCGACGACCTCGATGGTCAGGGGGTCGATTCGGGGGCTTGGGGTCGTGGCCATGGACACCAGCGTACCCAGTTACTTGACAACATGAAATATTCAGTCGCATGGTTGTTTCATCAAGTGAAGTAATTCGCCCCGTCGGCGGACGCACACCGTCGGCGGATCGTTGAAGGGCAGGCCTCATGTCCGCACTCCCCACCACCTCCCGCGCCTGGCACCTCGTGGCCCGCCCGCACGGCTGGCCGAAGCCCGAGGACTTCGCGCTGCGTGAGATCCCGCTCACAGCGCCTGCCGAGGGCCGCATCCTGGTGAAGAACCTGCACTTCTCGGTGGACCCGTACATGCGCGGCCGGATGAACGACGTGAAGTCGTACACCCCGCCGTTCCAGCTCGACGAGCCGATGGACGGCGGCGCCGTGGGCGTCGTCATCGCCTCCAACGCGGAGGGGTTCGACGAGGGCGACCACGTCCTGCACGGCCTCGGCTGGCGTGACTACGCGGACGTACCGGCCCAGCACGCCAAGAAGGTCGACCCGGACGTGGCCCCCCTCTCCACGTACCTCGGCGTCCTCGGCATGCCCGGCCTCACCGCGTACTCCGGCCTGCTCGACGTCGCCTCCTTCAAGGAGGGTGACGCGGTCTTCGTCTCGGGTGCCGCGGGCGCCGTCGGCAGCCAGGTCGGCCAGATCGCCCGGCTCAAGGGCGCCTCGCGCGTCATCGGCTCGGCGGGCTCGGACGAGAAGGTGAAGCTGCTCGTCGAGGAGTACGGTTTCGACGCGGCCTTCAACTACAAGAACGGCCCGGTCGCCGAGCAGCTCAAGGAGGCTGCCCCCGACGGCATCGACGTCTACTTCGACAACGTCGGCGGCGAGCACCTCGAAGCGGCCATCGGCCGCCTCAACGTCCACGGCCGGATCACCGTCTGCGGCATGATCGCCCAGTACAACGCCACCGAGCCGCCGGCCGCCCCGCGCAACCTCGCGATGGTGATCGGCAAGCGCCTGCGCATGCAGGGCATGCTCGTCATGGACCACCAGGACCTCATGCCCGAGTTCATCCGGGAGACCGCGGGCTGGATCGCCTCGGGCGAGCTCAAGTACCGCGAGACCTTCGTCGAGGGCATCGAGAACGGCGTGGAGGCGTTCCTGGGCGTCCTGCGCGGCGACAACACCGGAAAGATGATCGTCAGCCCGGTCAAGTAATCTCAGGACCAGTAGTCCGTCAGGGTCGTGGGCGCGAGCCCGACGGGCACACAACAGGAGGAAACGCTCTTTCATGGCTATACAGCAGTCGGACGTCAAGTACACCGCCGTCGCCACCGCCGAGGGTGGCCGTGACGGCCGCGTCGCCGCCACCGACGGCCAGCTCGACGTCGTGGTCAACCCGCCCAAGGAGCTGGGCGGCAGCGGTGACGGCACCAACCCCGAGCAGCTCTTCGCCGCCGGTTACGCGGCCTGCTTCCAGGGCGCCCTCGGTGTCGTCGCGCGGACCGAGAAGGTCGACATCACGGGCTCGCTCGTGACCGCCGAGGTCGGCATCGGCCAGAACGACGAGGGCTTCGGCCTCATCGTCGCCATCAAGGCGACCATCCCGACCGTGGACGCCGCCAAGGCTCAGGAGCTCCTGGACAAGGCCCACCAGGTCTGCCCGTACTCCAAGGCCACCCGCGGCAACATCGACGTCACGGTCGCGGCCGCCTGACCAGCCCGGGCACCGCACCGCTTCGTACGGCGAAGGCCGCTCCCGTGTACCGGGGGCGGCCTTCGCCGTGCCCGGTGTCAGTGGCGCGTGGTCTCATATGCGTACGAGAGAAAGCCACTTGTGTACGTACATGAGCCGGCGACCTGAAGGGGGACCCATGACCACCTTGCGCATCAAGGCATTCGACCACCTGGTGCTCAACGTCTCGGACGTCGAGCGCTCCCTGGCCTTCTACACGGGCCCGCTCGGCCTGGAGCCCGTCCGGGTGGAGGAGTGGCGCGCGGGCAAGGTCCCGTTCCCCTCGGTCCGTATCGACTCCTCGACGATCATCGACCTCTTCGCCAAGCCGCGCGGAGAGTCGAACATCGACCACATCTGCCTGGTCGTGGACCCGCTGGACTGGCAGCAGGTCATCGACGAAGGCACCCTCAAGGTCCTCGAAGGCCCGGTCTCCCGCTTCGGCGCCCGCGGCACCGCCCAGTCCGTCTACATCGAGGACCCGGACGGCAACATGATCGAACTGCGCTGGTACCCCCAGGACAGGAAGGACTGACGCACCAGGCCCCGGGACCCGGCGCCGGAGCGGCCCCGGCCCCGTACGCTGTCCGCCATGCGTGATCTGGGGGCCGGGTTCGGCTATCTGCTCAAGGGCCAGCGGTGGGTGATGGGACACGGGCGCTGGTTCGGCTTCGGGCTGATCCCGGGGGTCATCACCCTCGTCCTGTACGTTGCCGCGCTGGTCGGCCTGGCCTACGGGGCCGATGACTTCGTGGCCTGGGCGACACCGTTCGCCGACGGCTGGTCGGAGGCCTGGCTCGCCGTCTTCCGCGGTTTCCTGGTCTTCCTGGTGTTCGCCCTCGGCCTGTTCCTCGCCGTGATCACCTTCACGGCCATGACGCTCCTGATCGGACAGCCCTTCTACGAGGCACTCTCCGAGCAGGTCGACAAGGACATGTCGCCGGACGGGACCGCGCCCGAGTCGGGGCTGCCGCTCCTGCGCGAGCTGTGGATCTCCGCGCGCGACAGCCTGCGCGTGCTCGTACGGGCCCTGGGCTGGGCGGTGCTGCTCTTCGCGCTCGGCTTCGTCCCCGTCCTCGGCCAGACCGTCGTGCCCGCGCTCGGCATCGCCGTCACGGGCTTCTTCGTCACCCAGGAACTGACCTCGGTCGCCCTGCAGCGCCGCCGCGTCGAGGTACGCGAGCAACTCGCCATGATGCGCGGCCGCAGAATGCTGATCTGGGGCTTCGGCACCCCGCTCGCGCTGTGCTTCCTCGTGCCGTTCCTGGCGGTGTTCCTGATGCCGGGCGCGGTGGCGGGGGCGACGCTGATGGTGCGGGACCTGCGGGGTGAGACCGAGGCGGCGGACGAGGCCGAGCAGGCCGAGGGGAGCGACAGGTGGCCGGCCGGTTGAGCTGAGCGGAGGGGCGCCGGCGTTCTCACCGGCAGAGCTGCGCGCCGGACTCCCGCAGCAGCCGTACGAAAGCCCCTGCGGCCGCCGGAGCGGAACGGCCGCGCAGGGTCGCCGCGTACACGGCGCGCGGCGGGATGTCATCGCCGTGCACCGGGAGCAGCCGGATGTCCGGCCGTACTCCGTCGGCCGCCAGCGCGGGGATGAGCGCGACCGCGAGCCCGGCGGCCACGTATCCCTGCTTGGCGATCCACTCGCCGGCGACGTAGGCGACCCGCGGACGGAAGTCCTCGCGCACGGCCGGGTGCAGCAGGCTGCGCTCGGTGCTCGCACTGCCCGACACCCAAGCGTCCCCGGCCAGTTCGGCCAGGCGCACCAGCCGCCGGCGGGCGAGCGGGTGACCGGCGGGGACGGCCACGTACATGGCTTCGTCGAGGACCTTCGTCAGCTCGTATGCCTCCGGCAGCGCACCGGCCGTCGACGATACGACCGCCAGGTCGAGTTCGTCGCGGTCCAGCCGTCCGAGCAGCGCATCCGTCAGCCCTTCCGCACAGTTCAACTCGACGGACGGATGACGCTCCTGGAACGCCGCGACCGTCCGCGGCAGGAGCGCGGCCCCGGCGGTCGGGAACGCCCCTACGCGCAGCCGTCCGCCCGTCATCTCCCGCAGCGCCACCAGATCGCCGCGTACGGCGTCCAGCTGTGCCAGCACGGCCTCGGCGCGCGGCCGCAGCACCCGTCCGCGCTCGGTCGGCGTGACCCCGCGCGCCAACCGGTCGAACAGCGCACCCTCGCCGAGCGCCGACTCCAGCGCCTGGATCTGCCGTGACACGGCGGACTGGGTGTATCCGAGGGCGCGCGCGGCTTCGGTGAAGGAGCCGAGCCGGGCGACCTCCAGGAAGACGCGCAGCCAGGCGGTGGAGAGGTCCCGGGCGTCCGAGGGCGTGCGCGAGGACTGCGGGGGCGAAGGGGGCGTGTTCGACGGCATCATCGGCATCATCATCCATGCCAGTTTCGCATGGATGCCATGCTGGACATTCGCTTGTCGCATCCCAGGCCCACGCCTAGCGTCGAGGCATGGAACAGATCGACTGCAGGGAACAGGTCGCCTTTCTCGGCCTCGGCCGCATGGGTGCACCCATGGCCACCCGACTCCTGGGCGCGGGCCACCCGTTGACCGTCTGGAACCGCACTCCGGCCCGCGCCGACCCGCTCGTCGCCAAGGGGGCCCGCCTCGCCGCCTCGCCCGCCGACGCGGTGCGCGACGCCGGCATCGTCCTGACGATGCTCGCCACGCCCGATGCCGTACGGGACATGGCCCGGCGGATCGGTCCCGCACTCCGGCCGGGGGCGCACTGGGTGGAGATGTCGACCGTCGGTCCCGATGTCGTACGGGAGGTGGCGGCCGTCCTGCCGAAGGAGGTCACGCTCGTCGACGCCCCCGTGCTGGGCAGCACCGACAAGGCGGAGGCCGGCACGCTCGGCATCCTCGCGGGCGGCGAAGCAGAGGCCGTCGAGCCGCTGCTCGGCGAACTCGGCACGGTCACGCGCACCGGCCCGCCGGGGACGGGCGCCGCCCTGAAACTCGTCGTCAACACGGCCGTGCTCGGGGGAGCCGCCCTGGTCGGCGAGGCGATGCGGCTCGCCGACGCGCTCGGCGTCCCTGAGGGGACGGCCAAGGCCGCGCTGGGCCGCAGCGCCCTCGGCGGCGCGGTGCCGAGGGCCTTCGCCGAGGGCGTCCACTTCGCCACCGGGCTGGCGGTCAAGGACATCGAGCTGGCCACCGCCGTCACCCGGCTCCCCGCCATGGAGGTGATCCGCGGCCACTACGCGGCGCACCCCGACCTCGCCCAGGAGGACATCGCGGCCGCGGTGGCCCGGATCCGACGCAACGATCCCGCAACGCCGCCCCTGTAGCGCCGCCCCCGTGACGCCGATCGCGCAGCACTGATCGTCGCGCAGTACTGATCGCGCAGTACTGATCGCACAACACCCGTCCCGCAGCACCTGTCCCGCAGCACCCGAAGGAGCCTTGTCCCATGCGCATCAGCCTCGGCAGTCCGCCTTCCGCGCCCGCCCCGCTCAGCCCGGCCTACTCGCAGGTCGCCCGCGTCGAACTGCCCGGTGGCGGAGCGCTGTTGCAGCTGTCCGGCCAGGTGGCCGAGGGCGAGGACCTCGCGACCCAGAGCCGGGGGATCTTCGAGGCGATCGCCGCGATCCTCGAAGCGCACGGCGCGAGCCTCGCGGACGTGATCAACGTCCGTACGTATCTCACGGACATCTCCCGTCTGAGCGAATACGGCGCGGTCCGCCGCGCGTGCTTCCCCGGCACACCGCCGACGAGTACGACGGTCGAGGTCTCGAAGCTCTTCCTGCCGTGGGCGCAGATCGAGGTGGAGGTGGTGGCGGCGGTTCCGGCGGGACGGGGGTCACTCCCCGAGCAGAGTGACGAAGTCCCGGAAAGCGCCCGGCATGTCGATGCTCTCCGGGTCCAGGAGCCACTGGTACTGCAGGCCGTCGAGCACGGCCACGAGCAGGGGTGCGGCGCGCTCGGGGGTGAGCCCGGACGGGAGGCGGTCGCCGTACTCGGCGCGCAGGAGGGCCGCCAGGTCCTCCCGTACGTCCGTGTAGCGCCGGGTGAAGTACGGGCCCGCCGGGTGCCCTTCCGTGACCGCCTCGCCGAGCAGCGCCGAGAAGGTCTGCACGATGCCGCGGCGCATCGCGTTGTACTCGACCAGGGACGTGAGCAGTTCGAGCCGCCAGTCGCGGCTGGGGACGGCAGCGTCCCACCGGTCGCGGTCCTCCAGGACGGCGATGAGCAGCGCCTCCTTGGTGGGGAAGTGGTGCAGCAGGCCCTGCTGGGTGAGCCCCACGCGTTCGGCCACCGCCGCGAGGGAGGTGCCGCGGTAGCCGCGCTCGGCGATCACTTCGAGCGCGGCCCGCAGGATCTCCGCGCGCCGCTGGACGCTTCTGGTTTTCGCCGTCATGCCGTCACCGTACGGCGTCCCTCCCGCCTGATGGTTACTAAAGGGTAACGAAACCTACCGTGTTACAGGTGATCGTGCAGGATGGGGAGAGGGCTCGGGCGGGGGCAGGCAGGAGCACGTCGATGCGGAGGCGCACAGTGACCGATCAGCACAGCGACGGATACGAAGCGGTCGTCGAGGCCGCGCTCGGCAGGCTCGACCTCGACACCAAGGCCCGCCTCCTCGCGGGCCGGAACATGTGGACACTGCCCGCGCTGCCGGAGATCGGGCTGGCCTCCCTGGTCATGTCCGACGGCCCGATCGGGGTACGGGGGGTGCGCTGGAGCGCCGACGACCCGTCCGTCGCCCTGCCCTCCCCGACCGCGCTGGCCGCCGCCTGGGATCCGGAACTCGCCCACCGGGCCGGTCGGTTGCTGGCCCAGGAGGCCCGCCGCGAGGGCGTGCACGTCCTGCTGGCCCCGACCGTCAACCTCCAGCGCAGCCCGCGCGGCGGCCGGCACTTCGAGGCGTACAGCGAGGACCCGTATCTGACCGGCGAGATCGGCAGCGGCTATGTGCGCGGTGTGCAGTCGGGCGGGGTGGGCACCACGGTCAAGCACTTCGTCGCCAACGACGCCGAGACCGACCGCTTCACCGTCGACAACCGGGTCTCCGGGCGCGCCCTGCGCGAGCTGTACCTGGCGCCCTTCGAGGCGATCGTCCGCCAGGCCGCGCCCTGGGGCATCATGACCGCCTACAACGCGGTCAACGGCATCACGATGACCGAGAACGCCGCCCTCGTGAACGGCGTCCTGCGCGGCGAATGGGGCTTCGACGGGTTCAACGTCTCCGACTGGATGGCCGCCCGCGACACCGTGGGCGCCATCGACGGCGGCCTGGACGTGGCGATGCCCGGCCCGATGACCGTGTACGGACCGGCGCTCGCCGCGGCCGTACGGGAGGGCCGGGTCGACGAGCCGACCCTCGACCGGGCCGTACGCAGGGTCCTGCACCTCGCCGCCCGCGTCGGCGCGCTCGAAGGCGCCGAGCCCGCCGTCACGCGGCTGCCCGAACCGGTCGACGGCGAGGCCCTGGCCCGCGAGATCGCCCACCGCTCCTTCGTCCTCGTACGCAACGAGAACGGCATCCTGCCGCTCGCCCCCGGGCGCGGCGACGCACCCTCCACCGGTCGCCTCGCCCTCATCGGCGCCGCCGCCCGCGATGCCCGCGTGCTCGGCGGCGGCTCCGCCACCGTCTTCCCGCGCCGGATCGTCTCCCCGCTCGACGGGCTCACCGCCGCGCTCGGCAAGGAGGCGGTCTCGTACGCGGTGGGCGCCGAGCCGAGCGAGGAACTGGGCGTCGCCACGGCCGGGTTCGCGCTGCGTGCCCGCTGCCGTGACGCCGAGGGGCGGCTGCTCGGCGAGGTGCCGCTGGCCGACGGCGCGATCCAGTGGTTCGGCGGCGGCTTCCCCGAGGGCGTCGGTTTCGACGCGCTCAGCCGCGTAGAGATCACCGGCACCTTCACCCCGCGCGTCACCGGCGCGCACCGCTTCGGCACCCGCGGCCTCGGCGACCTCAGGCTCACGGTCGACGGGCGCCGACTCTTCGACGGCGAACAGCGGATGGCGGCCGGCGGCGACCCCTTCGAGGCCTTCCTCGGCGCGCCCGTGGAGCGCGGCAGCGTCGACCTGGCGGCCGGGGTGCCCGTCGAGGTCTCCCTCGACGTGGCCGTGCCGAAGATCGAGGGCATGCCGATCGAGGTCGTCGCGCTCAGCCTCGCCCACGCCGAACCCCGCCGCGACCCGGATGAACTGATCGCCGAGGCCGTGCGCGCGGCACGCGAGGCCGATACCGCGGTGGTCGTGGTCGCCACCACCGACCGGGTGGAATCCGAGGGCTTCGACCGCCGCGACCTACGGCTGCCCGGCCGCCAGGACGACCTCGTACGGGCGGTCGCGGCCGCCAACCCGCGCACCGTCGTGGTCGTCAACTCGGGTTCCCCCGTCGAACTTCCCTGGCGCGAGGACGTGGCCGCGGTACTGCTCAGCTGGTTCCCGGGGCAGGAGGGCGGGGCCGCGCTCGCCGACGTCCTCACCGGAGCCGAGGAGCCCGGCGGCCGGCTCCCCACCACCTGGGGTTCGCTCGCCGACGCCCCCGTCACCGAGGTCGCCCCGGACGCCGAGGGCCGACTCACGTACGGCGAAGGCGTGTTCATCGGCTACCGCGCCTGGGACAAGGCCGGCGCCACCCCCGCGTACCCCTTCGGGCACGGCCTCGGCTACACCGACTGGGCGTACGAGAGCCTGCAGGCCACGCCCGAAGAGGCGAGCGTCCGCATCCGCAACACCGGCGCACGGACCGGCCGCGAGACCGTCCAGCTCTACCTGACCCCGCCCGCCGACGGCACGGTCGAACGCCCGGCCCGCGCGCTCGCCGCCTTCGCGAGCGTCACGGCGGCGCCCGGCGAGAGCACCGAGGTACGGATCCCGCTGCCGCGCCGGGCCTTCGAGACCTGGGACGAGGACGCGGGGCAGTGGGTGCACCACAAGGGCCAGTACGCGCTCGTGGCGGGGCGCTCGCTCACGGACGGCAGGCTGCGGGTGACGTTCGAGGCCTGAGGGCGCCTCGGGGCCGCGGTCGGGGGTCGTGCTCGGCTGCGGTGAGGGGCGCGCTCGGTTGTGGTCGGGGAGCGCGCCCCGAGGTGCGTTCAGGGGGCGGGTGACTTCTCCGCCGTGACGGCCGTGAAGGCCAGCTCGGCCAGGCGGGCCTGCCCGTCCCTGCTCGGGTGGAACCAGTCCCACCTGCTCAGCTGGTTCCGCCCGAACTCGTACGCGAAGACCGAACCGCCGTCGTGACGGCAGTAGTCGTCCTGCGCGCACACCTCCTTGAGAACCTTGTTGTACTCCGTGACCCGGGCGGCCACGCGCTCGCGCCGGCCGACGGTCGCGGCGTCCATGGCCTCGGGCTCGGCCAGCATCGACGGGCAGATGCCCAGACTCCAGATCCGCCGGGCCATCGCACTGCCCTTGCCCTGCGACCACAGCCGTGACAGGTCCGGGATGCTCGCCACGAACACCTGGGCTTTGGGCCGCTCCTTGCGCAGGACGCGCAGGGACTTCTCGAAGTCCGCGCGGAACGAGGCGACGGAGGTCATCGACGAGGCCGCGGGGCGGCAGGCGTCATTGGCACCCATCAGGACCGTCACCAGGTCGGGTGACTTCCCGGCCGCCTGCTCCATCTGGCCGGGCAGCGCGCTCATCCGCGCGCCCGTCCGGGCGAAGTTCCAACTGCGCGCCGCCGCCTCCTCCTTGCCGAGCAGCCGCACCGCCAGGCTGTTCACCTCCGGATCGGTGCCCGTCGCCCAGGAGGCCTCCGGGCAGTCCGAGAGCACCGTGCAGGCGTCGAAGCCGCGGGTGATCGAATCGCCCACGGCGGCCACGGACTGCGGGCTGGTGTCCCAGGAGGGCGTGGGGGAGGGGCTCGGGCGTGCGCCGGCCGGGGCGCCCTTCGGGGCCGGGGCGTTGCCGCCGGTGGCATCGCAGGCGAGCAGCGCGGCCGCCAGGGCCGCGGCGGCGGCCGAAGCGGCGGTGGTGCGGCGACGGCTTGTCCGAATCCGGGCCATGGTCGTTGCCCCCTCCCTCGTCCTGTGCCGCGCAGGATTCCGTGCTCTCCCGCGCACGGACCGGCGCTCGGCGGGGTGAATGCCCGCCGTTTGTCGGACCTGGACCCGACCGTACGTCACACTCGGGCCCGCACCGCACGGTAGTTTTGCAGCGGTCGACCCGGACGCAGGACGCTGTCCCGGTTCCGGTAAATTACATCACGTCAGAAATGTCCCCTTTCGGGGAGTTTCATCGATCCCGTGGATGTCCTGGATTTCCTCGGGAATCTTGGCGAAACTCCCGCCAACAGCCCGGCCAGGCGCGAGGCCCCATCCCTCGCCCGACCCTGGAGGTCCCGGTGACGACACGTGGAGTCCTGTACGTGCACTCAGCACCGCGCGCGCTGTGCCCGCATGTGGAGTGGGCGGTCGCGGGGGTGCTGGGGGGCAGGATCACACTCGACTGGATCAGGCAGCCCGTGGCGCCGGGGGCCTGGCGGTCGGAGTTCTCCTGGCAGGGCGAGGCGGGGACCGGATCCAAGCTGGCCTCGGCGCTGCGCGGATGGCAGCAACTGCGCTTCGAGGTCACGGCGGAGCCGTGTGCCGCGGCGGAGGGCGAGCGGTACAGCTCCACGCCCGCGCTCGGGCTGTTCCACGCGGTGACCGGTATGCACGGGGACATTCTGATCCCCGAGGACCGGCTGCGGGCGGCGCTCGCGCGCTCGCGCGGCGGCGAGAGCGACCTGGAGGCCGAGCTCGCCCGGCTCCTGGGCAAGCCCTGGGACGACGAACTGGAACCGTTCAGGCACGCGGGCGAGGGTGCCCCGGTTCGCTGGCTCCACCAGGTCGTCTGACCCCACCCCACCCCACCCCCCACCCAGCTGTGGGCAGTCGTGCCGCAGGGCGGCACGGGTGGGCACAGCGGCACCCCGGCCGGACGGCACTCTGAAACCCGACCCGCACCCCCACCCACCCCGCACACACGCGAGGGCCCACCCGGACGAACCGGGTGGGCCCTCGACGTACGAGCTGAAGAACTCAGACCGTGCGGAACGCGAGCACGACGTTGTGCCCACCGAACCCGAACGAATTGTTGATCGCGGCGATCGTCCCGCCCGGCAGTTCCCGGGCCTCTCCCCGGACGATGTCCGCACCGTCCGCGACGACATCCTCGTCGAGCTCGTCGACGTTGATGGTCGGCGGTGCGACCCGGTGCTTGAGCGCGAGCACGGTCGCCACCGTCTCGATACCGCCGGCCCCACCGAGCAGATGCCCGGTCATCGACTTCGTGGCGGAGATCGCGACATGGTCGAGATCCTCGCCGAGCACCTTCCGCAGCGCCTTGATCTCCGCGATGTCACCCTGCGGCGTCGAGGTCGCGTGAGCGTTGAGGTGCACGAGCTCGGTCGGCTTGAGGTCCGTGGTGTCGAGCAGGTTCTGCACGGCCGCCGCGACACCCCGCCCGGTGGGCTCGGGCTGCGCGATGTGGTGGCTGTCGGCGGACAGACCCTGGCCGAGCACCTCGCAGTAGATGTTCGCCCCGCGCGCCTTGGCGTGCTCCTCGGATTCGAGGATGACGACACCCGCGCCCTCACCGAGCACGAAGCCGTCACGGCCCTTGTCGTAGGGGCGGGAGGCCTGCTCGGGCGCGTCGTTGTTCTTGGACATCGCCATCATGTTGGCGAAGGCGGCGATGGGCAGCGGGTGGATCGCCGCCTCGGTGCCGCCGGCGACGACGACGTCGGCACGGCCCGCGCGGATCATCTCGACCGCGTAGCCGATCGCCTCGGCGCCGGAGGCGCAGGCCGAGACCGGGGTGTGCACGCCCGCCTGGGCGCCCACTTCGAGGCCGACGTTGGCCGAGGGGCCGTTGGGCATGAGCATGGGAACGGTGTGCGGGGAGACGCGGCGTACGCCCTTCTCCTTGAGCACGTCGTACTGGTCGAGCAGTGTGGTCACACCGCCGATACCGGAGGCGATGACGGTGCCCAGACGCTCGGGGGCGATGCTCGCGTCCTCACCGGCCGGGCCCTCGTAACCTGCGTCCGCCCAGGCTTCCCTGGCCGCGATCAGCGCGAACTGCGCCGAGCGGTCGAGCTTGCGGGCCAGCGGGCGGGGCAGGACCTCGCCCGGGTCGACCGCGACGGGCGCGGCGATACGGACCGGCAGTTCGGCGTAGCGCTCCTCCTCGAGGGGCTTGACCCCGGAACGGCCCGCCACGAGGCCCTCCCAGGTCGAGGATGCGTCGCCACCCAGCGGTGTGGTTGCGCCGATACCGGTGACGACCACGGTGCGATTGGTCGGGCTCACAGGAATTCTTTCTCCACGTGTAGACGGTCGTGAATCAGCGCGCCACCGGTCGGATGGCGGCAGACCCCTGACGGGGCGGCCCGCGACGGGCCGCCCCGGGGGCACAGGAGGTCAGTCCTGGTGCTTCAGGATGTAGTCCGCGGCGTCGCCGACGGTCTTCAGGTTCTTGACGTCGTCGTCCGGGATCTTGACGTCGAAGCGCTCTTCGGCGGCGACGACGACCTCGACCATGGACAGCGAGTCGACGTCCAGGTCATCGGTGAAGGACTTGTCCAGCTGGACGTCCTCGACCGGGATACCGGCGATCTCGTTCACGATCTCGGCGAGACCGGCGACGATCTCTTCCTGAGTGGCGGCCATGTTGGCGCTCCTTCTTGTGTATCAGTGAAATGGCAGGGTCCCGTACGGAATGTTCCGCGCGGACTGCCTAGGGGAGGGTAACGACGGTGGCTGCGTAGACGAGACCCGCCCCGAAGCCGATGACGAGCGCGGTGTCGCCGCTCTTCGCTTCCCCGGTCGCCAGAAGCCGCTCCATCGCGAGCGGAATCGAGGCGGCCGAGGTGTTGCCGGTGGTCTCGACGTCACGCGCGACCGTGACATGCTCCGGCAGTTTGAGGGTCTTCACCATCGAGTCGATGATCCGCATGTTGGCCTGGTGCGGGATGAAGACATCCAGGTCGTCCGCGGTGATGCCGGAGGCGTCCAGGGCCTCCTTGGCGACCTTGGCCATCTCGAAGACGGCCCAGCGGAACACCGCCTGGCCCTCCTGCGTGATCGCCGGGAACCGCTCGACGGCGCCGTCGCGGTAGTCCGTCCACGGCACGGTCTGCTTGATCGTCTCGGACTTGTCGCCCTCCGAGCCCCAGACCGTCGGGCCGATGGCCGGAACATCGGAGGGGCCGACGACGACGGCGCCCGCGCCGTCACCGAACAGGAAGGCCGTGGCACGGTCCTCACGGTCGGTCAGGTCGCTCAGCCGCTCCACGCCGATGACGAGGACGTGCTGCGCACTGCCCTCCACGATCATGCCCTTGGCGAGCGTGAGCGCGTAGCCGAAGCCCGCGCAGCCGGCCGAGATGTCGAAGGCGGCGGCCTTCTGCGTGCCCAGCCTGTCGGCGATCTCGGTCGCGACGGCCGGGGTCTGCTTGAAGTGCGAGACGGTCGAGACGATCACCGCGCCGATCTTGTCGGCGGTCAGTCCGGCATCGGCGATCGCCTTGCCGGAGGCCTCGATGGACATCGCGGCGACGGTCTCCTCGTCGCTCGCCCAGTGCCGGGTGGCGATGCCCGAGCGCGAACGGATCCATTCGTCGGACGAGTCGATCGTCTCCAGGATCACGTCGTTGGGCACGACCCGGGTGGGCCGGTAGCCGCCGACGCCCATGATCCTGGCGTACGGCGCGCCCTTGCTGGGCTGGATCTTCGACATTGCTCGGGGGCTCCTTCGTCAGGCAGCATGCTCGGCGATGAGCTCGCGAGCAGCGTCGAGGTCGTCGGGGGTCTTCAGGGCGAGGGTCTTGACGCCGGGCAGCGCCCGCTTGGCCAGGCCCGTGAGGGTGCCGCCCGGGCACACCTCGATGAGTGCCGTGACACCGAGCTCCTTGAAGGTCTCCATGCACAGGTCCCAGCGGACCGGGTTCGCGACCTGGCCGACCAGGCGCGCGATGACCTCGTCACCGGAGGCGACCGCGCGGCCGTCCTTGTTGGAGACGTACGTGACGGCGGGCTCGGCCGGGGTGAGCTCACCGGCGGCCTTGCGCAGGGTTTCGACCGCGGGCGCCATATGGTGCGTGTGGAAGGCGCCGGCCACCTTCAGCGGGACGACCCGCCGGGTGCCCTCGGGCTTGTCGGCCTCCAGGTCGGCGATCTGCTCCAGGGTGCCGGCGGCGACGATCTGGCCCGCGCCGTTGACGTTGGCCGGGGTCAGGCCGAGCTTCTCCAGGTGCGGAAGCACGACGTCCGGGTCGCCGCCGAGCAGCGCCGCCATGCCGGTCTCGGTGACCGCCGCGGCATCGGCCATGGCCAGACCCCGCTTGCGTACGAGCTGCAGGGCGGCGGTGTCGTCGAGCACGCCCGCGAAGGCGGCGGCGGTGAACTCGCCGACGCTGTGACCGGCGACGGCGGCGGGCTTCACCTCGCCGAGCGCCGAGGCGGACAGCAGTCCGGCCGCGACGAGCAGCGGCTGCGCGACAGCCGTGTCACGGATCGCGTCCGCTTCGGCCTGGGTGCCGAAGTGGGCGAGATCGAGGCCGATGGACTCGGACCAGGCGGCCAGCTTGTCGGCGGCGCCGGGAAGGTCGAGCCAGGGAGTCAGGAAGCCGGGCGTCTGAGCGCCTTGGCCGGGAGCGACGAGTACGAGCACTCTCACACTCTCTCTTGTGGACGGTGGGCGACGCCCGTGGGGACAGGGACGAAGAACAGTCGGGGTAATTGTCGAGGATCGACAAAAGTCTAGGACTGCGGATCTCCGTCGGCCAGGCGCCCCAGGATCAGGGCGATCCGCAGCGTGAAGGCCGAACGGACATCCGAGGGGGACCAGCCGGTGACGTCCGTCACACGTCGCAGCCGGTAGCGGACGGTGTTGGGGTGCACAAAAAGCATCCGCGCCGCGCCTTCGAGACTGCTCGCCTGTTCCAGATAGACGCTCAGCGTCTCCAGAAGCGCCGAGCCCGCCTCCTCCAGCGGTCTGTAGATCTCCTCCACCAGCTGCTCCCGCGCGGCCGGGTCGCCGGCGATCGCGCGCTCCGGCAGGAGATCGTCCGCGAGCGCGGGCCGCGGGGCGTCCTGCCAGGCCGAACAGGCCTTGAGCCCGGCGGCCGCGGCCTGCGCGGACCGCGTCGCGGCGAGCAGGTCGGGCACCACGGGCCCGGCGACCACGGGACCGGCCGCGTACGGGCCGATCAGCGCCTTCGCCACGCCCAGCGGATTGTCGCTGCCGCCCGCGATGACGACCAGACGGTTGCCGAGCACACCGGTCAGGACCTGCAGTTTCGCGTGCCGGGCGGCGCGCCGGATGGCCTCCACGGTCAGCTCGCTGTCCCCGTCGGGCGCGGTGCCGAGGACCACGCAGACATGGTCCGGGGAGTTCCAGCCGAGCGCCGCGGCCCGGCTGACCGCGCCCTCGTCCGCCTCACCGGACAGCACGGCGTTGACGACCAGCGATTCGAGCCGCGCGTCCCACGCACCGCGCGCCTCCGCGGCCTGCGCGTACACCTGGGCGGTCGCGAAGGCGATCTCGCGGGCGTACACGAGCAGCGCCTCGCGCAGCACCGACTCGTCGCCCGGCGCCGCGACCTCGTCGATCGCTGACTCCATCACCTCGATCGTGGTGCGCACCATCTCCACGGTCTGCCGCAGCGTGATCGCCCGCGTCAGCTCGCGCGGTGCCGTGCCGAAGACGTCCGTGGAGATCGCCTGCGGCGCGTCCGGATGCCGGAACCACTCGGTGAACGCGGCGATACCGGCCTGCGCCACGAGCCCGATCCACGACCGGTTCTCCGGCGGCATCGCCCGGTACCAGGGCAGCGTCTCGTCCATCCGCGCGATGGCCTGCGCGGCCAGGCTGCCGGAGGACTTCTCCAGCCGCTTGAGCGTGGCGGGATGCGGATGCGGCGGGGTCGCCCCGGCGCCTGGATTCGGGTTCGCTGCGGATTCGGGCACGGGACAAGACTGCCTTATCGGGGCGGCCCGGCTGAGTGGCGGGTCCGAAGGACCCGAAACGTCCAGGTGCCGGACGGTCCGCCCTACACGGCCCTGCCCGTGCTCCCGGCCGTCTACGGTGGGGGTGTGATGGATGTAAGACGCTCAGGCGACCGGTACCGCGGCGGGGAACCGGCCGACGGCATCGAGTCGCTGCACGCGTTCTCCTTCGGGCCGCACTACGACCCGGACAACCTCCGCTTCGGACCGGTCATCGCCTGCAACGAGGAGCGCCTCGCGCCCGGCGCCGGATTCGAGGAGCACACCCACAGCCATACGGAACTGGTGACCTGGGTCGTCGAGGGTACCCTGACCCACCGCGATTCGACGGGCCACGAGTCCGCCGTGCACGCCGGCGATCTGCAGAGGCTCAGCGCGGGCGGCGGAGTGCGGCACGTCGAACGCAACGACGGCACATCGCCCCTGGTCTTCGTCCAGATGTGGCTCGCCCCCACGGCCGCGGGCGGCGCACCCTCGTACGAGATCGTCCGCGGGATCGCCGACTCGACGCCCTACGCCGTACCGGCGGCCGGCGCCCTGCTGCACATCCGCCGCCTGCGCCCCACGGAACGCGCCGCGCTGCCGGAGGCCTCCTTCGTCTATGTCCATGTCGTACGGGGCGAAGTCACCCTCGGCGACACGGAACTGTCGGCCGGCGACTCGGCACGGCTCACCGCGGAGGCCTCCCTGGAGGTGGTCGCGATCCGGGGTCCTGCCGAGGTGCTGGTGTGGGAGTTCGCGGCGGTGGGCTAGGGGGTGCCCGGGGTGGCTTCGCGCCACATCCGCCACATCGGAGGGCTCGACCGGTAGGTCATCTCCTCCTGCACGGTGAAGCCGTGCCGCTTGTAGAACGTCAGGTTCCGCTCGTTGCTCGACTCCAGATACACGGGCTTGCCCGACGCGTCCGCCTGCTCCAGGAGCGCCCCGAGCACCGCCGAACCGTGCCCGGTGCCACGGGCCTTGGAATGCGTGCCGATGAACTCCAGGTACCAGTGGCCGGGTTCGACGGGATGCTTCTGCTCCATGCGCTGCAACATCCCGAGCAGCAGCGGCAGCCGGGCCCGCCCGGTCCGTACGAGCACCGGCATGTTCCGCACGATGTCGCCCGCCCCGACCTTCCACTGGCCGGGCGGACACCACACGGCGGCCACGGTCCGGTCGATATCGGTCCAGACCCGCCCACGCCCGGCCTGCATGGCCAGCAGATCCCGGAACAGCACACGCAGCCTCGTCACCCGCTCCCGCGGCACGAGCCACTCCCAGACCGGATCGTCCTCGTAGGCATCGGCCAGTACATCGGCCAGCGCATGAACATCGGCCCGGGCGGCACGCACTATGTCAGCCATGCCGGCCAACGTACCGCCGGGGCCCCTCGGCGCGTGGGGCAACTTTCAGCCTGGCCGGCGTTCGAGGCCGAGGTCTCAGCGAACCTCACCCAGCACCGCATCCGTGAACGGCGGCCACGCCGCGACGGCCCACGGCCCGAAGTCCCGGTCCGTCAGAGCGACGCAAGCGACCCCCGCGTCCGGATCGATCCACAGGAACGTGCCCGACTGGCCGAAGTGCCCGAAGGTCCGCGGCGAGGAGGAACTCCCCGTCCAGTGCGGCGCCTTGGAGCCCCGGATCTCGAAGCCGAGCCCCCAGTCGTTGGGCTTCTGCTGCCCGTACCCGGGCAGAATCCCGCCGAGCCCGGGGTGCACCACCGACATCGCTTCGAGCACGGTCCGCGGATCGAGCAGGCGCGGCGCCTGCACCTCGGCCGCGAAGCGCAGCAGATCCCCGACCGTCGACACCCCGTCCTTCGCGGGCGAGCCCTCCAGCGAGGTTTCCGTCATCCCGAGCGGTTCGAGCACGGCCTGGCGCAGATACTCCGCGAAGTCAATGTCCGTCGCCTTCGCGATGTGGTCCCCGAGCACCTCGAAGCCGGCGTTGGAGTACAGCCGCCGCGTTCCGGGCGGCGCCATCACCTTGTGCTCGTCGAAGGCGAGGCCGCTGGTGTGCGCGAGCAGATGCCGCACGGTCGACCCCTCGGGCCCGGCCGGCTCGTCGAGCTCGACCGCCCCCTCCTCGTACGCGATCAGCGCGGCGTACGCGGCGAGCGGCTTGGTCACGGAGGCGAGCGGGAACCGCCGCGTCACGGGCCCGTGCGTCCCCAGGACGCTCCCGTCCGCGCGCACGACTCCGGCGGCCGCGGTGGGAACGGGCCAGTTCTCGATGAGGCTGAGGCTGTGCATGCCCCGACCCTACAAGCGCCCGCGCGGCGCGCCCGATTTCGCTTGCCTGGAGTGCACTCGAAGCACTTAGCGTGGAGGACATGACGGTGATGGACAGCAATCCCGTACCCACACTTGACCCCGCACTCCCGCAGCACGTCTGCACCACCGAGCCCCGCCCGCACCCGCGCCCCGACGGCCAGGACCGCTACACGATCAGCGAGGTCGCGGCGTACACCGGACTCACCGCACACACGCTGCGCTGGTACGAGCGGATCGGTCTGATGCCGCACATCGACCGCTCCCACACGGGCCAGCGCCGCTTCACCAACCGCGATCTGGACTGGCTCGACTTCGTCGGCAAGCTCCGCCTGACCGGGATGCCGGTCGCGGACATGATCCGCTACGCCGAACTGGTCCGCGAGGGCGACAGCACCTTCGAGGAGCGCCAGGCCCTGCTGACCAGCACCCGGCGCGATGTCCTCGCACGGATCGCGGAACTCCAGGGGACCCTCGCCGTCCTCGACTACAAGATCGCCTTCTACGGGGGCGCGCACGACGCGCCGGAGAGGTCCTGAACCTGATGAGCAGCATCGCGAAGGCACAGCTCGGCACCGAAGGACCCGAGGTCTCCGTCCAGGGACTCGGCTGCATGGGCATGAGCTTCGCCTACGGGCCCACGGACGCCGACGAGGCACGGGCCACCCTCGACCACGCCCTCGACCTGGGCGTCAGCTTCTTCGACACCGCGGACATGTACGGCTTCGGCGAGAACGAGACATTCCTCGCGCCGTTCGTGCACAAGCACCGCGAGGAGATCGTCCTCGCCACCAAGTTCGGCATCGTGCTCGACCCCGAAGACCCGTCGAAGCGCGGCATCGACAACTCGCCTGCGTACATCCGCAAGTGCATCGAAGGCAGCCTCACCCGCCTCGGCGTGGACAGCATCGACCTGTACTACATGCACCGCAGGGACGTGAACGTTCCCATCGAGGAGTCCGTCGGCACCATGGCCGAACTGGTCGCCGAGGGCAAGGTCAAGCACCTGGGGCTCAGCGAGGTCACCGCCGAGGAGCTGCGGGCCGCGCACGCCGTGCACCCCATCGCCGCCGTGCAGTCGGAATGGTCGCTGTTCAGTCGGGACATCGAGGCGCGGGTGGTGCCCGCGGCCGCCGAACTCGGCATCGCCCTCGTCCCGTACTCGCCGCTCGGCCGCGGCTTCCTGACCGGCGCGTTCGCCGATGCCGACAGTGACCTCGGCAAGGACGACTTCCGCCGTACGATGCCGCGCTTCACCGGTGAGAACGCCGCCGCCAACGCGGAACTCCTCGCCCCGATCCGCACGGTCGCCGCATCCCGCGGGGTGAGCCTGGGGCAGGTCGCCCTCGCATGGGTGCAGCAGCAGGCGCAGGTGCACGGCCTGACCGTGGTGCCGATCCCCGGCACCCGCAGGCGCAGCCGCATCGAGGAGAACACGGCGGCGACCCGGCTGCTCCTCACCGAGGCAGAGCTGGAACTGCTCGAACCGATCGCCGCGCAGGTCGCGGGCGGCCGGTACGCGGACATGTCGTTCACGTCGGCGGGCCGCGAGTAGGCCGCAGGGCCGTACGGCCGAAGGCTCCGCGCCGTACGACCGAAGCGCCGTACGGCCGAAGGCGCCGCCCCGCCGGCTGCGGGACGGCGCCTTCGGCTTGGTGGGGCGCGGGGGCGGCCCGGCGCGGACCGCAGGCGAGGCCGGTGGTGGCCGCCGCCACCGGACCCCGGCTCCTCGGAGGCGCTCACGCCAGTCCGAGCGCGAACACCGCGAATGCAGCCGCGAGCAGCCCGGCGAGGGCCCTTCGCGCCCGGGCGGCGCGGGTGCCCGTCTGCCACGGCGTCTCGAAGCGCCGCGTCCAGCGGCCGAGCACGATCAGGAGCGCGGCGAAGACCGGCAGCCAGGCGAACCGGGCCGCGATCCAGCCGAAGGTCTCCGGCGCGGTGGTCAGACCCCCGATCTGCCCGAGGAACGAGGCGGGCGCCGCCGCCGCGAACATCGCCGTCTGGTGCCAGCACAGGATCGTCATGGCCGACAGGTTGATGACGACGACCGGCGCCCACAGGGCGGGCCGCCGCAGGATCCGCCCGAGCCGCTCGCGCAGCAGGATCGCGGCGCCGCTCTGCGCCGCGGCGAGCGCGAGGACCAGCAGCGACGGCGGGTGCGAGTTGGTCCGGGCCTCACCGGGGACACCGACCATCGACGACGGGTAGGCGAAGACGACAAGCAGCAGCGCGAACAGTGCCGCACCGCCGACGAGCAGCAGCCACGCGCCCCGCCTGCCGAGCCTCTTCTCGCCCCAGCTGACGCCCAGTTGGTAGGCGAACATCCAGCCCGGCAGGATGTTCAGCACGCTCAGCCAGGACGGCATCTCCGCGGCGAAGGGTCCGTAGCGCAGGAAGTCCACGACCGCGACCGAGGCGAGCAGCGGAGCCGCCGCCCAGGCGCCGAGCCGCTCGGCGGCGCGTACGCAGTACGGGGTGAGCGCGGTGATCACCGTGTACACACCCACGAACCACAGCGGCTGGATCACCAGCGTCGCCCCGGTGCGCAGACTCGTCTCCGGCACGCCCATCGCGTACAGGACCGGGACCGCCAGCGCCCACACCGCCGTCACCCCGAGCACGGGACGGCCAAGCCGCGCCACCCGGCCGCGCAGCCAGCCGCCTTTTGATGCGCCGCGCGCCATCGAGCGGCGGTAGGAGAGCACCGAGGCGTAGCCGCCGACCAGGAAGAAGATGCCGAGCATCTGCAGCACCCAGCTCACGGGCGCGAAGAAGCCGAACGCGGAGAGCGGGCTCGCATTGTGCAGCGCACCTTCGCCGTCGAGGCGGAAACCACCGAGCAGCCAGTGCCCGACCGGCACGGCGAGCAGCGCGAGCGCGCGCAGCCCGTCGATGGCACGGTCCCGGTGCGCGGGGGTGCGGGCCTCGATGCTCGCGGCGGCCTTGCGCAGGCCGCCGAGGGCGTTGGCTGGTCGGGGGGCGAGTGCCGTGCTGGTCATGGTGGGGTCCTCGAATCCTGGAGAGGTACGGGATGCAGGCGGGCGCGGTGTGCGGGCGCGGCGCCCGCGGAGGTGGTGTGCGCGAGAGCGCCGCGAGGGCGGCGGCGCGTATGCGGCGACGGGGTGTGCGCCGGCTCAGGGACGCTCGCCCAGGGCGATCCGTGCGAAGGCGCGCAGGGAGTCGGTGCCGGGTTCGAAGTAGCCCGTGTGGCCCTCGACTCCGCCGGTCGGCACGGAACGGGCGCCGAAATCCGGGTCCGCCGGATCGGCGCCATGGCCGAGCCCGAGGAACTCCACGTTCGGTACGTCGTCGATCCAGTCGCCGGGCGCCTTGGCCGCCCAGACCCGCGCCCCGGTGCCCAGGTCCGCCACGTCGTCGGCCCGCATCCCGGGCGAGCCGGCCACCACCAGATCGGCGGCGGGCATCTCCGGCGCGGCCTCGCCGCAGACCACCGAGCCATAGCTGTGGCAGAACACCGAGGGCTCGGGTGCGCCGGTCGCCGTCAGCCCCCGGACGAAACGGGCCAGCCGGGGAGCGCCCGCCTCGGCCAGACGCCCGGTCGCCGCGTCCGGTCCGATCCCGACCGGTGTGGTGTACCCGGCCCAGGCGATGACCGCGGTGCGCCGGTCGGTGGCCGCGTACAGGGAACGGGCCATGCCGGCGGGGGTGCCGTACCGGTCTCTCGTACGGTCGAAGCTCTCCAGATCGATATCGGAACCGGGCACGATCACCGAGACGTGCTCCGTCCTCGCCAAGTCCCCGTAGACCTCGGCGACCTGACCGCGGCCGCGCGGATCGAAGGCGAGGATCTGCCGCCCCGGCGCGAGCAGGGCCTCGTACCGCCCGGCGCGCTCCCGGGCGGCCGCACGATCGCGCCCGGGCAGCGACTCGTCCTGCGACCGCCTCAGCTCCTCGGCGCGCGCGGCCTGCAGTGCCCGGGCGTTGGCCTCGTAGCGCAGCGCGACCGGGGCGCCGTCGAGATTCCCGAGAACGAGCGGATGCCGCCGAAGCAGCTCCTGCTGCTCATGCCCATCCAACGCGGCGAAGAACGCGGCCACTTCGGCGGGCCTCGCCCCCGCCGGATCCGGCAGCCGCTCCCCGAGCGACAGATTCTCGCGCCACGCGCCGACGCCCGGCACGGGGCCGGTGACCGGCGTCTGCTGATTCCCCGCGGCCCAGCCCGCGGTACCGGCGACGACCGTCACCCCGAGCATGGCCCCCACGAGGGCCCTTTTCCCCCGCGCCTTCCAACCCCGACCCCGCATACCGGCCACACCTCGACTTCCATCCGCCGCCTCACTGACGGAGGGAAGTTAGAAAGCCGGCTTGCGAAGGCACGTCACACCACAGAGCCAACCTGCAGGTGATACCTGGGTATTACGACAGCTGAACGCAGGCGCACGGAGCCCACCCACCCAGCTGTGGGCAGTTGCGCGGACCCCACCCACCCCCTCCCCCCACCAAGCTGTGGGCAGTCGTGCCGCAGGGCGAGTGGGGTATCCCCTGTTCGAGCGGAGTCGAGAGCTTGGGGAAGGGTGGGCACAGCGGCACCCCCACCGGCGGTGAGCCGACTGAACCACCCGCACCACCCGCACCACCCACCCACCGGTGCACCCGGTCGCACCTCGCCCCGGCTCAGCCCAGCCGGAAGGCTTACTGGTCCCCGGGGACCACAACCCCCGCCTCGTACGCAAAGATCACCAACTGGGCCCGGTCCCGCAGCCCCAACTTCGCCAGCACCCGCCCCACATGCGTCTTCACCGTCTGCTCGGCCAGCACGAGCTCCCCGGCGATCTCCTGATTCGACAGCCCACGCGCGATCAGCGAAAGCACCTCCGCCTCCCGCGGCGTCAGCCCCTTCAGGCGCAGCGCCGGATCCTTCCGCCGGGCCGGCCGCCGCTCGGCGAAGTCCGCGATGAGCCGCCGCGTCACGGAGGGCGCGAGAAGCGCCTCCCCGGCCGCCACCACCCGCACCGCCGAGATCAGATCCGCGGGCGGCGCGTCCTTGAGGAGGAAGCCGGACGCCCCGGCCCGCAGCGCCTCGTACACGTAGTCGTCCACATCGAAGGTGGTCAGCATCAGCACCTTTGGCACATGCGTCACCCCCGGCGGCGGATCGAGCAGCTGCCGCGCCGCCTCCAGACCGTCCATCACGGGCATCCGCACATCCATCAGCACGACATCGGGATGCGTGGAACGCCCCTGCTCCACCCCCTGCTTGCCGTCCTCGGCCTGCCCCACCACATCGATATCGCTCTGCGCCGAGAGCAGCGCGGCGAACCCCGCGCGCACCATGGCCTGGTCGTCGACGATGAGCACACGGATGGTCACGAGCTGCCTTCCCAGGACTATGGAGCGCCGTCTTCGGACAGCGGTATCCGGGCCGAGACCCGGAAGCCGCCGTCGTCCCGCGGACCCGCGTCGAGCGAGCCACCGGTCAACCGTACGCGTTCGCGCATGCCGACCAGGCCGTGTCCGGTCCCGGAGCTCTCGAGCACCGAAAGCGGCTTGCGCGCGGGACCGTTGGTGACGCTCACCCGTAGCTCCTCGTCCGCACGCGCCACGTCGATCCGCGCATGCGCTCCCGGCGCATGCCGGATCACGTTGGACAGGGCTTCCTGCACGATGCGGTACGCCGACAGGTCCACGGCCTGCGGCAGCCCGCCGACCAGCCGCGCGAGCTGTTCCTCTCCGACCGCGAGTTCGACCTCCACCCCGGCCCGCCGGGTCGCCTCGGCCAGCTGGCCGAGCCGGCCGAGCCCGGGCTGAGGGGCGCGCTCGGCCTGCGTGTCCTCGTTGCGCAGCACCTTGAGCAGCCGGCGCATCTCGGTGAGCGATTCCCGCGCGGCCGAGGCGATTTCGGCGAACTCTTCGGTGACCTCGGGGGAGAGGCCGTGCAGCCGGTACTGCGCGGTGTCCGCCTGCACGCTGATCACCGACATGTGGTGGGCGACGACATCGTGCAACTCGCGGGCGATCCGGGCCCGTTCCTCAAGGAGGGTGCGCTGTGCGCGCTCGGCCTCGCTGATCGTCTCCTGCTCGGCGAGCTTCGCCTGAGCCTCGCCGCGCAGCCGCAGGGTGTACGTGACGACGAGGCTCACACCCGCGAGTACGAGCATCAGCACCCACGAGCCGTCGCTGTCCTCCTGCGAGAGCTGTTCGAAGAACACCCCGGCCGCCGCGGTGACCAGGAAGACCGCGATGAGCGTACGGCGGCTCTCGCGCAGGCCCAGCAGCACCATCAACAGCACGTAGCCCACGACGGCCATGGGGGTCCACGGCCACGGCCGCCCGTCGACCTGGCCGTCCGCGTACAGCGCGAACGCGCCGATCACATGCGCGGGGAAGATCACCCACCAGGCGTGCAGCGGGCGGATCAGGGCGAGCAGCAGCGGTACGGTCTGGGCCACGGCGAGCCCGCCCGCCAGACCGCCGCCCAGCCCGTAGTCCTTGACGAGCACGGTGACGGTGACCGGCAGGAGCGAGGCCACGAAGGCGAGCACGAGCACATACGGGGCGGCCCGTACCCAGAGCCGGTCCGCCTGGGCGAGGGGCGGCCGGCCGGCCGCCGCCGGGGTGGTCAGGGCCCGGCCGAACTCCCTGAGCCCCTCCCGGAGCCCCTCCCGCAGGGCACTCCGGCGACCGCCCGGGGCCTCGGGGGCCGCTTTCCGTTCGGGCGGGGGTGCCGGTGTGGGCTGTGTCTCGTTCATGGCCTGGCCAGCGTAGACAGCCGACCACGCCTGCCGCGTCATACTGCGGGTGCGTACGCGGATTCATACCCCGGTATGACTCCCCGGCCGAAGGACAGAGCCGCCCGCCCCCGCCCCCGCCGCTCGCCCACGGCCGCATCTGCCCACACCCGTGCCCAGATCTGCCCGCACCGCGCCTGCCCGCGGCCGGATCTGCCCGCACCGCGCCCTCCCACGGCCGCAGCTGCCCGCAGCCGCGCCCGCCCGCACGCTCACAACTGCGCCAGCAGCTCCGCCTTCTTCGCGGAGAACTCCTCGTCGGTCAGCAGTCCCGCCCCGTGCAGCTCGCCGAGGTGCCGGATCCGTTCCGCGATATCCGCCGGATCGCGCCGCCCCGGGAGGACCGCCTCCTGGGCCGCCGGGGCACCCTGCGCCCGCGCGGCCGTGAGCACCGCCGCTGCGAACGGCAGCGATTCATGCACCGGCCCGTAGCCGAGCCCGAAGACCACCGCGGCCGGATCCTGGTCGGCCTGCGCGGGCTGGATGCCCGCCCCGGGGCGCCGCAGCAGCCGCAGATACCCGTCGAAGACCTCCGGCGAGCGCCACTCCACCCCGCTGAGACCGCCCACGGGGAACGTCTGGTCGCCGGCCTTCCACTTCGCGGAGGAGGCTCCCGTCCAGAACCAGCGGAAGCTAACCGCCTTGCCGTCGAACGAGGCCTTGCCGTCGTAGGCCTTGAACTGCCGTGGGCCCTCGGGCGCGGCGACCAGGAAACGCTCGGCGGGTCCGGCCGCGGCGGGCAGCAGGGCGCGCAGCTCGTCGCGGTAGTACTCGGCGAGCGTGGCGCGCTCGGCGGAGAGCACCAGGCGGTAAGGATCGGAGCCTTCCTTGAGCTGTCCGGCCGCGGCCTCCAACAGCGGATCCGCGCCGGGTCTGGGCACGGCGCGCAGGACCACCGTGCCCCGCTTGCCGGGGGTCAGGGTCGCATCCGCCAACGCGGCATGCGGGATGCGCCGTTCACCGAGCGCCTGGAACAACTTCGGTGTTCTGATCCCCCGTTCGAAGCGGATGAGCACGGAGTCCGAGTCGAACTCCCAGGTGGCATGAAAACCGGCCAGTACGTCACCCATGCGGCTCATCGTATGCGGCATGCGCCCGTACGTCCCCCCTCGATACATTCCGGCATCATCCGGTGACGGCGGGCGTCTACGCGCGTCGGACGGTCGGCGGACCGCAACCTTTGCGCCTGGAACCGCTTACACCTGTTACACCTGGCCCCGGGAACGGCAGCCCTCCCCGCCGTCCGCGCAGCTGACCTCGTCGACACGCCCGAGTCCGATGCGCGCGAGATTGCGCACGCTCTCGGTGCCCGGCTCGAAATAGCCGGTGTGTCCCTGTGCGTCCGCGGCGGAGAGCACCCGTGCGCCGAAGCCTTCCGAGACGGGGTCGGCGCCGAGACCGAAACCGCCCACCTCCAGATGCGGGACATCCCCGATCCAGTCGTCCGCATCGCGCATCGCCCACACCCGCGCCGCGGTGCCGAGGCCGGAGGCCGTGTCGGCGCGCATCCCGGGGCTGCCGGCGACCGCTATGTCCCGGACCCGGGAGGGAAGTTCGGGCGCCGCGAGCCCGCAGACGACCGAGCCGTAGCTGTGGCAGTACAGGGCGACGGGGGCCTGCCCGGGCAGGGCGCGGATCAGGGAGGTGAGCCGCAGCGCGCCGTCCTCGGCGCGCCGTACGGTGAAGGCGTCCATGCCCACACCGGCGGGCGCCGTGTAGTCGGCCCAGGCGATCACCGCGGTCCGGGTGTCGCGGCTCTCCTCGCGCTGGGCGCGGTACAGGGAGCGGGACATGCCCGAGGTGGCGCCGTACTTCCCCCAGGTCTTCTGGAAGGTGAGCAGATCGGTGTCCACGCCGGGCACCACGACCGAGACCCGCTCGGCCTTGCGCAGATCGCCGAGCACCTCGGCGACCCGCCCGCGCCCCGTGGGGTCGAAGGCGAGGATGCGGCGGTTCGGCCGCAGGAGCGACTCGAAGCGGTTCACCAGGCGACCGGCCACGCGTCTGCCCGAGCGGGACAGGCGGGCGTCGTCCATCCGCTCGCGTTCATGGGCGATCGCGTCCCGCAGGGAGTGCCGGTTCGCCTCGTAACGCAAAGTGAGCGGCGCTCCGTTGAGATTTCCGACCACGAGGGAGTGGCGTTCGGCCAAATGCTGTTGCTGAGCGTCACTGAGGGTGGCGAAGAAGCGGGCGATCCGGTGCGCCGACGCGTCCGGATCGGGCAGCTCCCGGCCGTCGATCCTGCCGCGGTCCCAGGCCGTGAGCGCGGCCTCCATGGGCGTGGACCTGCCCTTGTCGCGGATGGCGGTCCAGCCGGTCAACGTCAGCATGACGAAGACGACGGCAAGGGCGAGCAGCGCGCGCCAGACATTGACCGAGGGCGAGGAGTCGAAGGAAATCACGATTCGGCCACCCTAGGAGACCCGGAGTACCCACTGCACCCTCCGTGGCGCGGATCACGTTACATAGGGGGCGAATCAGTCAACGCGGGCACTTTACGGGGTGGTTGGTCACCGAGTGTAAGCGGAAGTTCCGGTTACACGACAGGCTGCGCAGCCGGCTGGTCAACTCCCCGGCTCCGCGGGCCCGCTACGTGTTCGGCACAGGCTCAGAGGGCGTCGGCACCCCGGCCGCCACGGCACCGGAAGAACCGGAAGAGCCGGCGGAGACGCCGGAGTCGCCGGAGACCTGCGTGCCGTTCGCGCCGCCCGACAGTGCCGCCATCTCAGCCCGCAGCGACCTGACCTCCTCGGCGAGCTCCTGGATCGCCGCCGTCTGCCGCTTCTCCTCCGCGTCGTCCTGCTCGAAGCGCGAGATGAACCAGGCGGCGATGTTCGCCGTCACCACACCGAGCAGCGCGATCCCGGAGAGCATCAGCCCGACCGCGAGCGCCCGGCCCGCACCGGTGGTCGGTGCCATGTCGCCGTAGCCCACGGTGGTCATCGTGGTGAACGCCCACCAGACCGCGTCGCCGAACGTCTGGATGGTGGCCCCGTCGCTCTTCCGCTCCACTTCGAGCACCGCCAGTGCGCCGAAGATGAGCAGCCCCAGACAGGAGCCCGCGACATACGTGGTGATCCTCACCTGGGTGGCCATCCGCGCCCGCTGCCCCACGAGCAGCAGCAGGGAGACCAGCCTGAGCAGGCGCAGCGGCTGCAGCAGCGGCAGGATCACCGCGAGCAGGGCGAGGGGGTTGTCCCGCACGTAGCGGGCCCGGTGCTCGGTGAGGAACAGGCGGATCGCGTAGTCGGCGGCGAACGCGGCCCACACGGCCCAGTTGACGATGTGGCAGGCCGATTTCAGGGCTTCGGAAGCGTGCGCGTCCACGATCGGCACGGCGTACGCGAGGGCGAAGAGCACGGCGAGGAGCAGCAGCGGCCCCTGGGTGCGCCGCTCCCAGCGTGCGAGCGCGGGCTGGTCAGTCATACGGGCCATCGTAGGGAACGGCCGCTGTCACGAAGAATCGCGTCGGGGGCGGCGGGACCACCAAGGGTCCCGCCGCCCCCGACGCGCGGTGGCGGTACTACGCGTCGCCGCCCGCGGCTCCCGGGTCGGCGGCCGAGACGTCGAGCAGCTGGTAGCGGTCGATGGCCTGCTTCAGGACCGAGCGGTCGATCCTGCCGTCCTTGGCGAGCTCGGTGAGCACACCGAGGACGATCGACTGCGCGTCGATGTGGAAGAAGCGCCGGGCCGCACCACGCGTGTCCGCGAAGCCGAAGCCGTCCGCGCCGAGCGAGGTGTAGCGGCCGGGCACCCAGCGGGCGATCTGGTCGGGAACCGAGCGCATCCAGTCGGAAACGGCCACGAACGGTCCCTCGGCGGCGGACAGCTTCCGCGTCACATACGGGACGCGCTGCTCCTCCTCCGGGTTGAGCAGGTTGTGCTCCTCGGCGTCCACGGCCTCGCGGCGCAGCTCGTTCCAGGAGGTCGCGGACCAGACATCGGCCTTGACGTTCCAGTCCCGGGCGAGGATCTCCTGCGCCTCAAGGGCCCACGGCACCGCGACGCCGGAGGCGAGGATCTGCGCCGGGATGCTGCCCGACTCGCCGCGCCGGAACAGGTGGATGCCCTTGAGGATGCCCTCCACGTCCACGTCGGCCGGCTCGGCCGGGTGCTGGATCGGCTCGTTGTAGACGGTGAGGTAGTAGAAGACGTCCTCGCCCGGCCTGCCGTCCGCCGTCTCGCCGTACATCCGGCGCAGACCGTCCTTGACGATATGCGCGATCTCGAAGCCGTACGCCGGGTCGTAGGCGACGCAGGCCGGGTTGGTCGAGGCGAGCAGCTGCGAATGGCCGTCCGCGTGCTGCAGACCCTCGCCGGTCAGGGTCGTGCGCCCGGCGGTCGCGCCGAGCACGAATCCGCGCGCCAGCTGGTCGGCCATCTGCCAGAACTGGTCACCGGTGCGCTGGAATCCGAACATCGAATAGAAGACGTACACCGGGATCAGCGGCTCGCCGTGCGTGGCGTAGGCCGAGCCCGCCGCGATCAGCGAGGCCGTGCAGCCCGCCTCGGTGATGCCGTCGTGCAGCATCTGACCGGTCGGCGATTCCTTGTACGCGAGGAGCAGCTGGCGGTCCACGGACTCGTACTGCTGGCCGAGCGGGTTGTAGATCTTGGCGCTCGGGAAGAAGGCGTCCATGCCGAACGTGCGGTACTCGTCCGGGGCGATCGGCACGAACCGCTTGCCGATCTCCTTGTCCCGCATCAGCTCCTTGAGCACGCGGACGAACGCCATGGTCGTGGCGATCGACTGCTGCCCCGAGCCCTTCCTGGCGGCCGCGTAGGCCTTGTCGTCCGGCAGCTGCAGCGGCTTCGCCCGCACCACCCGCGTCGGCACGAAGCCGCCGTGGCTCCTGCGGCGGTCGTGCATGTACTGGATCTCCTCGGAATCGGGCCCCGGGTGGTAGTACGGCGGGAGCCCGGACTCGAGGTCCTTGTCGGCGATCGGCAGGTGCAGCCGGTCGCGGAAGTGCTTGAGGTCGTCGACCGTCAGCTTCTTCATCTGGTGGGTGGCGTTGCGGCCCTCGAAGTTCGGTCCGAGGGTCCAGCCCTTGACGGTCTGCGCCAGGATCACCGTCGGCTGGCCCTTGTGCTCCAGGGCCGCCTTGTACGCCGCGTAGATCTTCTTGTGGTCGTGACCGCCGCGGCCCAGGTGGAGCAGCTGCTGATCCGTCATGCCCTCGACCATGGCGCGCAGCCGCTGGTCGTCGCCGAAGAAGTGCTCACGGATGTACGCGCCCGACTCGGTGGCGTACGTCTGGAACTGGCCGTCCGGCGTCGAGTTCATCTTGTTGACGAGGAGCCCGTCGCGGTCCTGGGCGAGCAGCGGGTCCCAGCTGCGGTCCCAGATCAGCTTGATGACATTCCAGCCGGCGCCGCGGAACTGTGACTCCAGCTCCTGGATGATCTTGCCGTTGCCGCGCACCGGGCCGTCGAGCCGCTGCAGATTGCAGTTCACGACGAAGGTCAGGTTGTCCAGGCCCTCACGGGCGGCGAGCGAGAGCTGCCCGAGCGACTCCGGCTCGTCCATCTCGCCGTCGCCGAGATACGCCCACACGTGCGACTTGGAGGTGTCCGCGATGCCGCGGGCCTCCATGTAGCGGTTCATCCGCGCCTGGTAGATCGCACCGAGCGGGCCGAGGCCCATCGACACGGTCGGGAACTCCCAGAAGTCCGGCATGAGCCGCGGGTGCGGATACGAGGAGAGCCCGTACGGCTCCTTCGACTTCTCCTGCCGGAACGCGTCGAGCTGCTGCTCGGAGAGCCGGTCGAGGAGGTACGCGCGGGCGTAGACGCCCGGCGAGGCGTGGCCCTGGAAGAAGATCTGGTCGCCGCCGTCACCGGCGTCCTTGCCGCGGAAGAAGTGGTTGAAGCCCACGTCGTACAGCGAGGCGGAGGAGGCGAAGGTCGCGATGTGACCGCCGACGCCGATGCCGGGGCGCTGGGCACGCGAGACCATGACGGCCGCGTTCCAGCGGGTGGCGTTGAGGATCTTGCGCTCGATCTCCTCGTTGCCCGGGAAGAACGGCTCGTCCTTGGTGGCGATGGTGTTCACGTAGTCCGTGCTGCGCATCTCCGGCACGGCCACGCGCTTCTCACGGGCGCGCTCGATCAGCCGGAGCATCAGGTAGCGGGCCCGTTCGCGGCCGCGCTCGTCGACCGCCGCGTCCAGCGAGTCGAGCCATTCCTGAGTCTCTTCGGGATCGAAGTCCGGGACCTGGCTGGGCAGGCCGCCAATGATGATCGGGTTGCGATCTGATCCGGAAGCCACGCTGTTCCTTCGCTGTCGGTTGTCTCGATGTGTCGTTATCGCAACGATACGCCCGCGCCGGTGACGCGGCCCCCGGTGGTCTTCGGGGTGTGCTGCCGGGAGAAGCGGAGGGCCGGACCCTGTATTTTTCCCGTACGTACTTCACACGGCGGTGTCATGTGGTTCACATGGAAGCTGTGGGGTGAATCGCTGATGCCGGGCAAAACGGGCATTGGTTGCTGTGGCGCGGTCGGGAACGTCACCGTTTCGGCGGTCTCGGCGGCCGGGTACTTGCGCGATCCGCCCCGCCCGTGTGGACTACGGCCAACGCTTCGCGCCCGCGCGAAGCGCAAGAAGACATCCGAAAACATGATCAGGAGGCAATCCGTGAGCGCGACCGCGGACCACGCGGAGACGAACCTGGCCGTAAGGCTGGGATTCCAGCCCGAGATGGTGGTCCAGGAGATCGGCTACGACGACGACGCCGACCAGGAGCTCCGCGAGGCCATCGAGAAGGCCATCGGCAGTGAGCTCGTCGACGAGGAATACGACGATGTGGCCGATGGCGTGGTGCTCTGGTTCCGTGAGGACGACGGGGACCTGACCGATGCGCTGGTGGATGCCATCGCGTACATGGAGGAAGGCGGATCCATCCTCCTTCTGACGCCGAAGACCGGCCGTGACGGTTATGTCGAGCCGAGCGAGATCGGCGAGGCCTCGACCACCGCAGGGCTCTCCGCCGCCAAGAGCATCAGCGCCGGCAAGGACTGGACGGCGAGCCGGCTGAGCACCCCGAAGGCCGCCAAGAAGCGCTGAGGACGGGAAACGCCGCACGAGGACCCCTGCCGACCGACTGGCCGGCAGGGGTCTTCGTGCGCACAGGACCGGTTGTCGGCGGCGGGGCATAGGGTGGCCCTCACCCGATCGGACCCATGAGGCCCTTTGGAGGGACAGGGATGACTTCCGCCACCATCGCCGCCGTTGCCATCGGCACGATGGCCCCGGACTTCGCACTCCGGACCCAGCACGGCGAGCTGCTCCGCCTGTCCGACCTCCACGGCGAGCGGAACGTGGTGCTCGTCTTCTACCCGTACGCCTTCACCGGAGTCTGCACGGGCGAGCTCGCCGCGCTCCGCGACGACGTGGACACGTTCGTCAACGACGAGACGCAACTGCTCGCCGTGTCCTGCGATGCGCCGTTCAGTCAGCGGGTCTTCGCCGAGCAGGAAGGCCTCGACTTCCCGCTCCTGTCCGACTTCTGGCCGCACGGCGAGGCCGCGCGGGCCTACGGGGTCTTCGACGAGGAGAAGGGCTGCGCCCTGCGGGGGACCTTCATCATCGACAAGACGGGGCTCGTGCGCTGGAGCGTGGTCAACGCGCTGCCGGACGCGCGCGATCCCGAGGAGTACGTGAAGGTGCTGGAAAGCCTCGGGAACCCGTCACTAGGATCCAGTCGTTGATCCGATGCCAATGCACCACGGGGGCGCTGCCCCTGGAAACTATTTGGAGGACTCGTGGGAGTCAGCCTCAGCAAGGGCGGCAACGTCTCGCTGACCAAGGAGGCCCCGGGCCTGACCGCGATCACGGTCGGTCTCGGCTGGGATGTCCGCACCACCACCGGTACGGACTTCGACCTGGACGCCAGCGCCATTCTGACCGGCGAGGACGGCAAGGTCTCGAGCGACGCCAACTTCGTCTTCTTCAACAACCTCAAGAGCCCCGACGGCTCCGTCGAGCACACCGGTGACAACATCACCGGTGAGGGCGAGGGCGACGACGAGCAGATCAAGGTGAACCTGGCCGCCGTTCCGGCCGAGATCGCCAAGATCGTCTTCCCGGTGTCGATCTATGACGCCGAGAACCGCCAGCAGTCCTTCGGCCAGGTGCGCAACGCGTTCATCCGCGTCGTCAACCAGGCCGGAGAGACGGAGATCGCGCGCTACGACCTCTCGGAGGACGCGTCCACCGAGACCGCCATGGTCTTCGGCGAGCTCTACCGGCACGGTGCGGAGTGGAAGTTCCGCGCCATCGGCCAGGGCTACGCCTCGGGTCTGCGCGGCATCGCGCAGGACTTCGGCGTGAACGTCTGACGTTCGACCCGGTTTCCTTCCGTACGTCGCGCGTGTACACCGGTTTCCTTCGTACGTCGCGTACGTACACCGGCGCGCACCACCACGCGCCGGAACCCCGCGCCCGCACGGGCCCGGGGCAGCGTCCGGCGCCGCACGGGAAGTGCGGCGCCGGACGCCCTTGACCAGCAGCATCGATCGACTGCGACCAGCAGCATCGCGCACGAAATCCGGGGAGGACACGAAATGGGCGTCACGCTCGCCAAGGGAGGCAATGTCTCCCTCTCCAAGGCCGCACCCAATCTCACGCAGGTGATGATCGGGCTCGGCTGGGATGCGCGCTCCACCACAGGAGCCGACTTCGACCTCGACGCCAGCGCCCTGCTGTGCAGCGGGGGGCGGGTGCTCGGCGACGAGTGGTTCATCTTCTACAACCAGCTCAAGAGCCCCGACGGCTCGGTGGAGCACACCGGTGACAACCTCACCGGTGAGGGCGATGGTGACGACGAGTCGCTGCTCATCGACCTCTCCAAGGTCCCGGCCGGGGTCGACAAGATCGTCTTCCCGGTCTCGATCCACGACGCGGACAACCGCGGCCAGACGTTCGGCCAGGTCAGCAACGCGTTCATCCGCGTCGTCAACCAGGCCGACGGCGTGGAGCTGGCGCGCTACGACCTCACCGAGGACGCCTCCACCGAGACGGCGATGATCTTCGGCGAGGTGTACCGCTATGGCGGCGAGTGGAAGTTCCGTGCCGTGGGACAGGGGTACGCGTCGGGGCTGCGCGGCATCGCTCTAGACTTCGGGGTCAATGTTTCGTAAAGCCGCGCGCGGCTCGGGGGAGCCCCGTACTCGGCGCGGGGGAGCCCGTACACAGATTGGGTAGCCAGTGGTACTGAAAACCTTCGGGTGGTCCTTCGCCGTCACGGCGGTGGGACTCGCCTTCGCCGCGTGGCAATGGGGATGGGAGGCCTTCGGTCTCGTCCTCATCCTGTCGATCCTGGAGATCTCGCTCTCCTTCGACAATGCGGTGGTCAACGCCGGAATCCTGAAGAAGATGAATGCCTTCTGGCAGAAGATCTTCCTCACCATCGGCATCCTGATCGCAGTGTTCGGTATGCGGCTCGTCTTCCCGGTCGTCATCGTGGCGATCAGCGCCAAGGTCGGGCCCATCGAAGCCGTCCAGCTGGCGCTCGACGATCCGACCCAGTACGAGGCGCTGGTCACCGACGCCCACCCGGCGATCGCGGCCTTCGGTGGCATGTTCCTGCTGATGATCTTCCTCGACTTCATCTTCGAGGAGCGGGACATCCACTGGCTGCGCTGGCTCGAGCGCCCGCTGGCCAAGCTCGGCAAGGTCGACATGCTGTCGGTCTGCATCGCGCTGATCGTTCTGCTCGGCGCCACCATGGCCTTCGCCACCCACGCGCACACCAGCACCGGTCACGCGGACAAGTCCGCCACCGTACTGCTCGCGGGTGTCGCCGGTCTGATCACGTATCTCATCGTCGGCGGCCTCTCCGGCTACTTCGAGGACAAACTCGAAGAGGAAGAGGAGCGCGAACACGAGGAGGAGGAGAAGGCCAAGGCGGAGGGCAAGCAGGTCTCCGCGGTCGGCCTGGCCGGCAAGGCGGCGTTCTTCCTCTTCCTGTACCTGGAGGTGCTCGACGCCTCGTTCTCCTTCGACGGTGTCATCGGCGCCTTCGCCATCACGAACCACATCTTCTGGATGGCGCTCGGCCTCGGCATCGGCGCCATGTACGTACGATCGCTCACGGTCTACCTGGTACGCCAGGGCACCCTGGACGACTACGTGTACCTGGAGCACGGCGCGCACTACGCGATCGGTGCGCTCGCGGCCATCCTGCTCGTCACCATCGAGCACGAGATCAGCGAGATCATCACCGGCCTGGTCGGAGTGTTCCTGATCGCCGCCTCGTTCTGGTCCTCGGTCCTGCGCAACCGCCGGCTCGAGGCGGCCGAAGGGGGATCGGGAGCGGGCTCGGACGAGAAGCCGGAAGTCTCCTCCGGGGTGTGACCTACCGGTAGAGAAGGGAACGCTCTGAAGCGGGGCGGCCACGAGGTGCTGAACCTCGCGGCCGCCCCGCTGTCGTTGACCAGGCGTACGGGAACGAGGGGGCGGGATGTCCTTCTGGGACGATCTGTGGCGAGGGCTGCGGGGGAGCGGGGGACACTTCGAATCGGGGAGCGCGGCGACCAACGCGATCGCACTCACCAAACGGCACCCCGTGGTCTCCCTCAGCAAACAAGGGGCGGCCACCAGCAATCTGCGCGTCAACCTGTCCTGGCGGATGCGCACCTCCGACATCGAAGGACGCTCACGGCAGAGCGGGCTGCTGCGGCACCCCTTCAAGATGTTCAAGCCCGATGTGGTGCAGGCGCACACGCGGGGCGTGGTCAACGTCGACCTGGACATCGGCTGCCTCTACGAGCTGACCGACGGCGCGAAGGGCGTGGTCCAGCCGCTCGGCGGCTTCTTCGGGAACCTCAACGCGCCGCCGTATGTGAAGCTCAGCGGCGACGACCGCTTCGGATCGCCCTCGGGTGAGACGCTCTACGTCAATCTCGACCACCGGGAGTCCATCAAGCGGCTGCTTGTCTTCGTCTACATCTACGACCAGACGCCGGCCTTCGACCGGACGCACGCCAAGGTCACCCTGTACCCCAGCAACGGGCCGCGGATCGAGATCGAACTCGACGAACGCGCACCACAGGCCCGGTCCTGCGCCGTGGTCTCGCTGGAGAACGTCAAGGGCGAGCTGATGGTGCGGCGCGAGGTGAAGTTCGTCTACGGCTTCCAGGCCGAGCTGGACCGGATGTACGGCTGGGGGCTGCACTGGGGGCGCGGCTACAAGACGAAGGTGGGCGGGGGCAGGTGAGCGGACGGGGCAGGTGAGCGGGCCGGTGCGCGGTGGGCGGACGGGGCCGGTGGGCAGCCACTCCCGGCCGCCCGCCGCGGTCAGCGGCCGATGAACTGAGGGCCCTGGGGCGGCAGCTTGAAGTGCGGGTCCGGCGCGGGTGCCGGCTGGGCGGGCGGCATGGCCGGTGCCGGCTGGGGATAGCCGTAGGCGGGCTGCGGCGAGGCCGGCTGCGGATAGCCGTACGTGGTGGGCTGCGTCGCGGGCGCCGGGGCAGGGGGTGCCGGAGGCTGCTGCGGGTAGCCGTGGGTGGGTTGTGGCTGTGGCTGTGGCTGTGGCTGTGAGGGAGTGGGAGCTGGCTGGGCGTCCGATGCGGGTGCGGTGGTCCGGGCGGCGGCAGGGGCCGGCTGTGCCGCGGCCGGGTCCTCCGCCCGGTTCCCGGCGCTCTCGTCGTTCCCGGAGCTGTCGGAGCCCCCGGAGCCCTCGGAGCCGTCGGGATCGGGGGAGTCGTCGGAGTCGTCGACCGAGATGCCGAAGTCGGTGGCGAGGCCCACCAGGCCGTTCAGGTACCCCTCGCCGACCGCGCGGAACTTCCAGCCCTCCTTGCGGCGGTACAGCTCCCCGCAGATCAGCGCCGTCTCGTTGCCGGTCTCCGGCTTCACGTCGAAGACCGCATACGGCTCGTCATCGCCGCGCGTGGCGTCGTACAGCGAAATACGCAGCGACCGTACGTGTCCGAACGGCACGTCCTCGGCCGAGGCGACGACGAGGATCCTGGAAACGGCCGGATCGATCCCCGCCAGATCTGCCTGGATGGTGTCGGTGAGCCCCTCGGCGAGGCGCTTCTTGCCCAGCCGCCAGACCTTGCCCGAGGGGTGGCGGGGCTGGTTGAAGAAGACGAAGTCCTCGTCGGAGCGGACCCGGCCGTCCGCGCCGAGCAGCAGCGCCGAGGCGTCGACGTCGGGCACATCGGAGCTCGGGGCCCAGCGCAGCACCGCGCGCACCGCTGTCGCCTCCAGCGGGACGTTCGACCCCTTCACCATCGTGTGCGTCATGACGGTCATCCTGCCTGCTGCGTCCGTGCCGGGACAACGTGGGGGGCCGCGCCGAGCCCCCGGGCTGCGGCGCGGAGGTACTCAGGCCAGGGCGTGCGGCGACCCGGCCCATTGCGTGGAGCCCGACTCGTGCAAGAGTGTCTGTCATGGCCGGGAAACCGGAAATTCATGCGTGAAGGGAACCGTCGACACACGCCCGTACGTACTATTACCGGCCACATCAGCGGTCGCCATTGTCCTTACGGGGGAGTCTCATGCGTCATTTCGGGCATATTGCGCCTGAGAACCGGAAGGCCTTGTTCCATCAGGAGCCCGGCGAGTTCGACGCGGACTCGCCCGCCGGACTGCTCTCGGTGGCACTCGGCGCGACCCTGTACAGCCCGGCCACCCGCCCGCAGTTGGCCGAGGACATCCTGAAGCAGGCCGGCCGCGGAGTCGTCTCGATGGTCCTCTGCCTGGAGGACTCCATCGACGACGCCGAGGTGGAGGCCGCCGAGACCAACCTCGTCACCCAGTTCGCCCGGCTCGCCGCCACGGTCGAGGCCGGCGGCCACCCGGCCACCGATCTTCCGCTGCTCTTCATACGTATACGCACCCCGGACCAGATCACCGACCTCGCGCGCCGCCTCGGCCCCCGCACAGAGCTCCTGTCCGGATTCGTACTGCCGAAGTTCACCGAGGAAAGCGGAGTCCCCTTCCTCGAAGCACTGGCCGCGGCAGAGCAGGACAGCGGGCGGCGGCTCTTCGCGATGCCGGTCCTCGAATCGCCCTCCCTGCTGCACCTGGAATCCCGCGCGGAGACCCTCGCCGGGATCTCCCGCACCGTCGACAAGTACCGCGACCGCGTACTGGCCCTGCGCCTCGGCGTCACCGACTTCTGCTCCGCGTACGGGCTGCGCAGGCCGCCGGACCTGACCGCCTACGACGTGCACCTCGTCGCCTCCGTCATCGCCGACGTGGTCAACGTCCTCGGCCGCGCCGACGGCACCGGCTTCACCGTGACCGGGCCGGTCTGGGAGTACTTCCGCCACCAGGAGCGCATGTTCAAGCCGCAGCTGCGCGCGAGCCCCTTCCTCGGCCGCGCGGAGGAACTGCGTGCCGCGCTCATCGAGCACGACATGGACGGGCTGCTCCGCGAGATCGCCCTCGACCGCGCCAACGGTCTGCTCGGCAAGACCTGCATCCACCCCTCCCACGTCCTGCCCGTGCACGCGATGTCCGTCGTCAGCCACGAGGAGTTCAGCGACGCCCAGGACATCCTGCGGCCCGAGCGCGACGGCGGCGGGGTGATGCGCTCCGCGTACACGAACAAGATGAACGAGGTGAAGCCGCACCGCGCCTGGGCCGAACGCACCCTGCAACGCGCCCAGGCCTTCGGCGTCGCCCGCGTCGACGTCGGCTTCGTGGAACTGCTCGCCGCCGGACTCCCCGGCTGACCGTGACGAACCTGAGAGGAATGACAGAGAACGTGGTGTGGTCGGGTACCTGGGTCGCCGAACGGCTCGGCGTCGAGCTGATCGGCGATGCGCAACTGAACGACATGCTGGGACTCGCCCTGCGCCGCAACCCCAAGCGCGCGCATCTCCTGGTCTCCCAGGTGCTCGGCAAGCACGTGCCGCAGAGCCCGCGGGTGGTGTGGCGCTCCGGACACGACCTCGGCCTGCGCGTCAGGGAACTGCTCGGCGAACGGGACGCAGCGCGCGCGGTGGTCCTCGGCTACGCGGAGACCGCGACAGGCCTGGGCCACGCCGTGGCGGACGGACTCGCCCTCGCCCCCTATCTGCACTCCACCCGCCGCCCCGTCGCCACCGTCACCGCCGCGGGCGGCTTCGAGGAATCCCACTCGCACGCCACCTCCCATCTGCTGCTGCCCGAGGACCCCGCGCTGCTCGCCGGCGAGGGTCCGCTGGTGCTCGTCGACGACGAGTTCTCCACCGGCAACACCGTCCTCAACACGATCCGCGCGCTCCACGAGCGCTATCCGCGCGAGCGGTACGTCATCGTGGCGCTCGTCGACATGCGCTCGGCCGAGGACCGCGGGCGGCTGACGCAGTTCGCCGCGGAGCTCGGGGCGCGTGTCGACCTCGTGGCAGCGGCCTCCGGGACGGTACGGCTGCCCGAAGGAGTCCTCGCCAAGGGCCAGGCGCTTGTGACCGAGCACGAGCAGAGCTTTGCCGGTGAGCCGTCCGTGCCGGGCCAGGCGCAGCCCAATCCGGTACGACGGGTCGAGCTGGGCTGGCCCGAGAGCGTCCCCGACGGCGGCCGCCACGGCTTCCTGCCCGGTCACCGGGCCGAGCTCGACGCCGCGCTGCCCGCGATGGCCGCACGCATCGAACGGGAGCTGGACGGCGCGCGGCGCGTCCTCGTGCTCGGTTTCGAGGAACTGATGTACGCCCCGCTCGCACTCGCCGTCGCACTGGAGGAGCGGACCGACGCCGAGGTCCGCTTCTCGACCACCACTCGCTCGCCTGTCCTGGCCGTCGACGACCCCGGCTACGCGATACGCACCCGGCTCACCTTCCCCGCCCACGACGCCCCCGCCGACGGGCCCGGCCCCCGCTTCGCGTACAACGTGGCCGGCGGCGGCTTCGACACCGTCGTCGCCGTCATCGACTCCGTCGCCGACACCCCCGAACTGCACGCACCCGACGGCCTCCTCGCCCGGCTCGGCACGCACGCCGGGCAGGTGCTGCTTGCCGTCGTTCCCTCGTACGTCCCCGCCGCGCCGGACGCGGCCGCACCGACCCGTACCTCCGCGGCCGCACCGACCCGTACCTCCGCGGCCGTATCGACGCCCCGTACCCCCGAGGCCGTGTCGACGCCCCGTACCCCCGAGGATCACCTGATGCTGCCCGAGCCCCTCCGCGGCCCCGCCTTCTCCTCCTACGCACCGGACGAGGTCGGCTGGCTGCTGCAGGACCTGTCGGCCGTGGAGCTTGAGGCCCCCACGGAGGAACGCGAGGAGGCGATCCAGAGCGGTGGCGCCCACTACGCCGAATCGCTGCCCGTGGAATACCAGCCGAGCGCCCGGTACCAGGAGCTGTTCAAGACGGCCCTGGACACCTCGGCGGACCGGATCGCGCAGGCCGTCGGCGTCGTCACCGAGACGGTGCTCGCGGAGCGTCCCCAGCGTCCCGGGCGGCCGGACGCCCGCCCCGTCCTCGTCTCGCTGGCCCGCGCCGGCACACCCGTCGGCGTGCTGATGCGCCGCTGGGCCCAGCACCGGCACGGCCTCGAACTGCCCCACTACGCGGTCTCGATCGTGCGCGGCCGCGGCATCGACGCCAACGCCCTGCGCTGGCTCGCCGCCCACCACGACCCCGCCGACGTGGTCTTCGTCGACGGCTGGACCGGCAAGGGCGCCATCACCCGCGAACTCGCCCAGGCCATCGAGGAGTTCGAAGCACGCGGTGGGGCCACGGGCTTCTCCCCGGAGATCGCCGTACTCGCCGACCCGGGCTCCTGCGTCGCCACCTACGGCACCCGCGAGGACTTCCTCATCCCCTCCGCCTGCCTCAACTCCACGGTGTCCGGCCTGATATCGCGCACGGTGCTCCGCTCCGACCTGGTCGGAGCACACGACTTCCACGGCGCGAAGTACTACCGCGAACTGTCCGACGCGGACGTCTCGCGCTTCTTCCTCGACACCGTGTGCGACCGCTTCGACGCCGTGACCGAAGCGGTGGACCTTCAGGTCAAGGAACTCCTCTCCGCCGACCGCGCACCCACCTGGGAAGGCTGGGCCGCCGTGGAGCGGATCAGCGAGGAGTACGGCATCCATGACGTGAACCTCGTCAAGCCGGGCGTCGGTGAGACGACCCGGGTTCTGCTGCGCCGCGTCCCCTGGAAGGTGCTCGCCCGGCGCGGAGCCGGTACGGACCTCGACCACGTCCGCCTCCTCGCCGAACAGCGCGGTGTACCCGTCGAGGAGGTCGACGGACTCCCCTACACCTGTGTCGGCCTCATCCACCCCCGCTTCACCCGCGGCGCGACCGGCGCCGACGGCAAGGCGGTGGACACCAAGTGAACACGCAACCCACGCCCATCGGCGCATCCGTACCGGGCAGCGCACCCGCTCCCGTCGGGGCAGCTGCTCCCGTCGGCGCCCCCACCCTCGTCGCCAGCGACCTCGACCGCACCCTGATCTACTCCGCGGCGGCCCTCCAGCTGCCCATGCCGGACGCGCAGGCACCCCGCCTCCTCTGCGTCGAGGTCTACGAGGGCAAACCGCTCTCCTACGTCACCGAGACCGCCGCGGAGCTCCTCGCCGAACTGGCCCGCAGCACCGTCTTCGTGCCCACCACCACCCGCACCCGCGAGCAGTACGGCCGTATCCATCTCCCCGGCCCCGCGCCGGAGTTCGCCATCTGCGCCAACGGCGGCCACCTCCTGGTCGACGGTGTCTCCGACCCCGACTGGCAGCGAGCGGTCGCCGCCCGCCTGGCCGAGGAATCCGCCCCCCTCGACGAGATACGCGGCCACCTGCTGCGTACGGCCGACGAGGCCTGGCTCCTGAAGGAGCGGGTCGCCGAAGACCTGTTCGCCTATCTCGTGGTCGAGCGCGCCCTCCTGCCCGAGGACTGGGTCAAGGAACTCGGCGAGTGGGCCGAGGGCCGCGGCTGGACCGTGTCCCTGCAGGGCCGCAAGATCTACGCCGTGCCCAAGCCGCTCACCAAGAGCGCCGCCATGCGCGAAGTGGCCCGCCGCACGGGAGCCGGCCGCACACTCGCCGCGGGCGACTCGCTCCTGGACGCCGACCTGCTCAGCGCCGCGGACCACGCCTGGCGCCCCGGCCACGGCGAACTCGCGGACTCCGGCTGGCAGGCCCCTCAGCTCACCGTCCTCGCCGAACGGGGAGCCGGCGCGGGCGAGGAGATCCTCCGCCGCTTCCTCGCGGCAGGCCGGACCGGAGCCTGAACACGCTCCGGAGCGCGCGGTGCCTGAACACGCTCCGGAGCGCGCGGTAGGTTCGGGCATCGGCAGTCATCCCGGCAAAGCGAGGTCCGATGTCCAGCGGTAAGCGCACCCGACTCACCGACGAACTCCACGCCTACATGCTGGACCACAATCCGCCGCCGGGCCCCGCGCAGCGCAAGTTGATCGAGCTGACCCACAGCAGGCTCCCGCAGGCCGCGGGTATGCAGGTGGCACAGGAGCAAGGGCCCCTCCTCGCGTTCCTCGTGCGGCTCACGCAGGCGCGTTTTGTCGTGGAGGTGGGCACGTTCACGGGGTTGTCCTCGCTGTCGATGGCGCAGTCGCTGCCGGCGGACGGTGCGCTGCTCACCTGCGATGTCTCCGAGGAGTGGACGGCGTACGCGCGGGAGGCATGGGAGGAGGCAGGCGTGGCCGACCGGATCGAGCTGCGGATCGCACCGGCCACCGAGACACTCGCCGGTCTGCCGAAGGAGCCGCACATCGATCTGGCGTTCGTCGACGCGGACAAGGAGAACTACATCCCGTACTGGGAGGAGCTGGTGCCCAGGATGCGGCCGGGCGGTCTGCTTGTGGTGGACAACGTGTTCATGGGCGGCGGGGTCACCGACGAACAGCCGACTGGAGCCGCGGCGGCGATCAAGGAGTTCAACGAGCACGTACGGGCGGACGACCGCGTGGAGAGCGTGATGCTGCCCGTCGCGGACGGGGTGACCCTGGCACGCAAGCGCTGAGCGCGGCCGCGCCGGGCACCGCCCGTGTCAGCCGCAGCACCCCCCGCCACAGCAGCCACCCCCACCGGAACCCGGCGCCGGAGCAGGCGAGGCGGAGGCGCCGCCGACGGCGACGGTGGACAGCAGCTTCACGGTGTCCGCGTGCCCGGCCGGGCAGTCGGCGGGGGCGGAGGACTCGGACATGGGGCGGCTGACCTCGAAGGTGTCGCCGCAGGTCCGGCAGCGGAATTCATAGCGGGGCATGCGGGACAGGTTACTGGGCCGCATGCCCGGGAACAGGCGGTGGACAACGCCGGCACATCGCGGCGCGCGATCAGGATCCCCCGTCAGCCGTGCCGGGCGAAGAGCTCGCGGAGGGTGAGCAGGTCCGTTTGGCGTTGCTGCTCGTCCTCGTAGAGGCCCTCGTCGTGTCGGGCCTGCGCCAAGGCCTCGGGGGTTCTCGGGGCGGTCGCGCACCTTCCGGTCCGGCCGTCTGCGGCGCTGGTCCGCGCTAGGGGGTGTCCGGCGGATCATGCCGCTGACGCGGGGGTCTGGCACGCCCACCTGCTGCGT